>NZ_JBFAWH010000027.1:0-105893 GCF_040680235.1 Streptomyces sp. NPDC052101
CCCGCGGTCCTCGCCTTCCTCCGGGAGTTCGAGGACGACCTGGTGCTGTGCGTGCACAACTTCTCCCGCTTCGCACAGCCCACCGAGCTGGATCTCAGCCGGTTCAGCGGCCGGCACCCGGTCGAGCTGTTCGGCGGGGTCCGCTTCCCGGCGATCGGCGAGCTGCCGTATCTGCTCACCCTCGCGGGGCACGGCTTCTACTGGTTCCGGTTGCGCCGGGACGCGGCGTAGAACCGCTCCGGGCGGGCCGGTTTCCCCCGTCCCGCCCGGGGCACGCATCAGTAACACCCCGACGATCCGGGGAAAGGATGTGACGCCCATGGCGGACACGGTCACCCCTTCCGACAGCCCCCGTACGACCGGTCACCTCCTCGCTTCGCTCGATCCCCTGCTGCGCGAGTGGCTGCCCAGGCAGCGCTGGTTCGCCGGCAAGGGGCGCCCGGTCACCGGGTTCACACCCGTGGCCGCCACCGAACTGCTGCCGCCCGACGGCCGGTTGGGCCTCTACCATCTGCTGCTGCGCGTCCACCAGCCGTCCGCGCTGGGCGCCGAGCCGCACCCCGGGGACTGCTACCAGCTCCTCATAGGCGTGCGCGAGGCGCTGCCGCCCCGGCTCGCGCCCGCGCTGATCGGACATGTGGAGGACGGGCCGCTCGCCGGACGCACGGTGTACGAGGCCCTGTACGACCCCCGGCCCGCCGAAATGCTCCTGGAGGCCCTGCGCACCCAGGCCCGCATCGGCGGGCTGCGTTTCGAGCGGGACCCGCGCCACGAGATCCGCGACTCTCTCGTGGCCCGGCTGATGACCGCCGAGCAGTCCAACTCCTCGGTCGTCTACGGCGATACGTTCATCCTGAAGCTGCTGCGCCGGGTCGTGCCCGGCGTCAACCCCGACCTGGAGATCCCGCTGGCGCTGGCCCGCGAGGGCTGCCCCCGGGTGCCCGCGCCGACGGCCTGGCTGCACGCCGAGATCGACACCGAGCCGTACGTCCTGGCCGTGCTGCAGCCGTTCATCAGCGGGGCGAGCGACGGCTGGGAGCTGGCGCTGCGCGAGCTGGCCAAGGGCGAGGACTTCGCCGCCGAGGCGCGGGCGCTGGGCCGGGCCACCGCCGAGGTGCACACCGCGCTCGCCCGTGCCCTGCCGACGGCCACTCTCGGCCACGCCCAGCTGCGCTCGCTGGCCGACGGGATGACCGAGCGGCTGGCGGCGGCCGTCCAGGCGGTGCCCGGCCTGCGGCCGTACGAGAGCGGGCTGCGCGCGGCCTACCGGGCGCTGGCCTCACTCGCCGGCGACGACCGCACCTGGACCGCGCAGCGCATCCACGGCGATCTGCACCTCGGCCAGTGCCTGCGCTCGCCCTCCGGCGCCTGGTCGCTGATCGACTTCGAGGGCGAGCCGGCCCGGCCGCCGGCCGAACGGCGGCTGCCGCAGCCGCCGGTGCGGGACATCGCGGGCATGCTGCGCTCCTTCGACTACGCGGCCCACTCGGCGAGCCCGCCCGCGCCGGACTGGGCGCGCGTCTGCCGGGCCGCCTACTGCTGCGGGTACGCGGAGGTGACCGGCCGCGATCCACGCGCCGACGCCGCGCTGCTGCGGGCCTACGAGACCGACAAGGCGGTCTACGAGGTCGTCTACGAGGCCCGGCACCGGCCCGACTGGCTCCCCGTACCGCTCTCGGCGATCCGTCGCCTCGCCGCGTGAAGACCTGGAGGCTCGTCCGTGACGACCAAGAAGCCGGCCACCTCGCAGCACGCCCCGTCCGTACCGGTCTCCCCCGACGACCGTGAACGGCTGCTGCACGGCACCCACCACGACCCGCACTCCGTGCTGGGCGCCCACCCGGTGCCCGGAGGTGTCGCTCTCAGAGTCCTCCGGCCGTACGCGCTGTCCGTCGCGGTCGTCACCGGCGAGCTGCCGGTGGCGCTGCACGACGACGGCGACGGGTTCTTCTCGGGGCTGCTGCCCCTTGCGGGCGTGCCGGAGTACCGGCTGCGGGTGGCGTACGAGGGGACGGCCCTGGACACCGACGATCCCTACCGCTTTCTGCCCGCCCTCGGCGAGCTGGACCTGCATCTGATCGGCGAGGGCCGGCACGAGCAGCTGTGGCGGGCGCTCGGCGCGCAGGTCACCACCCATCAGGGCGTGCCCGGCACCCGGTTCGCGGTGTGGGCGCCGGATGCGCGGGGGGTGCGGATCGCGGGCGGCTTCAACTTCTGGGACGGGACGGGCTTTCCGATGCGCTCGCTGGGCTCCAGCGGGGTGTGGGAGCTGTTCGTGCCGGGGATCGGCGAGGGCGAGGCGTACAAGTTCGAGATCACCCGGCCGGACGGCTCGCACACGCTGCGCGCCGATCCGCTGGCCCGCCGTACGGAGGCACCGCCCGCCACCGCGTCGATCGTCACCGCCTCGCACCACGAGTGGGCCGACGGCCGGTGGATGGCGCACCGCGCCGACACCCCGGTGCACGAGGCCCCCTTCTCGGTGTACGAGGTCCACCTTCCCTCCTGGCGGCCGGGACTGACGTACCGGCAGCTCGCGGACCGGCTGCCGGCGTATGTGACGGAGATGGGCTTCACCCATGTGGAGCTGATGCCGGTCGCCGAGCATCCCTTCGGCGGCTCCTGGGGCTACCAGGTGACCGGCTTCTACGCGCCGACGGCCCGGCTCGGCACCCCGGACGACTTCAGGTACCTGGTGGACCGGCTGCACCAGGCCGGGATCGGCGTGCTGATGGACTGGGTGCCGGCGCACTTCCCGCGCGACGACTGGGCGCTGGCCGAGTTCGACGGGCGCCCGCTGTACGAGCACCACGATCCGCTGCGGGCCGCCCATCCCGACTGGGGCACCCTGGAGTTCGACTTCGGCCGCCGCGAGGTGCGCAACTTCCTGGTGGCGAACGCCGTGTACTGGTGCGAGGAGTTCCACATCGACGGCCTGCGCGTGGACGCGGTGGCCTCGATGCTCTACCTGGACTACTCGCGCGAGCAGGGCCAGTGGACGCCGAACGAGCACGGCGGCCGGGAGAACCTGGACGCGGTGGCCTTCCTGCAGGAGATGAACGCCACGGTGTACCGGCGCTGCCCGGGCGTGGTGACCATCGCCGAGGAGTCCACGGCCTGGGACGGCGTCACCCGCCCCACCCACCACAAGGGCCCGAGCGGTTTCGGGGGGCTCGGCTTCGGGCTGAAGTGGAACATGGGCTGGATGCACGACTCGCTGGAATACATGGCCCACGAGCCGGTGCACCGCAAGTACCACCACCACGAGATGACCTTCTCGATGGTCTACGCGTACAGCGAGAACTACGTCCTGCCGATCTCCCACGACGAGGTCGTGCACGGCAAGCGGGCCCTGGTGTCGAAGATGCCGGGCGACTGGTGGCAGCAGCGCGCCGACCACCGCGCCTACCTGGGCTTCATGTGGGCCCACCCGGGCAAGCAACTCCTCTTCATGGGCCAGGAGTTCGCCCAGGGCGCCGAGTGGTCCGAGACGCACGGCCCCGACTGGTGGCTGCTCGACCCGTCCTACGGCGCCGAGGCCGACCACCGGGGTGTACGGGATCTCGTACGGGACCTGAACGCGCTGTACCGGGCCACGCCGGCCCTGTGGCAGCGGGACGCCGATCCCGCGGGCTTCCAGTGGATCACCGGGGACGCGGCGGACGACAACGTCTTCGCGTTCCTGCGCCTCGACGCCGACGGCAGCCCGCTCCTCGCGATCTCCCATCTGTCCCCGGTGGTCCGCCACGACTACCGGCTCGGCGTCCCGGAGGACGTACCGGCCTGGCACGAGTCGTTGAACACGGACGCCGTGCGGTACGGCGGCGGCGGCGTCACCAACCCCGATGTCGTCAAACCGGAGCCCCGGGCCTGGCACGGCCGCCCGGCGAGCATCCGGCTGACCCTGCCGCCGCTGGCCACACTCTGGCTGAAGCCCGCCTGACCGTTCGGGTCACGCCGCCGTCCGCCTCACCGACCCGTACGACGACCGCTACACCCCGGTGGCGCCCTCGGCCAGCGCCCGCGGCAGCCGGCCGGTGTACAGCACCCCGAGCCGCTGGGTGGCCCGGGTCAGGGCGACATACAGGTCGCTGGTGCCGTAGCGGGCCGGTTCCACCACCAGGACCGAGTCGAATTCGAGGCCCTTGGCCTGGCGGGGGTCGAGCAGCACGACCGTACGGGTCAGGTCGGGCTCGGCACCCGCCGTGACCCCGTCCAGCCGGGCGGCCAGGGAGCGGTGCAGCTCGCGCGGGGCGATGACCGCGAGGCGGCCCTCGTCCGGGGTGAGTTCGGCGACCGCCTCGGCCACGGCGCCGGGAAGGTCGTCGGGCGCCTGGCGCACCCAGGGCCGTACCCCGGTCGAGCGGACCGAGCTGGGCGGTTCGAAGTCCGGGCGCTCCGCGCGGACCACGGCCGCGGCCAGCTCCATGATCTCGGCCGGGGTGCGGTAGTTGACGCCGAGCCGGGTGTGCTCCCAGCGGTCCTCGACATAGGGCGCGAGGATGTCCGCCCAGGAGCCGACACCGGCCGCCTCGGCGGTCTGCGCCGGGTCGCCGACCAGGGTCATCGAGCGGGTCGGGCTGCGCCGCATCAGCAGCCGCCAGGCCATCGGCGACAGCTCCTGCGCCTCGTCGACGATGATGTGCCCGAACGCCCAGGTGCGGTCGGCCGCGGCCCGCTCGGCCGCGCTGCGGTGGTCCGCCTCCTCCTGCCGCTCGGCGAACCGCTCGGCGTCGATGATGTCGTGCGCGGACAGCACCTCGGAGTCGTCGTCGTCCTTGTCCTCGAACTCGTAGGTCCGGGAGGCGTACGACACGTCCAGCACGCCCTGCGCGTAGGCGACCTGGGTCTCGCGCTCGCGCTCGGCGCGAGCCCGCGCCCACCGGTCGTCCTCGCCGAGGAGTTCGGCAGCCTCGTCCAGCAGGGGGACGTCGGCGACGGTCCAGGCGCGGGTCACCGGGCGCCGGATGGCGGCCGCGTCCGCGTCGTCGACGTACCCCTCCGGCTCCGCCAGGAAGTCGGCGACGAGGCGCTGCGGGGTGATCCTGGGCCACAACTGGTCGACGGCGGACCAGACTTCGGGGCTCTCGGCGAGTTCGTCGCGGATCTGGGTGACGTCGGAGGCGTCGAGCAGGCTGCCGCCGTCGTAGGGGTCGGTGCCGACGCGTTCGGCGTACAGCTCGGTGAGGGTGTTGAGGATGTAGCCCTCGAAGTGCTCGCGGGCGGCGTTGTGCGGCAGCTTGGCCGCGCGGGTGCGCTCACGGGCGACGCCGACGAGACCGTCGTCGAGCATCAGCACCTCGCGGTCGTGCTCGATCGCGATCACCGGGTCGGGCAGGGCCTGCCGGTCGCGTACGACGGCGGCGAGTACGTCGGCCATGTCGGCGCGGCCCTTCACGGCGGCCGCCTCGGGGGTGTCGGCGGCGGTCGCCTTCACCCCGGGGAACAGCTCGCCGACCGTGGCGAGCAGCACCCCGGTCTCGCCGAGCGAGGGCAGCACCTCGCCGATGTAGCCGAGGAAGGCGGGGTTGGGGCCGACGATCAGGACCGCCCGGCGGGCCAGCAGTTCCCGGTACTCGTAGAGCAGGAAGGCCGCGCGGTGCAGCGCGACCGCCGTCTTGCCCGTGCCCGGTCCGCCCTCGACGACCAGGACTCCGCGGTGCGGCGCCCGGATGATCTCGTCCTGCTCGGCCTGGATGGTCTGCACGATGTCGTTCATACGGCCGGTGCGCGCCGAGTTCAGCGCGGCCAGCAGCACGGCGTCGCCGCTCGGGTCCTCGTACCCGGTGCGGGTGGCGTCGCCGAGGTCGAGGATCTCGTCGTGCAGGGAGGTCACGGTCCGGCCCTGGGTGGTGATGTGCCGGCGCCGGCGCAGGCCCATCGGGGTGTGCCCGGTGGCCAGGTAGAAGGGGCGGGCGACCTCGGCCCGCCAGTCGATGAGGACCGGGGTGCGCTCGGCGTCGTCCTCGCGCAGCCCGATCCGGCCGATGCGATGGGCGGTGCCGTCGGCCAGGTCGATCCGGCCGAAGCAGAGCGAGCCGTCGACGGCGTTCAGCGCGGCGAGCAGCCCCGAGCGCTCGGCGACGAGGATGTCCCGCTCCAGCCGCGCCTGCATGGGCTTGTCGCCCTGGGCGAGCGCGTCCGTGACCGAGGTCGCGGCCGCGCCGCGCAGCACGTCCACGCGCGCGTACAGCCCGTCGATGAATTCCTGCTCGCCGCGCAATTCATCGTCCGGAAATTCGGTGTTCGACCAATCCGCGTTTGACAATTCCGCTCCCGCCCGGATATAGTGTGCTCGTTGAGCTTCTCCGCGACCTTTCTGAATTGAAGTCGCGAACCACTGAATATACGCACAGAAATCCCCCGAGCGCAATTGCTCAGGGGATTTTTTGGTTTGCCGTCGACGTCAGGGCGAGGCGGGCGGCAGGAGCGGTTTGCCGCTCACCGGCGAGGACAGCACGATCGACGTCGTCGTCCGGCCCAGCGCCGAGGTCCGCTCCAGGATCTCCTCCAGGTGCCCGGTGTCCTCGACGGCGACCCTGAGGATCCAGCAGTCCTCGCCGACCACGTGGTGCACCTCGGTGATCTCGGGGCGGTCGAGCAGCTCCAGGGTCCTCGGGTGCTTGAGGGTGTATCCGCCGTGCGGGCTCACCCGGATGAAGGCCTGGATGCCATAGCCGAGCCGGGCGGGCGCCACCCGGGCGCCGTACCCCTCGACCACACCGGCCCCCTCTAGCCGGCGCACCCGCTCGGCCACGGCGGCCGGGCTCAGGCTGACCCGGCGGCCCAGCTCGCTCAGCTTGATCCGCCCGTCCGTCTGCAGCAGCCGGAGGATCTCCCGGTCCACACCGTCGAACGCCACCCGCGTTTCGTCGGCGACAGCGCGCAGATGCCGTGCTTCTTTCGGCGCAGCGGCCGTATCTCCCATGTCTCCCCCTTCAGAACGCCCCATGGGGCCCGGAGAATTATGGTCATGAATAGGGCACGAGAGGTACTGGTCATCGGCGGCAGCCGCTACTTCGGCAAGCGGCTGATCACCCGGCTGCTGGCGGCGGGCGACCGGGTGACGGTCCTGAACCGGGGGTCGTCGGCGCCACCGCCGGGGGCGGCGCACCTGGTGGCCGACCGCGACGACGAGAAGGCGCTGGCCGAAGCGGTCGGCGCCCGCACCTTCGACGTCGTCATCGACCAGGTCTGCTACACCCCGCGCCAGGCGGAGATCGCCCGCCGGGTCTTCACGGGCCGCACCGGACGCTATGTCATGACGTCGACGGTGGAGGTGTACGAGCACGAGGACTCCCCGGTGCCGGTGCCGGAGAGCGCGGTCGACCCTGCTGCGGTCACCGTGGACCTGGAACTCCCCTGGGACGGACCGGAGTTCGTCGAGGCGCACTACGGCGAGGGCAAGCGGCAGGCCGAGGCGGTGTTCACGGGCTCCGGCCTCCCCTTCGCATCCGTTCGCGTGGCCCATGTGCTGGGCGGCGGCGACGACTTCACCAGCCGGCTGGAGCACTACGCCGACCGCATCCGCACCGGCGCGTCCATCGCCGCACCGCCGGTCGCGCACCCGGCGACGTACATCCACGTCGAGGAGATCGCCGACTTCCTGTTCTGGGCGGCGCACGCGGACTTCACCGGCCCGGTGAACGCCGCCTCCCACGGCCTGCTGACCCTGGACGAGCTGTGCACCGCGGTCGCCGCACAACTCCCTGAGGGCGAGGTCCGGTTCGAGGCGAGCGAGTCCGCCGCGCTCTCCCCCTTCGCCTTCCGCCGCCGCTACGGCATGGACAACTCCCGGGCCGAGCAGCTCGGTTTCACCTTCGGGGACGTACGGCAGTGGCTGCCGAAGGCCGTCGCCGAGACACTCGGAAAGGACCACTGACATGCGCTACCGCACTCTTGGCGGACTGAAGGTGAGCGCGGTCGGGCTCGGCGCCATGCCCCTGTCGATCGAGGGCCGGCCGGACGAGCAGCGGGCCCTGGCCACGGTCCACGCGGCGCTCGACGCGGGCGTGACCCTGCTGGACACCGCCGACTCCTACCACCTGCCCGGCCAGGACCCCGGCCACAACGAACTCCTCCTCGCCCGCGCCCTCGCGGCCTACGGCGGCGACACCGAGGGCGTCCTGGTGGCCACCAAGGGCGGCCGGGGCCGCCCGGCCGACGGCAGCTGGACGGTGACGGGCACGCCCCGGCACCTCAAGGCGGCCGCGGAGGCCTCCCTGCGGCGGCTCGGCACCGAGGCGATCGGCCTCTACCAGCTCCACAAGCCCGACCCCGCCGTCCCGTTCGAGGAGTCCGTCGGCGCCCTGCGCGACCTGCTCGACGAGGGCAAGATCCGCCTGGCGGGCCTGTCGAACGTGACCTCCGACCAGATCCTGCGGGCCCGCACGATCCTCGGCGACCGCCTGGTCTCGGTCCAGAACCGATACTCCCCCGAGGTCCGTGACAGCGACCCCGAGCTGCGGCTCTGCGCCGACCTGGGCCTGGCCTTCCTGCCGTGGAGCCCGCTCGGCGGGATCTCGCGCAGCTCGCTGGACGGCCCGTCGGGTCTGGCGGACGACGGCCGCTTCGCCGCCTTCCGCCACGTGGCACGGGAGCGTGGGGTGACCCCCCAGCAGATCTGCCTGGCCTGGCTGTCGTCCCTCGCGCCGGCCGTGATCCCTATCCCGGGCGCGAGCCGTCCCGAGACGATCCGGAACTCGGCGGGGGCCGCGGATCTGGTGCTGACGGAGGAGGAGCTGACGCGGCTGGCGTAGCCGTCGGCCAGGAGGTCGGCGGCGAGACCACCGGTGGCCGCGTCAGACGGGCACCCCCGCCGACTCCTCCACCTCCATCAGGGACGCGCTGTGCCGTTCCTCCTCGAAGGCCTTGCGGCCGCCCCGGAGGCCGAACAGGCGCTTGGCCACGGCGATGTAGAGGACCGCGAGGATGTTGAGGGCGAGCGTGGCGATCTTCAGATAGCTGACCTTCTCGGTGAGTTCGTAGATCTCCAGCGGGAGGAAGGCAGCCGTCGCGACCACCGTCAGATACTCCGCCCAGCGCTTGGCGTACCAGAGGCCGACCGCCTCGACCAGCTCGATCAGCGCGTAGACGAGGAGGAGGGCGGCGACCAGCAGCAGCGTGGAGTGCTTGTAGCCGAACGCCTTCTGGATGGAGCCGACGACCGGTGAGTGGTCGAGGTCGTAGTGGAAGTGCTTGAAGACCGGGCGGAAGACGTCCAGGTTCTCGTTGAAGAGCCGGCGCACCGCGTCCTGGCTGTTGCTGAACTTCCAGACGGCCACCGCGACGGCCACGATGAACACCCCGCGCACGGCCCGCTCGATGGCGAGGAAGCGCAGGATGAACAGGTCCCGCAGCACCTTGCCGCGCGGCACCAGCGGCGCCTCGTCGGCCGGTCCCGAGCCGTGCGGCTCGCCGAGCACGAAGTCACCGCAGCGCAGACAGCGCCAGACGTCCCCGAGCGCGGTCTCGGCGTGCAGCCGCAGCCGCAGCCGGGGGTCGTCGGGCGCGTAGGTCACATGTCCCTTGCGCGCGCAGGTCCGCCGGTCCCAGTCGATGCTCATCCCCCGTGCCTCCGTACACGTAACTGACTCACCCATACTGACGCCACGCACGAACGTGCCGTTCCGATTGGTCCGGAGCGGCACGTTAGTGGATGGGCGTGCGAAGTGGTCAGCCGGCCTGGCTCTCCACGAGTTCCTTCTCCTCGGTCTTCACCTCCGGCGCGGCCTTTTCACGGCGCGGCAGCAGAACCGCCACCAGGACCGTGCCGATGCCGAGGATCACCGCGCCGACCAGGCTGGTGTGCGCTACGGCGTCGGAGAAGGAGGAGCCGACCGCGTGGGCCATCTGCCGGGCGCCGGAGGCGAGTTCGGCGGCCTGCTGCCCCAGTTGTGCCGCCTGGTGCGGGTCCTTGGCCCCTGCCGCCTGCGCGGCCAGCGCGTGCGCCTTGTCGCCGATGCCCTGCGCGACGGCGTATCCGGCGCCGACCGAGTCCTGGGCGGTGTCCAGGGCGCTCGCCGGGAGCTTGCTGCCGGCGGTGGCGTCGCGCAGGTGGTTGCCGTACGACGTGGCGAGCAGCGAGCCGAGGATCGCGATGCCGAGCGAGCCGCCCAGCTCCAGCGAGGTGTCGTTGACCGCGCCGCCGACGCCCAGCTCGGACTCCGGGAAGGCGCCCATGATCGCGTCGGTGCAGGGCGAGAGGGCGAGGCCGATGGCGAGGCCCAGGATGATCAGGGGGGCCAGGAAGTCGGCGTACGTGGAGCCCGCGTCGACCTGGGTCAGCAGGGCGAGGGCGGTCGTGCCGCCGACCATGCCCGCCGTGACGGTCCACTTCATGCCGACGCGCGGGGTCAGGAATCCGGTGACGGCCGAGCCGACGAAGACCGCGCCGGCCAGCGGCAGCATCCGTACGCCGGTCTCCAGGGCGTCGTAGCCGAGGACGAACTGCAGGTGCTGGGTCAGGTAGTAGAAGGCGCCGAAGACGGCCAGGAAGAACAGGGCCACGGCGAGGTTGGAGCCCGCGAAGCGGCGCTGCGTGAAGCGGCGGACGTCCAGGATCGGGCGGGGGTGGCGCAGCTCCCAGAGGACGAAGGCGACCAGGCCGACGCCCGCGACCACCGCCGCCGTGACGGCCTTCACGCCCCAGCCGAAGTGCGGGCCCTCGATGATCATGTAGATCAGCGAGCCGGTCCAGATCACCGACAGCAGTCCGCCGACGTAGTCGATGCGGTCGTGGTGACCGGCCTTGGACGGCGGGATGAGCACGAGGGCGGCGATGATCGCCACGGCCGCGATGGGCACGTTGATCAGGAAGGTCGAGGACCAGCCGTGGTCGCGCAGCAGCGCGCCCGCGACCACGGGACCCGCGGCGATGGCGAGGCCGGCCGTCGCCGTCCACAGGGTGATCGCCTTGGCCCGCTCCGCGCGCGGGAAGGTCGCGGCGAGCAGGGAGAGCGTGGCGGGCATGATCAGCGCCGCGCCGACGCCCATCACGGCACGGGCCGCGATGACGGTGGCCGCGCTGTCGGCGAGGTACCCGAAGACGGCGCCGCCGCCGAAGACGAGGAGACCGAGGACGAGTGCGCCGCGCCGGCTGTACTTGTCGCCGATCGCGCCGAGCAGCAGCATCAGCGCCGCGTAGGGGACGGTGTAGCCGTCGATCACCCATTGCAGGTCGGCGCTGGAGAGCCCGAGGTCCCGGGTCATGTCGGGTGCGGCGACGGTGAGGGCGGTGTTCGCCATCACGATGACCAGCAGGCTCAGGCAGAGCACGAGCAGTGCCCACCAGCGCCGGGCGTACGGGCGCTCCATCTTCTCGACCGGTTCGGTCATGACGAGTCGCATGGCAGGGGTCGCCTTCCTCGGGTGCGCGACAGTGCTTGCACAGTGGCGTGCAATTGCACAACCATGTGCAATGTACGCCGTTGCACAGTGCCGTGCAACTCGGGAAAGGACGTGCAGAATGACTGCCATGACCACGGGTAACCCCAGCCGCGCCGACGCCAACCGGCGCCGCATCCTCGACGTCGCCCTCGCCGAGCTGCTGCGCGACCCCGACGCCTCCATGGACCAGATCGCGCGCGCCGCGGGGGTCGTACGGCGGACGGTGTACGGCCACTTCCCCAGCCGCGAGGCACTGATCAGCACCCTTGTCGACGAGGCGGTGCAGGCGCTGACCGACGCGGACGCCACGGTGCGCGAGGGGGTCGAGGACCCGGCGGAGGCGGTGGCCCGATCGGTCCTCGCCATCTGGGAGACAGCCGACCGCTACCGGCTGCTGATCGCCCTGGCCCAGCGCACGGTCACCGTCCAGGGCATCCGCGAACGCCTCGCACCGCTGCGGGCGACGAAGATCAGGCTGCTCCAACGCGGCCTGGACCAGGGCGTGTTCGCCTCCGCACTGCCCGCGCCGGCGCTGGCGTATGTCCATGAACAGACGGTGTTCGCGGTGATGGAGGCGGTGAACGACGGGCTGCTGACAGCACAGGAGGCGGGCCGCTCGGCCACGGTCACGGTGCTGACCGCCTCGGGCGTGCCCGCCTCGACGGCCACGGCACTGGTGGCCGAGGTGAGTGCGGAGTCCTAGCAGGGGTTTTCCAGAGAGCGTCGCGGAGACAGCCGGATGCCCGGCCCCGGTTCAGGCGGGGCCGGACATCCGGAGCTTGTGCGGGGTCAGGCCTTGGCCAGCTCCTCTTCCCTCGGCTCGGGCACCTCGGTGACCGTCTCCTGGCCCTCGTCCATCAGGGTCGTCTCGTCGAACGGCAGCTCTCCGGCGAGGACCTGCCGCACCCGCTCCTTGTCGATCTCCTTGGTCCAGGTGCCGACCAGCACCGTGGCCACCGCGTTGCCCGCGAAGTTGGTCAGCGCGCGCGCCTCGCTCATGAAGCGGTCGATACCGACGATCAGGCCGACGCCGTCGACCAGCGCGGGCTTGTGCGACTGCAGGCCGCCGGCCAGGGTGGCGAGACCGGCGCCGCTGACGCCCGCCGCGCCCTTGGACGCCAGCAGCAGGAACAGCAGAAGGGGGATCTGCTCACCGACCGACATCGGCGTGCCCAGCGCGTCCGCGATGTACAGCGACGCCATGGTCATGTAGATCATCGTGCCGTCGAGATTGAAGGAGTAACCGGTCGGCACGGTGATGCCGACGACCGGCTTGCTGACGCCCAGGTGCTCCATCTTCGCGATCAGCCGCGGCAGCGCGGACTCGGAGGAGGAGGTGGACAGGATCAGCAGGAACTCCCGCGCCAGGTACTTGAGCAGCGAGAAGACGTTCAGTCCCGCGACGATCCGCAGAATCGCGCCGAGCACGACGAAGACGAACAGCACACAGGTGACGTAGAAACCGAGCATCAGCACGACGAGGCTCTTGAGCGCGGCGACGCCGGCCGAGCCGGTCACGGCCGCGATCGCGCCGAACGCGCCGATCGGCGCGGCCCACATGACCATCGACAGGATGCGGAAGACGAGCCGCTGGATGTGCTCGATGCCACGCAGCACCGGCTGCCCGACCGAGCCCATGGACTGCAGCGCGAACCCGGCGAGCAGGGCCACCAGCAGCGTCTGGAGGACCGACTGCCCGGTGAAGGCGGAGACGAACGTGGTCGGGATGATCGACAGCACGAACTCGACGGGCGGCAGCGCTTCGGTGGACACCTGGGCGTGGCCGGACTGCTTGATCGCGTTCGTCAGGTGCAGCCCGTCACCCGGGTGCAGCACATTGCCGACGACGAGCCCGATGGCCAGCGCGACGAGCGACATCACGAGGAAGTAGCCGAGGGCGATACCGCCGACGGCACCGACCTTGGCGGCCTTCCGTACGGACCCGATGCCGAGCACGATCGTGCAGAAGATGATCGGCGAGATCATCATCTTGATCAGGTTCACGAAACCGGTACCGAGCGGTTTCAGCTGGACCGCGGCATCGGGCCAGATGAGACCCACGGCGATGCCGAGCGCGACGGCCGCGATGACCGCGATGTACAGGTAATGGGTGCGGTCCCGTTTCACACGGGGTGCGGCAGGTGCCGTATCGGGGGTGCTGGCGGCCACGGCTGCCCTCCTTGACGTCTTCGTCGGCATCACCGGCGTGCGGCTCACGTCCGGGGGTTGTGGGGGTGTGGGGGATGCCGTGACTATCTCCCGCCCTGTGAGGGCGGTCACCCTTCCGTTCATTTAGTTCACGCTTAACCGGCGAGACATGCGAAGAGGCACACTGCAGGCATGCGCGTCCCCCGTCTCCCCCGGCCCCGCAGCCTGGCCGGCCAGCTGTTCGCCATGCAGGCCGTGCTGATCGCGCTGGTCGTGGCCGGATACGCGCTGTTCACCTACGTCAGCGACCGGCGCCAGGCCGAGGACGCGGCGGTCCGCCAGGTCACCGCGGTGGCCCGCTCCATCGCGGACGCGCCCTCGGTCCGCTCGGCGATCCGCACCTCCGACCCCTCGGCCGCACTGGAGCCGTACGCCCTGCAGGTCATGCGGGACACGGACGTCGACTTCGTCACGATCATGAACCCGGAGGGGATCCGCTGGACCCACCCCGACCGGAAACAGATCGGCAAACGCTTCCTCGGCCGTATCGCCCCCGCCCTGCACGGCCGCACCTTCACCGAGACCTACACCGGCACCCTCGGGCCCTCCGTCCGCGCGGTGACCCCGGTCGAGGAGAACGGCCACGTCATCGGCCTGGTCAGCGCCGGGATCAAGGTGGAGGAGATCAGCGCCCGGGTCCAGGACCAGGTCACGGCGCTGCTCGGGGTGGCCGGCGGCACGCTGCTGCTGGGCGCGGTCGGCACCTATGTCGTCAACGCCCGGCTGCGCCGCCACACCCACGGCATGAACGCCACCGAGCTGAGCCGGATGCACGACTACCACCAGGCGGCGCTGCACGCGGTCCGCGAGGGCCTGCTGATGCTGGACGGGCAGTACAGGGTGGCGCTGATCAACGACGGCGGGCGGGAGTTGCTGGGGGTCGGCGCCGAGGACGACGTGATCGGCCGCTCGGTCGCCGACCTCGGCCTTCCGGCCCCGCTGACCGGGGCGCTGCTGTCCTCGCAGCCCCGGGTGGACGAGGTGCATCTGACGGCGTCCCGGGTCCTGGTGGTGAACACCTCCCCGGTGTCCGGCGGAGAGCACCGCGGCACCGTCGCCACCCTCCGCGATGTCACCGAACTCCAGTCCCTGATGGGCGAGTTGGACTCGGAACGCGGATTCACCCAGGCGCTGCGCTCCCAGGCGCACGAGGCCGCCAACCGGCTGCACACCGTGGTGTCGCTGATCGAGCTGGGCCGGGCCGAGGAGGCGGTGGCGTTCGCGACGGCGGAACTGGAGCTGGCCCAGGCCCTGACCGACCAGGTGGTCGCGGCGGTCGGCGAGCCGGTGCTCGCGGCCCTGCTGCTCGGCAAGACGGCCCAGGCCAACGAGCGGGGCGTGGAACTGGTGGTGTCCCCGGACAGCCGGCTCGACGACGGTCTGCTGCCCGAGGGCCTGTCCGCGCGGGACCTCGTCACCATCCTCGGCAACCTGATCGACAACGCGGTGGACGCGGCGCAGGGCAGTGCGGGGGCGCGGGTGACCGTGACGGCGTACGCCGCGGACGCCGAACTGGTGCTCCGGGTGTCCGACACGGGCCCCGGTGTCGACCCGGACCACGCCGACCTGGTATTCCAGCGGGGGTTCTCGACGAAGCCGGCCGGGCCCGGCGGCCGGGGCCTCGGGCTGGCCCTGGTCCGGCAGGCGGTGACCCGCCACGAGGGCACGTTGACGGTGGCGGAGTCCGACGAGGATGGCGAGGGCGGAGCGGTGTTCGAGGTGCGGTTGCCGCTGCGGTCGGCGGTGGGAGACGGCAGATGACGCGAGAACAGCAGCCGATCCGCGTCCTCGTGGTCGAGGACGATCCGGTGGCCGCCGACGCCCATGTGCTGTACGTCGGCCGGGTGCCGGGCTTCGTCGCGGTCGGCAAGGCACACACGGGCGCTCAGGCGCGCCGTGTCCTGGACCGTACGGCCGTCGATCTGCTGCTGCTCGACCTGCACCTCCCCGACGTCCACGGCCTGCAGTTCGCCCGGTCCCTGCGCGCGGCCGGCCATCACGCGGACGTCATAGCGGTGACCTCGGCCCGCGATCTGGCCATGGTGCGGGAGGGCGTCTCGCTGGGCGTGGTCCAGTACGTCCTGAAGCCCTTCACCTTCGCCACGCTCCGGGACCGCCTGGTCCGCTACGCCGAGTTCCACGCGGCGGCGGGCGAGGCGAGCGGCCAGGACGAGGTGGACCGGGCGCTGGCCTCGCTGCGGGCGCCGTCGCCCGCGGCGCTGCCGAAGGGGCTCAGCGCGCCCACGCTGGAGCGGGTGACGGGGGCCGTCCGGGAGGCGGCCGAGGGGATCACCGCGGCGGGGGTGGCCGAGGCGGTCGGCATCTCCCGCATCACCGCGCGCCGCTACCTGGAACACCTGGTCGACGCGGGCCGGGCCGCGCGGAGCCCGCAGTACGGGCAGGTGGGGCGGCCGGAGCTGGTGTACCGGTGGGTTCCGCAGGGGCGGTGAGCGGGTGGACGGCGCCGGCAGGATCCGCGTACTCCAATTGCGCGCACACGCATTGACCTGACTAGACCACTCCTCTTACCTTCGCACGGCAACCACCTGGCCACGTAGAAGTGCGCTCGCAGGAGGTCATGCCCGTGCGCCCCACCGCCGCCCTCTCCGCCCTCCTCACCGCCGCCCTCGCCGCCACCGCACTCACCGCGTGCGGCTCTGGGTCCGGCAGCGGCCCGAACACGCTGAAGGTGTCGTACAAGCAGTCGACCGACAACTCGGTCAAGGTGATGGACACCTATCTCGCCGGGATCAAGAAGGAGTTCGAGAAGAAGTACCCCGGCAAGAAGGTCGAGTTCGTGCCGATCAAGGCCCCCGACTCGGAGTACTACACCAAGGTCCAGCAGATGATGCGCTCGCCGAGGACCGCGCCGGACCTGGTCTACGAGGACACCTTCCTCATCAACTCCGACATCACCAGCGGGTACTTGAAGCCGCTCGACCCGTACCTGGCGAAGTGGCCGGACTGGGGACAGTTCATCGGCACCGCGAAGGCGTCGGCCAGAGGGGAGGACGGGAAGACGTACGGCGTGCCGGACGGGACCGACACCCGCGGGCTGTGGTTCGACAAGCGGGTGTTCAGGAAGGCCGGGCTGCCGGTGAACTGGCAGCCGAGGACCTGGGCCGACGTCCTCGCCGCGGCCCGCACCATCAAGCAGAAGGTGCCCGGTGTCACCCCGATCAACGTCTACACCGGCAAGCCGGCCGGTGAGCGGGCCACCATGCAGGGGTTCGAGATGCTCCTGTACGGCACGGGCGACGGCACGACCGATCCGCTCTACGACAGCGGCAGCAAGAAGTGGATCGCCGGGAGCCAGGGCTTCACGGACTCGCTGAAGTTCGTCGAGACCGTCTACAAGGAGAAGCTCGGCCCGGACGTCTCCGACGCCCTCGATCCCAACTTCGCCACCACCGTCTGGGGCGAGCTGCTCCCCCAGGGCAAGATCGGCATCGACCTCGACGGCTCCTGGCTTCCGCAGACATGGCTCCCCGGCAGCGGCCACGAGTGGCCCGACTGGTCCGGGCAACTGGGCCTCGCCTACATGCCCACGCAGGCCGGCCAGGCGCCGGGCAAGGTGAGCATGTCCGGCGGCTGGACCTGGGCGATCCCGGCCAAGGCGGGCCACCCGGACCTCGCCTTCGACTTCATCAGGACGATGCAGACCGAGGCGAACGCCAGGAAGTGGTACATCGCCAACTCCGGCATCTCGGTGCGCAAGGACGTCGCGAAGGACCCGTCGTACGCCACCGCCCAGCCCGGCATCAGGTTCTTCACCGACCTGGTCTCCGCCACGCACTACCGGCCCGCGTATCCGGCGTACCCGAAGGTGTCGACCGCGATCCAGGAGGCGATGGAGGGCGTGACGACCGGCGACACCTCGGCCCAGAAGGCGGCGAGTGCGTACGACTCGGCGCTGAAGGACGTGACCGGCGGCCAAGTGATCCAGAAATGAGGCGGCGGATCACCCGGGCCCTCCCGCTCGCCCCCGCCGTCGTCCTGCTGCTGCTCTTCCTCGCCGGACCGATCGCCTACTGCGTCTACATCGCCTTCACCGACCTGCAGTTGACGGGCCAGGCGCACTCCTCGTTCGTCGGGTTCGCCAACTTCCGCCGCGCGTTCCAGGACGACGCGTTCCTGAACGCCGTCTGGCTGACCCTGGTGTTCACCCTGCTGTCCTCGCTCGTCGGGCAGAACACCCTGGGGCTCGCCCTGGCCGCGCTGATGAAGCGGGCCTCCCGGCCGGTGCGCACCCTCACCGGCGGGGTCGTGATCACGGCGTGGGTGCTGCCGGAGGTGGTGGCCGGGTTCCTGCTGTACGCCTTCTTCCGGCGCGAGGGGACGCTCGACGCGATCCTGGACTGGCTCCGTCTGCCGCGCCAGAACTGGCTGTTCACGCTGCCGATCCTCGCCGTGTCCTTCGCCAACGTCTGGCGCGGCACGGCGTTCTCGATGCTCGTCTACTCCGCCGCCCTCGACGAGATACCGAGCGAGATCACCGAGGCGGCGGAGGTGGACGGGGCCGGCGGGTGGCGGCGGATGTGGCACATCACCCTGCCGATGATCCGGCGGTCCATCGGCACCAATCTCATGCTCAACACCCTGCAGACGCTGTCCGTGTTCGGGCTGATCTGGGTGATGACCCGGGGCGGGCCCGGGAACAGGAGCCAGACCCTGCCGCTGTTCATGTACGAGCAGGCCTTCCAGAACAGCATGATCGGCTACGGCACCGCGGTCGCCCTGCTTCTGCTGCTCGTCGGGTCCCTGTTCTCGGTCGTCTATCTCCGGCTCCTGCGGACGGAGGTCTGATGCCCCGCAAGCGCGCCTCCCGCCGGTTCGCCGCCGACATCTGTCTGCTGGGCCTGGCCGTCGTCTTCGCGCTGCCCCTCGCCTGGGTGGTGCTGTCCTGTGTGGATCCGCACGCCGATCTGCGGGTCAGGGTCCCGGACGGGTTCACCCTGGACAACTTCGACGCGATCCTGACCCCGGACATCACCTACACACCGCTGCTGAACAGCCTGATCCTGTGCGGCGGCGGCACCGCGCTGACCGTCGTCTGCGCCGCGCTCGCCGCGTATCCGCTCTCCCGTTTCCGCTCCCAGCTCAACCGCCCGTTCCTGCTGACGATCCTGTTCGCGACGAGCCTGCCGATCACCGCGATCATGGTGCCGGTGTACGCGCTGTTCGTGCGGGTGAACCTGATCGACACCCTGCAGGGCACGATCTTCTTCTTCGCCGCCTCCCAGCTCCCGTTCGCCGTCTGGCTGATGAAGAACTTCATGGACGGGGTGCCGAGGGAGCTGGAGGAGGCGGCCTGGACGGACGGGGCGTCCTCGCTGCAGTCCCTGGTCCGGATCGTGCTGCCGTTGATGGGGCCGGGGCTCGCCGTCGTCACCGTGTTCTCGTTCGTGATGATGTGGGGGAACTTCTTCGTCCCCTTCATGCTGCTGCTCACCCCGGACCAGATGCCGGCCTCGGTCAGCATCAACGACTTCTTCGGCAACCGGGGCATGGTGGCCTACGGGCAGCTCGCCGCGTTCTCCGTGATCTATTCGACGCCGGTGATCCTGCTCTACGTGCTGGTGGCCCGCAGACTGGGCGGTGGTTTCGCGCTGGGCGGGGCGGTGAAGGGGTAACGGTGGGTAACCCCAGGTGACAGACCTGACACCGAGTGCCACGACGATCGGAGCGATCTAGACGTACGAATCTACGATGGGTGATCTCGTTCGAACGGACCGTAGTCAGCGCGGGAGAGCGCCCCTAGCTTGTGCGGGGTGCGCCAACCCTCAGCTCCTCCGTTCAACGCTCCGGCGGCCCGCAGACTGCGTGCCGCGCTCGGCATGGGCCCCGAGCATGTCGCCTACGGCATGCGGGCCTCGTACGGCCTGCCCTACGTCACACCCGATCTGGTGATCGCCTGGGAACGCGGCTCCATGGTCCCCGGCCACCCGGAACTCACCGCGCTGGCCGGCGTGCTGTGGTGCTCTCCGGGCGAACTCCTCAGCCGGCCGCAGACCCTGCGCGAGCACCGCATCGCCCGCGCCGTCGCACCCGAGGACATCGCCCACGCCGTCGACATGGACCTGCGCAGCTATCTGCGCATGGAGGAGAGCGGGCAGTGGCGGGGCAACGAGCGCCAGTCGGCCGCGCTCGCCCGGGCGCTGGATCTCACCCTGCCCGACTTCGTCACCGTCACCGGCCGCGAGGTGAAGCTCACCGAGCTGCTGCACAGCGCGGTGACCACCCGCTGGCAGGCCTACGTGCGTCCGGTGGCGAAGCTGGCGCCCGTGGACCGCGGCGTCCTGGAGGACGTCCTGCGGGAGCTGCACGAGGACTACCAGGGCCACATGGCCGCCACCCTCAGCTGGGGCGGCGGCAGCAAGGAGTCCAGCGAGTCCGGCAGGGAGTTCCTCGACCGGATCGTGGCGGACTTCTGGGCGAGGGTGCAGGACGCGGCGGCCTAGAAGACCGACTCGGCCTCGTCCATGCGGTCCTTCGGCACCGTCTTCAGCTCGGTGACCGCCTCCGCGAGCGGCACCATCACGATGTCGGTGCCGCGCAGCGCGGTCATCCGGCCGAACTCGCCGCGGTGCGCGGCCTCGACGGCGTGCCAGCCGAAGCGGGTGGCGAGGACACGGTCGTAGGCGGTCGGAACGCCGCCGCGCTGGACGTGGCCGAGGATGACCGGCTTGGCCTCCTTGCCGAGGCGCCGCTCCAGCTCGTACGCGAGCGCCGTGCCGATGCCCTGGAAGCGCTCGTGGCCGTACTGGTCGATCTCGCCCTTGCCGTAGTCCATGGTGCCCTCGGCGGGGTGGGCGCCCTCGGCGACGCAGATGACGGCGAACTTCTTGCCGCGGGAGAAGCGCTCCTCGACCATCTTGACCAGGTGGGCGGGGTCGAAGGGCCGCTCGGGCAGGCAGATGCCGTGGGCGCCGGCGGCCATGCCGGACTCCAGGGCGATCCAGCCGGCGTGCCGGCCCATGACCTCGACGACCATCACGCGCTGGTGGGACTCGGCGGTCGTCTTCAGGCGGTCCATCGCCTCGGTGGCGACGCCGACGGCCGTGTCGAAGCCGAAGGTGCGGTCGGTGGAGGAGATGTCGTTGTCGATGGTCTTGGGGACGCCGACGACCGGGAGGCCCGCGTCGGAGAGCATGCGGGCCGCGGTCAGCGTGCCCTCGCCGCCGATCGGGATCAGGGCGTCGATGCCGAACTCCTCGACCATGTCGGCGGCGCCCTCGCAGGCCTCGCGCAGCCGGTCGCGCTCCAGCCGGGAGGAGCCGAGGATGGTGCCGCCGCGGGCCAGGATGCCGCTGACCGCGTCCAGGTCGAGGCCGGTGTAGTGGCGGTCGAGCAGACCCCGGTAGCCGTCCTCGAAGCCGATGACCTCGTCGCCGTACTGCGCCACCGCCCGGTGCACGACCGACCGGATCACGGCGTTCAGGCCGGGGCAGTCGCCGCCTGCGGTGAGAACTCCGATGCGCATCGTGCTGTGTCTCCTGCTCGCTGTCGGTGCCGGTGAGCCAGTGTCGATTGTTCCACGTCCACCGGGACGCTGAGGCACTTGACGGGCGCCTTATCCGGGGCCAGGGGTATTGTCAAGAGGGTTCTGCTCACCTTGGTGAGCGATTTTTATGCCGAAGACGCGATATTCAACCCATATGAGATGAAGAACGGAGTCGACGCGTGACGCGCAGCGTGTACGTGACCGGGATCGACCGCGGTGACGGCCGCCAGGTCGTGGAGCTGGGAGTCATGGAACTGCTGACCCGGCAGGTGGACCGGGTGGGCGTCTTCCGTCCCCTCGTGCACGACGGTCCCGATCGACTGTTCGAGCTGCTGCGGTCGCGCTACCGCCTCTCGCAGGACCCGGCGACCGTCTACGGCATGGACTACCACGAGGCGTCCGCGCTCCAGGCCGAGCAGGGCACCGACGAGCTGGTCTCGGCGCTGGTCGACCGTTTCCACCTGGTGGCCCGCGACTACGACGTCGTCCTCGTCCTCGGCACCGACTTCGCCGACACCCAGCTGCCGGACGAGCTGTCCCTGAACGCCCGCCTCGCCAACGAGTTCGGCGCCTCCGTGATCCCGGTGGTCGGCGGCCGCAAGCAGACCGCCGAGTCCGTGCTGGCGGAGACCCGCAACGCGTACCGCGCCTACGACGGCCTCGGCTGCGACGTGCTCGCCATGGCCGTCAACCGGGTGGCCCGCGAGGACCGCGACCTGATCGCCGAGCGGCTCGGCGCCCGGATGCCGGTGCCCTGCTACGTCCTGCCCGACGAGCCCGCGCTGTCCGCGCCGACCGTCTCCCAGATCGCCCACGCCCTGGACGCCAAGGTCCTGCTCGGCGACGACTCGGGCCTCGCCCGGGACGCGCTGGACTTCGTGTTCGGCGGCGCGATGCTGCCGAAGCTGCTCGCCGCCCTGACCCCCGGCTGCCTGGTCGTCACCCCGGGCGACCGCGCCGACCTGGTCGTCGGCTCGCTGGCCGCGCACAGCGCCGGCACCCCGCCGATAGCCGGTGTGCTGCTCACCCTGAACGAGGTGCCGACCGAGGAGATCCTCACCCTCGCCGCCCGGCTCGCCCCGGGCACACCGGTCCTGTCCGTGACCGGCAACAGCTTCCCCACCGCCGAGCAGCTCTTCTCGCTGGAGGGGAAGATGACCGCGGCCACCCCGCGCAAGGCGGAGACCGCGCTCGGCCTGTTCGAGCGGTACGCCGACACCGCCGGCCTGGCCCGCCGGGTCTCGGCGCCGAGCAGCGACCGGGTCACCCCGATGATGTTCGAGCACAAGCTGCTGGAACAGGCCCGCTCCGACAAACGCAGGGTCGTCCTGCCGGAGGGCACCGAGCCGCGGGTGCTGCACGCGGCCGAGGTGCTGCTGCGCCGCGGCGTCTGCGACCTGACCCTGCTCGGGCCCGAGGACCAGATCCGCAAGAAGGCCGCCGACCTCGGCATCGACCTCGGCGACACCCAGCTGATCGACCCGGCCACCGCCGAACTGCGGGACTCCTTCGCCGAGAAGTACGCGGCGCTGCGCGCCCACAAGGGCGTCACGGTCGAGCTGGCCTACGACGTCGTCTCGGACGTCAACTACTTCGGCACCCTGATGGTCCAGGAGGGCCTGGCCGACGGCATGGTCTCCGGGTCCGTGCACTCGACCGCGGCCACCATCCGCCCGGCCTTCGAGATCATCAAGACCAGGCCCGAGTCCTCGATCGTCTCGTCCGTCTTCTTCATGTGCCTGGCCGACAAGGTGCTGGTCTACGGCGACTGCGCGGTCAACCCGGACCCGAACGCGCAGGCGCTCGCGGACATCGCCATCCAGTCGGCGTCCACGGCCGCGCAGTTCGGCGTGGAGCCCAGGATCGCCATGCTGTCGTACTCCACCGGCACCTCCGGCTCGGGCGCCGACGTCGACAAGGTGCGCGAGGCCACCGAGCTGGCGCGCTCGCGCCGGACCGACCTGAAGATCGAGGGGCCGATCCAGTACGACGCGGCCGTGGAGCCGTCGGTCGCGGCCACCAAGCTGCCGGACTCCGATGTCGCCGGGCAGGCGACGGTTCTGATCTTCCCGGACCTCAATACGGGCAACAACACGTACAAGGCCGTGCAGCGTTCGGCCGGCGCCATCGCCGTCGGCCCGGTCCTGCAGGGTCTGCGCAAGCCGGTCAACGACCTGTCCCGGGGCGCTCTTGTCCAAGACATCGTCAACACCGTCGCCATCACGGCCATCCAGGCCCAGACGCCCGCCAACTGACCACAGAGAGCAATAGATTCACCGTGACAGAGACTCGCGCGGCCAGCCGCGTCCTCGTCCTCAACTCCGGCTCCTCGTCGGTGAAGTACCAGCTCCTCGACATGCGCGACGCCGGCCGGCTCGCCGCCGGCCTGGTGGAGCGCATCGGCGAGCAGACCTCCCGGCTCAAGCACACCTGCCTCACCACGGGTGAGACCCGTGAGCACACCGGGCCGATCGCCGACCACGACTCCGCCCTCAAGGCGGTCGCCGAGGAGCTGGCCCGGGACGGCCTCGGCCTCGACTCGCCGGAGCTGGCCGCGATCGGGCACCGGGTGGTGCACGGCGGCATGTTCTTCACCGAGCCGACCGTCATCGACGACGAGGTGCTCGCCGAGATCGAGCGGCTGATCCCGGTCGCCCCGCTGCACAACCCGGCCAACCTGACCGGCATCCGCACCGCCCGGGCGCTCCGCCCCGACCTGCCCCAGGTCGCCGTCTTCGACACCGCGTTCCACACGACGATGCCGGAGTCCGCGGCGCGCTACGCGATCGACCCGAAGATCGCCGACCGGCACCGCATCCGCCGCTACGGCTTCCACGGCACCTCGCACGCCTATGTCTCGCGGGAGACCGCGAGGCTGCTGGGCAAGGACCCGTCCGAGGTCAACGTCATCGTGCTGCACCTGGGCAACGGCGCCTCCGCGTCCGCGGTGGCCGGGGGCCGGTGCGTGGACACCTCCATGGGGCTGACGCCTCTGGAGGGGCTGGTGATGGGTACGCGCTCCGGCGATCTGGATCCCGCCGTCATCTTCCATTTGGCGCGGGTTGGCGGAATGTCCATGGACGAGATCGACACTCTTCTCAACAAGAGGAGCGGCCTGTTCGGTCTGTGCGGGGACAACGACATGCGGGAGATCCGCCGCCGGATCGACGAGGGGGACGAAGAGGCCGCTCTCGCGTTCGACATTTACATTCACCGGCTCAAGAAGTACATCGGCGCCTATTACGCCGTCCTCGGACAGGTGGACGCGATCGCGTTCACGGCCGGGGTCGGCGAGAACGCGGCGCCCGTGCGGGAGGCGGCGATCGCGGGCCTCGAGGGCCTCGGCCTCGCGGTCGACCCGGGGCTGAACGCGGTGCGGGCGGACCGGGCCCGTCTCGTCTCGCCACAGGGTGCGCGGGTGGCGGTGGCCGTGGTGCCGACGGATGAAGAACTGGAGATCGCGACGCAGACCTACGCACTGGTCGGAAAGAACAACTGAATAGCACCTGAGCGGTGTGCCACTCATTTGTATCTTCCGCCAGACGGAATATTCCGTAGCGAAACAAACCGATAGGATCGCCCCATGCGCCGTTCGAAAATCGTCTGTACTCTCGGCCCCGCGGTCGACTCCCACGAGATGCTCGTCGCCATGATCGAGGCGGGCATGAATGTGGCCCGGTTCAACTTCAGCCACAGCACCCACGCCGAGCACCAGGCGCGGTACGACCGCCTCCGTGCCGCCGCCAAGGAGACCGGCCGGGCCATCGGTGTCCTCGCCGACCTGCAGGGCCCGAAGATCCGCCTGGAGACCTTCGCCGAGGGTCCGGTCGAGCTGGAGCGCGGTGACGAGTTCGTCATCACGATCGAGGACGTGCCGGGCGACAGGCACATCTGCGGTACGACGTACAAGGGGCTGCCGGGCGACGTCTCGCGCGGCGACCAGGTCCTGATCAACGACGGCAACGTCGAGCTGAAGGTCCTGGACGTCGAGGGCCCGCGGGTGAAGACCATCGTCATCGAGGGCGGTGTCGTCTCCGACCACAAGGGCATCAACCTGCCCGGCGCGGCCGTCAACGTGCCCGCGCTCAGCGAGAAGGACATCGAGGACCTGCGCTTCGCCCTCCGCATGGGCTGCGACATGGTCGCCCTGTCCTTCGTCCGCGACGCCAAGGACGTACAGGACGTCCACCGCGTGATGGACGAGGAGGGCCGCCGGGTCCCGGTGATCGCCAAGGTGGAGAAGCCGCAGGCGGTCGAGAACATGGAGGAGGTCGTCGCGGCGTTCGACGCCGTCATGGTGGCCCGTGGCGACCTCGCCGTCGAGTACCCGCTGGAGAAGGTCCCGATGGTGCAGAAGCGCCTGGTGGAGATGTGCCGGCGCAACGCCAAGCCGGTGATCGTGGCGACCCAGATGATGGAGTCGATGATCACCAACTCCCGGCCGACCCGCGCCGAGGCCTCCGACGTGGCCAACGCGATCCTGGACGGCGCCGACGCGGTCATGCTGTCGGCCGAGTCGAGCGTGGGCGCCTACCCGGTCGAGACGGTCAAGACCATGTCGAAGATCGTCGCGGCGGCCGAGCAGGAGCTGCTCTCCAAGGGCCTGCAGCCGCTGGTGCCGGGCAAGAAGCCGCGCACGCAGGGTGGTTCGGTGGCCCGCGCGGCCTGCGAGATCGCCGACTTCCTCGGCGGCAAGGGCCTGATCGCCTTCACCCAGTCCGGCGACACGGCCCGCCGTCTGTCCCGCTACCGCGCGGCCCAGCCGATCCTCGCCTTCACCACCGACGAGGGCACCCGCAACCAGCTGACCCTCAGCTGGGGTGTGGAGCCCCACGTCGTGCCGTTCGTGAACAGCACCGACGAGATGGTGGACATGGTCGACCAGGAGCTGGCCAAGCTGGGCCGCTTCAACCCCGGTGACGTGGTGATCATCACCGCCGGCTCGCCTCCCGGCGTCCCCGGCACCACCAACATGGTCCGCGTCCACCACCTGGGCGCGCAGGCCAACTGACAAGCCCGGCAAGGGCCTTGGACGGCACTGAGGGCGCCCCCTGGACCAGGGGGCGCCCTCAGTGTGTTGCGGCTCCCGAACGGGCTTGCAGGACCGGTCAGCCGGTCGTGTACACGTGCATGCCGGGCACGTGCAGGTTGCCGCCGAACTGGGCGGCCTGAACCACCTTCACATGGGTGAAGTAGATCAGCGGGAGGTTGAGCGGCGGCGGGCTGTCGGGCGTGAACGTCATCGGGATGAGACCGAACAGGTTGCCCGAGATGCTCTCGGTGTACATCGTGGTGTCGCCGCCCCGGATGGTGGACGTCGAGCCCTGGGACGCCTGCACGTGGTAGGTCTTGCCCGAGAGCTTGTCCTTCACCGTCTGGTGCAGGTCACCGATGTCCGTGCCGCCGGAGATGACGTACTTCAGCACCTTCTTGGTGGTGCCGGAGGCCGTCTTCACCTCGACGATGCCCTGGTAGTCGGCGCCCTTGAGCAGCAGCGAGCTGGCGTCCAGGTACCAGGGGTCGTCCGCCACCGGCACCTTGTTGTCGACGCCGCCCTGGTCGGTCGTGGCCGCCGGGCAGTTCGCCGCCGAGGTGCTGGAGCTGGCGGACGGGCTCGGCGTGGCCGACGCGGCCGTGTCCTGCACCGTCTTGGTGGCCGAGTCCGTCGTGCTCTTGACCGTGTCGGTGGTCTTCTTGACGGTGTCGCCGACCGCGTTGCCGGCCGTCGAGGCGGTGTCCTTCACCGTGTCGGAGAGCTTGCCACCGGCGGACGAGGAGTCCGACGGGGACGGCGCGGCCGAGGACGCGCTCGCCGACGGGGTCGCGGACGGCGTCGGGCTCGCGGACGAGGACCCGGAGGCCGTGCTGCCGCCGCCGAGGATGCCGCCGAGCGTGTCACCGATGGTGTCCAGCAGACCGCCGCTGCTCTTGGACGCCGACGGTGTGGGCGTGGCCGTGTCACCGGACGGGCTCGACGAGCCGGAGCCGGAGGAGCCGGACGTCGCGGTCGGCTTGGGCGAGGCCGTGTCGCCGGAACCTGAATCCGGCGAAGAGGTCTTGCCCGAGTCCGAGGACGTCGACGTCGTGTCCTTCGAGCCCGTGGTGTCGGCGCTCGCCGAGGGCGTCGGCGTGGCCGTGTCGGCGGGCTTGCTGTCCGAGGCGGACGGCGACGGCGAGGACGAGGCGTCCTTGGAGCCGCCGAGCGCCTTCACACAGTCCTTGTACTCGTCGGCCGTCAGACTCTTGGACGTGGTCGACGGGGACGGGCTGGTGTTGTTGTCCGCCAGGGCGAGCGAGGACGTGAAGCCCATGCCCATCAGAACCGCCGTCGGCATCGCCACGGAGGCGATCGCCTTGCCGGCCGGCATGTGGAACCTGGTGAACAAGGGCTTTCTGGGGGCCGCGTGGCGGGGCCCGGTTCTCACGTGGGACCCGTCCACATCGGTCCCGCGGATCACCTCGTCAGCCGGCACTGTGCCTCCCGTTCGCCCCGTTGGCCGGGTTCGTTCCTGACAGGTCGTTCTCCCCGAACATGTCCATGTCCTGCTCCGGCAGCGGGGCGGTCTGCGGGGCACCGCCCTCGCCCGGGGCCGCCTCGGCGGGCGGCTGCGCCTGCGGAGGCGCGCCCGGTGACCAGGCCACGGCCATCGCTCCGCCGATCATCGAGGAGAGGAAGCCGACGATGAAGCCGCCGATGTTGGACATCGGAATGGACACCAGCGCCAGCAGGATCGCCGCGACACCCCCGAACACGCGGATGTGCTGCTGGAACCAGAGGCTGATCCCGATGACGATGAGCAGCACGCCGATGATCAGGGAACCGGAACCACCGGGGGTCCCCATCGTCATCGTGAGATGGCCCAGCTGCAGGTGTGCGTACGGGAAGTACAAGATGAGAAAGCCGCCGAGCATGACCATCAGGCCGGCCCAGAACGGACGGGTGCCCCGCCAGGCGCGGAACTGCAGCCTCCGGCGGGTGAACTGGCCGGGCGCGGCGGCGGCAGGAGTCTCGGCGCTCATGGAAAACAGCTCCCTGGTGCGGCGTTGCTGTGGTGGTGATGTGTGCCGCGTGTGAAACGCGGCCGGAGACTGGACAGGCGGGGGCGCCACCGGCTCCCCCGCCCGTCAGCGAGTGCTCAGTAGCACTCGTGCGTACCCGTCTGCACCGACATGTGCAGCCCGCTGAGCTTGAAGGTTCCGGCCGTGGTCGCCCACGCCGTCTGCTTCACGCCGGTCAGCGTGGCCGAGTCGGCCTGCTGGGCGAAGCCGTACGGGTTGGACTGCTCCTTCCCGCCCTTCATGCCCGGACCCTTGCCTGCGTCCTTGGCGGCAACACCGATGTCGATGTTGTTGAAGGTGGCGTCGGCGCTGAGGTCGTCGAGGTCGATGTAGAGATTGTCGGCCTCGACCGGTTTGTCCGCGCCCGCCTTCAGAACCAGGCTCACCGAGCCCAGCACCGGGATGTCCGGCGTGACGACGGACTGGCACATGTTGGTGATCGAGGCGCTCTTGAAGGCCGAGACCGCGACCGGGTGAGCGGTGTTCTTCCCGCTGAGGGTGTAGCCGTCGTCGATCGCACCGTACTGCTCGAAGCCGGTACCGACCAGCTTGTCCGCGGTCACCTTGAAGGACTGACCGGACACGCTGAACGAGGCGGCGAGAGCACCCTGCGCGAGGGCGACACCTATGCACGCCGTGGCGGCCACGCTGGGCACCATGACCACAGCGAACCGCTTCCATCTGGTCCCGCCACGCACCTGGGACTCCATTTTTCCTCCTTCTCGGACGTACATCTCCTGGCCCGGATTCGCCTCGATTCGGCGGCTCAGCCGGGCAGGGATGGGAGAAGTGCTACGTCCTCGGGAAGGAGAACGCCCGCGCTCGGTGGCGCGAACCGCGCCCGAATCACCGGCGATCACCCCCGAGCGACAACCACTGGTCGCGCCTGACACGCATCACGCACAACCTTGCTGGACAGGCTTCGCCGGATGGGCGAAGACCCCCCTGCCCAAGAGCCGGCGCCACTGCCGCCGACTCTGCTCGGTGGGGACCCAGAGTCTCCCGCGACCCGACCGGCTGTCGGGGTATCGGGAATGGACCGAGCGTCGCCGATCGTGGTGCATTCTCGCGCCGGGCACAAGGGGGTTCGTTACTGGCTAGTAACGGGCGGATAACCGGAGGACGACCGACCGGTCTCGGAGTGCGACGCTCGGTGGCAACCTTGGGCAGAGCAAAGCCGTTGATCCCTGGACAAAACCAGACAGATCAACGGCTTCGACTTACTCGGAGTAACAGTTTGCGCAATTACCAAGATTTGGTAAAGCGGCGCCGCCCTGACGTCTCGTCGGCAAATCTTTCACCCCGGCATCACAAGCCGTGGCGTTTAGCGACTGGTCAGAACAAAGCCCGTGCGAGCGCCCTGCGCGCCCCGATCACGCGCGGGTCCTCGGGGCCCACGACCTCGAACAGCTCCAGCAGCCGGCGCCGCACCGTGTCCCGGTCGTCACCGGCGGTGCGCTGCACGGTCTCGATCAGCCGCCCGAAGGCGTCCTCGACATGGCCGCCCACCAGGTCCAGGTCGGCGGCGGCGATCTGCGCGTCGACGTCCTTCGGCTTCTCGGCGGCCTCCTGGCGGACCTTCTGCGGGTCGAAGCCCTGCACCCGCTGCAGCAGCTCGGCCTGCGCGAGACCCAGCTTGGCCTCGGGGTGGGCCGGGTCGTCGGCCAGCACGTTCTGGTAGGCCCGGACGGCACCGGCCAGGTCACCGGCGTCCAGTGCGTCGGCGGCGGCGTTCAGCGCGGCGTCGTAGGGGCCCTCCTGGGGTGCGGTGACCGCGGCGCCCGGCTGGGCGTCCGGGTCGACGGTCAGACCGGTGATCCCGAACCGCTGCTCGGCGACCTGCACCAGCTGCTCCAGGGTCTGCCGGATCTGCTCCTCGCCGGCCGCGCCCTGGAACAGCGGCAGCGCCTGGCCCGCGACGACGGCGAACACCGCCGGGATGCCCTGCACCCCGAACTGCTGCATCAGCATCTGGTTGGCGTCGACGTCGATCTTGGCGAGAAGGAAGCGCCCGGCGTACTCGACGGCCAGCCGCTCCAGGACCGGGCTCAGCTGCTTGCAGGGCTGACACCACTCGGCCCAGAAGTCGATGACGACGGGCACTTCGGCGGACCGCTGGAGGACTTCCCGCTCGAAGCCCGCCTCATCGACGTCGATGACGAGATCGGCCGGGGCGACAGCCCCCGCGCCGCCCTGCCGGGCGACCTCGGCGCGCGTCTGCTCGGCCTTGGCCTTGGCCTCCTGGGCCGCCTTCACCGCGGCGAGGTCGACGACGCCGCTCATGGACATGTTCCGTGGCTGCATGCGTCTATCCTCCCCCGTTACCGCGTCGAAATGAAAAAGCCGTGTGTGCGGGCGCCGGGGTCCCCACCCCACGCCCCGTGGTCGCCGCTCGCGTACGTCCGTCACGAGCTCTCACGAGCTTTCGCTACGAGTCGTAGCGTAATGCCATCGGCACCCCGCGCGACACCACGCCCCGGTGATCTCCCTCACGACCGCACAGTTCCCGCCGGTTATGGTCAAGGGATGCAGAGCCGCACTCCCGCCAGCCGTACCGGACGTCCGCGCAGCGCCGCCGCGGACACCGCGATCCTGGCCGCGACCCGGGAGGCGCTGGTGGAGCTCGGGTGGTCCAAGCTCACCCTGGGAGATGTGGCGACGCGCGCCGGGGTTGCGAAGACGACGCTGTACCGCCGCTGGGCCGGCAAGCCGGAGCTGGTGTGCGACGCGGTGGCGGAGCTGTTCGACGAGCTGGAACTCCCCGACCGGGGCAGCCTGGCCGCCGACATCGAGGGCGTGGTCCTGCAGTTCGCGGCGATCCTGGCCCGCCCGGAGGCGAAGAGCGGCCTCATGGCGGTCGTCGCCGAGTCCACCCGCGACGACGCCCTGCGCGAGCGCATCCGCGCCTCCATCGTGGACCGCCAGATGCGGCTGGTACTGGAGGGCCGCGCCCGCGCGCAGAGCCGGGGCGAACTCCCTGCGGAACCCGATCCGGAGGAGTCCGCCCGCACGGTGGACCTGATCTTCGACGTGGTGGCGGGCGCGGTGGTCCACCGCACCCTGGTGAGCGGCAAACCGGCGGACGAGGACTGGGTCCGCAGCTTCACCCGGGTGCTGCTCCTGGGCCTGACTTCTCAGCAGACCGAGTCATAACCCCGGGCGGTCACTTCTCGACCCACCGAGACGGGTGATGGGTGGGCATGGGCCGGGGGTCCAGGGGGCGGCGCCCCCTGGTACGCCCGCACCCGGCGACGGTGCCTAGAAACCGGCGGGCTCCGTGTACACCCCCCACTCGTCGCGGAGCACCCCGCAGATCTCGCCCAGCGTCGCCTCGGCCCGCACGGCCTCCAGCATCGGCTCGATCATGTTGGAGCCGTCCCGCGCGGCACTCAGCATGGCCGCAAGCGCGGAGCGCACCGCGGACTCGTCCCGCCCCGCCTTCCGCTCGGCGAGCATCCGCACCTGCTCCCGCTCCACCTCATGGCTCACCCGCAGGATCTCCAGATCCCCGGTGACGGACCCGGTGGCGACGTTGACGCCGACGACCTTCTTGTCGCCCTTCTCCAGCGCCTGCTGATAGCGGAACGCGGACTCGGCGATCTCCCCGGTGAACCAGCCGTCCTCGATCCCGCGCAGGATCCCGGAAGTGATCGGCCCGATCGGGTGCCGCCCGTCCGGGTGCGCCCGCAGCCCCCGCTCCTTGATCTGCTCGAAGATCTTCTCCGCGTCGGCCTCGATCCGGTCCGTCAGCTGCTCGACGAACCACGAACCACCCAGCGGATCGGCCACGTTGGCGACCCCGGTCTCCTCCATCAGCACCTGCTGGGTCCTCAGCGCGATCTCCGCCGCCTGCTCGCTCGGCAGCGCGAGGGTCTCGTCGAGGGCGTTGGTGTGCAGCGAGTTGGTCCCGCCGAGCACGGCGGCGAGTGCCTCCACGGCCGTACGCACCACGTTGTTGTACGGCTGCTGCGCGGTCAGCGAGACCCCCGCGGTCTGCGTGTGGAACCGCAGCCACTGCGCCTTCTCGGACCGGGCGCCGTAGACGTCCCGCATCCACCGTGCCCAGATCCTGCGCGCCGCACGGAACTTGGCGATCTCCTCGAAGAAGTCGAGGTGCGCGTCGAAGAAGAAGGAGAGGCCGGGCGCGAAGACGTCCACGTCCAGGCCGCGGCTGAGCCCCAGCTCCACGTACCCGAAGCCGTCGGCCAGCGTGTACGCCAGCTCCTGCGCGGCCGTCGACCCGGCCTCGCGGATGTGGTAGCCGGAGACGGACAGCGGCTTGTAGGCGGGGATGCCGGCCGCGCAGTACTCCATCAGGTCGCCGATGAGGCGCAGATGCGGCTCGGGCTGGAAGAGCCACTCCTTCTGCGCGATGTACTCCTTGAATATGTCGGTCTGGAGCGTGCCGTTGAGGACCGACGGGTCCACGCCCTGGCGCTCGGCGGCGACCAGGTACATACAGAAGACGGGCACGGCGGGCCCGCTGATGGTCATGGAGGTGGTGACGTCGCCGAGCGGGATGTCCTTGAACAGGACCTCCATGTCGGCGGCCGAGTCGATGGCGACCCCGCAGTGCCCGACCTCGCCGAGCGAGCGCGGGTCGTCGGAGTCGCGTCCCATGAGCGTCGGCATGTCGAAGGCGACGGACAGCCCTCCGCCGCCCGCGGCAAGGATCATCTTGTACCGCTCGTTGGTCTGCTCGGCGTTGCCGAAGCCGGCGAACTGCCGGATCGTCCAGGTGCGCCCGCGGTAGCCGGTCGGATGGAGCCCGCGCGTGAAGGGATACTCCCCGGGCCAGCCGATCCGGTCGAATCCCTCGTACGTGTCGCCCGGTCGGGGCCCGTACACCGGCTCCACGGGATCACCGGAGAGCGTGGTGAAGTCAGCGTCGCGCTTGCGCGCGGCGTCGTATCGGGCCTGCCAGCGCCGGCGGCCCTCCTCGATGGCGTGAGCGTCCATACCCTCGAATTTACTAGGACGTCCTAGTAAATGTCGATGGCTGACCGCCGCACAATGTCCGTACGGCGGTGAAACCTCAGGCGACGAAGGCTCAGGCCTTGGCCGCGACCGGGGCCTGGTCGGCGGCCTTGGCCTCCAGCTCGCGGCTGATCCTGCGCTCGACGAAGAAGGCGGCGCTGGGGATGGTCCCCGCGAGCAGCACCCACAACTGCTTGCCGACGGGCCATTTCGCCTTCGAGCCCAGGTCGAAGGCGAAGATCAGGTAGACGACGTACAGCCAGCCGTGGGCGATGGCCACGACGCGCGTGAAGTCCGCGGCACCGCTGACGTCCATCCCGTACTTGGCGATCATGCTCAGACACAGCAGCACCAGCAGGACACCGGTGGTGTAGGCCATGACGCGGTAGCGGGTCAGCACGCTTTTCTTCATGGGGTCGAGCGTAACCACCCGTTCCGGGAGATCTTGGCCGGGGTCGGCCCCCAGCTCACTCCTCGTCGAAGTCGTGTGCCGCGACCCGCAGCGGACGGAGCATCGCGAAGATCTCCCCGCACTCCTCCGCGTCGTACACCCCGAGCCCGAAGTCCATGGCCATCAGGTCACGGGTGGCCGCGTCGACCACCTCGCGGCCCTTGGCGGTGATGACGGCCAGCGTGCCGCGGCCGTCGTTGGGGTTCGGGCGCTTGGCCACCAGCCCGGACTTCACCAGCCGGTCGACGGTGTTCGTCACCGACGTGGGATGCACCATGAGCCGCTCACCGATCTTGGACATGGGCAGCTCGCCGGCCTTGGAGAAGGTGAGCAGCACCAGTGCCTCGTAGCGCGCGAACGTCAGTCCGTACGGCTTGACCACCGCGTCCACCTCGGCGAGCAGGATCTGCTGGGCCCGCATGATCGAGGTGATCGCGGCCATGGACGGCACGTTTCCCCAGCGCTGCTTCCAGAGTTCGTCGGCACGGGCGATGGGATCAAAGGGGAGGCTGAGAGGCTTCGGCACGTCATCAGACCCTACCGGCCAGTCATATTCCGGTCAGCCCCGTCTCGGCTTTCGGTCGCCGGACCGCCGCGGCCAGGCCGCGGCAGCACTGCGCCGCTACGGCCACCCTGCCTAGGCCAGATACCGCTCGACCGTCTCCACCTTGGAGGTCAGGCCGTCGGTCACGCCGGGACGGATGTCGGCCTTCAGGACGAGAGAGACCCGCGGCGCCCGCTTCTCCACCGCGGCGACCGCACGCTTGACGACGTCCATGACCTCGTCCCACTCGCCCTCGACGGAGGTGAACATCGCGTCGGTGCGGTGGGGCAGACCCGACTCGCGTACCACGCGGACGGCGTCGGCGACGTACTCCCCCACATCCTCGCCGACACCGAGCGGCGTCACGGAGAAGGCGACAATCATGCGTTCACGACTCCTTCCTTGCGGGCGCGGGCGGCGATGACCGCGTCCTCGGCCTCGCGGCGCAGCGCGCGCTCGATGATGAACCCGCCGCCGGGGATGATCGAGTACGCGAAGTAGAGGGCGGCCTTGCCCTTGTTCCACTTGGTGCGGTTCCAGGCGTCCGCCCAGAAGACGACGTAGAGAACGAACAGCACGCCGTGGATCGGGCCCAGCACCGGGGCGACGTCGAAGCCGCTGTCGACCGTGTACTTGATGATCGTGCAGGCCGCGAGGATGATCCAGGAGATGCCCTCCGGCACGGAGATCAGTCGGAAGCGGCGGATGGCGGAGGCTGTCTTGAGGTCCACGGGTCACCTTCGGTGGGAGAGTCGCTGACGACGCGATCGCTGCGTGATCCGCCTTGTGAACGGAAGCACAAACGTCAGGCCATTGTGGCAAACGGCGCCCGTAGGGGTCCGCTCAGGGTCGGTATCCACCTATGGGCTCTGTCGGGTCCACCCGCGTCACCGATACTTTCGCTGCGTGGCGATGTTCCGACTCCAAGGCAGCAAGGTGCTCGCCGTCGACATGACCGGGGATGCCGTGAAGGCGAAGAACGGCTCGATGGTCGCGTACGACGGGCAGATGAGCTTCAAGAAGCTCACCGGTGGGGGTGAGGGGTTGCGCGGCATGGTGACCCGGCGGCTCACCGGCGAGCAGATGACGGTGATGGAGGTGAAGGGGCACGGCACGTGCTGGTTCGCGGACCGGGCCACCGAGATCAACCTCGTGAGCCTCCAGGGCGACAAGTTGTACGTGGAGTCGAGCAACCTGCTCGTGACGGACGCGGGACTGCGCACGGGCACGACGTTCACCGGGCTGCGCGGCGCCTCGCAGGGCAACGGACTGTTCACGACGACCATCGAGGGACACGGGCAGGCGGCGATCATGTCCGACGGGCCGGCGGTCGTGCTCCGGGTCAGCCCGCAGTACCCGCTGATCGTCGACCCGGGCGCCTACATCGCCCACCAGGGCAACGTCCGGCAGTCCTTCCAGTCCGGCGTGACGTTCCGCACATTCTTCGGGGAGGGCGGCGGCGAGGCCTTCCAGATCCGCTTCGAGGGCGACGGACTGGTGTACGTGCAGCCGAGCGAGCGGAACACGATCGCGGGGGATCTGTAGCCATGGCGTTCCGGGAGATCAACTCCAAGATGGTCGAGGCGACCGTGGTGCCGGGACAGCGGCTGTACAGCCAGCGCGGCGCGATGCTCGCCTACAAGGGGGACGTGTCCTTCACTCCGAACATCCAGGGCGGCCAGGGCGGGCTGATGTCCATGCTCGGGCGCCGGGTGACGGGCGAGGCGACGCCGCTGATGTCCGTCGAGGGCAACGGCACCGTCTTCTTCGGGCACGGCGGCCACCACGTGCATGTCATCCACCTCACCGGCGACACCCTCTACGTGGAGGCCGACCGGCTGCTCGCCTTCGAGGGCACGCTCCGGCAGGGCACGATGTTCATGGGCTCGCAGGGCGGGGTGATGGGCCTGGTGCGGGGCCAGGTCACCGGGCAGGGCCTGTTCACCACCACGCTCCAGGGACAGGGCTCGGTCGCCGTGATGGCACACGGCGGGGTCTTCGAGATCCCGATCACCCCCCAGCGCCCGGTCCACGTCGACCCGCAGGCCTACGTCGCCCATCACGGCGAGGTCCGCAACAAGCTGTCCGCCGCGCTGGGCTGGCGCGAGATGGTGGGCCGCGGCTCCGGCGAGGCCTTCCAGCTGGAGCTGAGCGGCAACGGCACGGTGTACGTCCAGGCGTCGGAGGAGAAGCTGTGAGCGCGTACGGAGGCACGTACGGCACCCCCGGCGGCCCGGTGGTGTACGACCCGATGACCCTGCCCGCCGACGACAACGTGAACAAGTACACGTTCTGTGTCGAGCTGAAGAGCGGGCAGTGGTTCCTGCAGAAGGGGAAGATGATCGCCTACTACGGGGCGATCGAGTTCAACGGCATCGGGCACGGCCGACTTGACCGGATTATCCGTACGTCATTCCATTCGCCACTGCACGCGAGCGACTGGGTCGTGGCGGCGGGCTCGGGCAAGATGCTCCTCGCCGACCGGGCCTTCGACGTCAACTCCTACGACCTGGACGACGGGAACTTGACCATTCGCGCGGGCAACCTGCTCGCTTTTCAGCCAAGTCTCGCGCTCAAGCAGTCGATCGTGCCGGGTTTTCTGACCCTTATCGGAACCGGCAAGTTTGTGGCCGCATCTAACGGTCCGGTGGTGTTCATGGAACCTCCGATCCGGGTCGACCCGCAGGCGCTCGTCGGGTGGGCCGACTGCCCGTCGCCGTGCCATCACTACGACCACGGCTATCTGACGGGTGTGCTGGGCGGTCTACGTGCGATGACGGGCCTCGGCGGGGTATCCGGGGAGGAGCACCAGTTCGAGTTCGTGGGCGCCGGGACGGTCCTGCTGCAGTCGACGGAGGCCCTCATGGACGAGGCCGCGACAGGGGCCGTGCCGTCCGAACCCGGGGTGCCCGGAGGTGGCGGAGCGGCACCGAGCGGGCACGGTCCGCAACCGTCGGGTGCACCGCGCCTTCCCGGACAGCTGGGGGACCTCCAGCGTCGCTTCGGGCTGTGAGCGGTAGTCTGCGGAGTGTGACGTCGAACGCGTGCGCACTGTCACACCATCCAAAGTAGTTCGGCATTCAACTTCTTAGGTAGACTTCATTCATGGAGACCGAGACGGCCACGCGCTGGCTGACCGATGCGGAGCAGTGCGCCTGGCGCACCCACCTGGAGGTCAACAGGCTGTTGACGTACCAGCTGGAGAAGGATCTGCAGCCGTTCGGCCTGACTATGAACGACTACGAGATCCTCGTTAACTTGTCCGAGTCGGACGACGTACGTATGCGGATGAGCGACCTCGCCTCCGCGACCCTGCAGTCCAAGAGCCGGCTCTCGCACCAGATCACGCGCATGGAGAACGCGAATCTGGTGCGCCGTGAGAACTGCGAGTCCGACCGGCGGGGGCTGTACGCCGTGCTCACTGAGCACGGCATGGAGACGATGCGGAAGGTGGCGCCACATCATGTCGCCTCCGTGCGGCGGCACTTCATCGATCTGCTGCCGCCGGAGGCGCTGACGGAGCTGGACAAGGCGCTCAAGCCCATCGCCGAGCACCTCAGAGGGCAGCGGGGGCGCCCCTGAGCCTGGCCGAGCCTCCAGGGCGCGGGGTGACCCGAGCCCTGGAGGCCGCGCCTGAGGTGCGGGAGCAGGCCCGGGATCAGCCCTGGGTCAGGCCCGTGACCAGTTCGTCCGCCGCGCGGTAGGGGTCCAGTTCGCCCGCGACGATGCGCTCCGCGAGCGCGCTGAGACGGCGGTCGCCGTGCAGGTCGCCGATGCGCTCCCGCAGCGCCGTGACAGCGATGGTCTCCACCTCGCGGGCCGCGCGGGCCCTGCGGCGCTCGATGAGCACGCCCCGCTCCTCCATCCACGCGCGGTGCTTCTCCAGGGCCTCCACGACCTCGTCGATGCCCTCGGCGCGGGCCGCGACCGTCTTCACGATCGGCGGGCGCCAGTCACCGGGGCCGCGGGACTCGCCCAGGCCCAGCATGTGGTTCAGCTCGCGGGCCGTGGCGTCGGCGCCGTCCCGGTCCGCCTTGTTGACGACGTACACGTCGCCGATCTCCAGGATGCCGGCCTTGGCCGCCTGGATGCCGTCGCCCATGCCCGGGGCCAGGAGGACCACGGATGTGTCCGCCTGGGAGGCGATCTCCACCTCCGACTGGCCGACGCCGACCGTCTCGACCAGGATCACGTCGCAGCCCGCCGCGTCCAGGACGCGGATCGCCTGCGGGGCGGCCCAGGCGAGGCCGCCGAGATGGCCGCGGGTGGCCATGGAGCGGATGTAGACACCGGGGTCGGAGGCGTGCTCCGACATCCGGACGCGGTCGCCTAGCAGGGCGCCGCCGGAGAAGGGGGACGACGGGTCGACGGCCAGGACGCCGACCCGCTTTCCCTGTTTGCGATAGGCACTCACCAGCGCGGAGGTCGATGTCGACTTGCCGACTCCCGGAGAGCCGGTGAGGCCCACCACATAGGCGTTTCCGGTCAATGGCGCCAGCGCCGCCATGACCTCCCTGAGCTGCGGGGACGCCCCCTCCACAAGGGAGATCAGCCGGGCCACGGCACGCGGCCGGCCTTCCCTGGCCAGGGCCACCAGAGAGGAGACGTCCTGCATCAAACAGCTCCGTTCACTTCAGCGACGTACAGACGTACAGAAAGAGGGAACTCAGGCCTTCGGCACCCGCACGACGAGCGCGTCGCCCTGGCCGCCGCCACCGCACAGCGCGGCCGCGCCGACACCGCCGCCGCGGCGCTTGAGTTCGAGCGCCAGGTGGAGCACCAGACGGGCGCCGGACATGCCGATCGGGTGGCCCAGCGCGATGGCGCCGCCGTTGACGTTCACCTTTTCCGTGGACACGCCGAGGTCCTTCATTGACTGCACGGCGACCGCGGCGAAGGCCTCGTTGATCTCGATGAGGTCGAGGTCGGAGACCTCCAGGCCGTCCTTCTTCAGGGCGTGCAGTATGGCGTTGGACGGCTGGGACTGCAGGGAGTTGTCCGGGCCGGCCACATTGCCGTGCGCGCCGATCTCGGCGAGCCAGGTGAGGCCCAGTTCCTCGGCCTTGGCCTTGCTCATCACGACCACCGCCGCCGCACCGTCGGAGATCTGCGAGGAGGTGCCGGCCGTGATCGTGCCCTCGCGGGAGAAGGCCGGGCGGAGCTTGCCGAGGGACTCCACCGTGGTGTCGCCGCGGATGCCCTCGTCCTTGCTGAACAGGACCGGGTCGCCCTTGCGCTGCGGGATCTCCACCGGGGTGATCTCGGCCTCGAACAGGCCGTTCTTCTGCGCCGCGGCGGCCCGCTGGTGGGACAGGGCGGCGATCTCGTCCTGCTCGGCGCGGCCGATGCCGAGGCGGGTGTTGTGCTTCTCCGTGGACTCGCCCATGGCGATGCCCTCGAAGGAGTCGGTCAGACCGTCGTGGGCCATCGCGTCGAGCATCTGCACCGCGCCGTACTTGAAGCCCTCGCGGGACTTCGGCAGCAGGTGCGGGGCGTTGGTCATGGACTCCTGGCCGCCGGCCACGACGATGTCGAACTCGCCGGCGCGGATCAGCTGGTCGGCCAGGGCGATGGCGTCGAGGCCGGAGAGGCACACCTTGTTGATGGTGAGCGCCGGGACGCTCATCGGGATACCGGCCTTGACGGCGGCCTGGCGGGCCGGGATCTGGCCGGCGCCGGCCTGCAGCACCTGGCCCATGATCACGTACTGCACCTGGTCGCCGCCGATCCCCGCACGGTCGAGGGCGGCCTTGATCGCGAAGCCGCCCAGGTCGGCGCCGGAGAATGACTTGAGGGAGCCCAGAAGTCGTCCCATGGGCGTGCGCGCGCCCGCGACGATCACGGAGCTGGTCGTTCCAGAAGGCATGAGCTGCGATCCCCTTACCGGCCTGCACAGCCGAGGAGTGAACGAGGGTTTACTTCGAATGTACTGATGGCACTCCGTGCCGTCATCGGGCCGTAGGTGTGATCGCGCGCACGTTGCGTAACCACCCTCGGCGCGCTGCACTGAGTCCATGCTGACGCGAATCGACCACATCGGGATCGCCTGCCACGACCTCGACACGACCGTCGAGTTCTACCGGGCCACGTACGGCTTCGAGGTGTTCCACACCGAGGTCAACGAGGAGCAGGGCGTGCGCGAGGCCATGCTCAGGATCAACGGGACCTCGGACGGCGGCGCCTCCTACCTCCAGCTGCTGGAGCCGACCCGCGAGGACTCCGCGGTCGGCAAGTGGCTCGCGAAGAACGGGGAGGGCGTCCACCACATCGCCTTCGGTACGGCGGACGTGGACGGGGACTCCGAGGAGATCCGCGGCAAGGGCGTACGCGTGCTGTACGAGGAGCCGCGGCGCGGTTCGATGGGGTCGCGGATCACCTTCCTGCACCCGAAGGACTGCCATGGAGTCCTGACAGAACTGGTCACTTCGGCCCCTGTTGAGTCGCCCGAGCACTGACCCCCGTACATAAGGGCCGGTAGGGTTGGGGGCGGTCGTCCCTGAAAATGGGGGACGGCCGTTCCGGGGTCCGGGTTTCGGGGGACGAGCGTCGGGGCAGCAGCCCGTGCTCCGCCGTTGATCTGACACCATTCCCCGGGGGCCCCGTTCGGCGGATGGACGGAGCTCGTTGGAGAAGCTGACCAGGGGACGGATGGGACCGCGCAGTGCGGGGCTACGAGAGCCAGGAGCGAGAGCCGGCGGCTGACGTCGACCACCTCTCTCGGTTCGAGGCCGAGATGAAACGGCTGAGGACCGAGCGGGAGAAGGCGATCCAGCACGCCGAGGACCTCGGCTACCAGGTCGAGGTGCTGCGCGCCAAGCTTCACGAGGCGCGCCGCACCCTCATGACCCGGCCCGCCTTCGACGGCGGTGACATCGGCTATCAGGCCGAGCAGTTGCTCCGCAATGCCCAGATGCAGGCCGACCAGCTGCGCCAGGACGCCGAGCGGGAGCTGAGCCAGGTCCGGGCGCAGACCCAGCGGATCCTGCAGGAGCACGCCGAGCAGGCCGCCCGGCTCCAGGCCGAGCTGCACCAGGAGGCGGTGACCCGGCGCCAGCAGCTCGACCAGGAGCTGGCCGAGCGCCGCACCACCGTCGAGTCGCACGTCAACGAGAACGTGGCCTGGGCGGAGCAGCTGCGCGCCCGCACCGAGCAGCAGGCCCGCCGCCTCCTCGACGAGTCCCGCGCCGAGGCCGACCAGGCGATGGCCACCGCCCGCGCGGAGGCCGAGCGGCTGGTCCGGGAGGCCCGCGAGCGGCTGCAGAACGACGCCGAGACGGCCCGCGCCGAGGCCGAGCAGCTCCTGCGCCGCGCCCGCACGGACGCCGAGCGCCTGCTGAACGCCGCCTCCACACAGGCCCAGGAGGCCACCGACCACGCCGAGCAGCTGCGCACCACCACGGCCAGCGAGTCGGACACGGCCCGCCGGCAGGCCGCCGAGCTGAGCCGGGCCGCCGAGGAGCGGATGACGGCGGCCGAGGAGGCGCTGCGCAAGGCGCAGGCCGAGGCCGAGAAGGTGGTCACGGAGGCCGAGCAGACCGCCGCCAAGCGGCTGGCGAGCGCCGAGGCCGCGGGCGAGGCACGGACGCGTACGGCGAAGGAGCAGGTCGCCCGGCTGGTCGAGGAGGCCACCAAGGAGGCCGAGACCACCCGGTCCGAGGCCGAGCAGCTCGTCGGGGACGCGCGCGCCGAGGCCGAGAAGATCCTCGCGGAGGCCGCCGAGAAGGCCCGTACGGTCACCGCCGAGGAGAGCGCGACCCAGCTCTCCAAGGCCGCCAAGACCGCCGAGGACGTCCTGAACAAGGCGGCGGAGGAAGCCAGGAGCACCACCAAGGCGGCCGCCGAGGAGGCCGAGCGGATCCGCACCGAGGCCGAGGCCGAGGCGGACCGGCTGCGCGCCGAGGCGCACGACATCGCCGAGCAGCTCAAGGGCGCGGCGAAGGACGACACCAAGGAGTACCGCGCCAAGACGGTCGAGCTGCAGGAGGAGGCCCGCCGGCTGCGCGGCGAGGCCGAGCAGCTGCGCGCCGACGCGGTCGCCGAGGGCGAGTCGATCCGCGCGGAGGCCCGCCGGGAGGCGGTCGCGCAGATCGAGGAGGCGGCCAGGTCCGCCGAGGAACTGCTGGCCAAGGCCAAGGCGGACGCCGACGAGCTGCGGCAGACCGCGACTACCGACAGCGAGAAGGTCCGCACCGAGGCCATCGAGCGGGCCACGGCGCTGCGCCGGCAGGCCGAGGAGACCCTGGACCGGGCCCGCAAGGAGGCCGAGCGGCTGCGCGCCGAGGCCGACGAGCAGGCCGAGACGGTCCGTACGGACGCCGAGAGCGCCGCGCGCGAGCTGCGCGAGGAGACCGAGCGCGGCGTCGAGGCCCGCCGCACCGAGGCCGCCGAGGAGCTGACGCGGCTGCAGACCGAGGCGCAGGAGCGGCTCGCGTCGGCCGAGCAGGCGCTGACCGACGCCCGCGAGGACGCCGCCCGGATCCGCCGCGAGGCCGGCGAGGAGACCGAGCGGCTGCGCGCCGAGGCGGCGGATCGGATCCGCACCCTGCAGGAGCAGGCCGAGGCCGAGGCCGAACGGCTGCGCACCGAGGCCGCGTCCGACGCGTCCGCCTCCCGCGCCGAGGGCGAGGCCGTCGCCGTACGACTGCGCGGTGAGGCCGCCGCCGAGGCCGAGCGGCTGCGCACCGAGGCGCAGGAGACCGCCGACCGGGTGCGCGCGGAGGCGCAGGCCGCCGCCGAGCGGCTCGGTACGGAGGCGTCCGAGACGCTGGCCGCCGCCCAGGAGGAGGCCGCCCGGCGCCGCCGCGAGGCCGAGGAGACCCTCGGCGGCGCGCGGGCCGAGGCCGACCAGGAGCGCGAGCGGGCCCGCGAGCAGAGCGAGGAGCTGCTGGCCTCCGCCCGCAAGCGGGTGGAGGAGGCACAGGCCGAGGCGACCCGGCTGGTCGAGGAGGCCGACCGGCGCGCCACCGAGATGGTGTCCGCCGCCGAGCTGCACGCCCAGCAGGTACGGGACTCCGTCGCCGGGCTGCACGAGCAGGCGCAGGAGGAGATCACCGGGCTGCGTTCGGCCGCCGAGCACGCCGCGGACCGTACGCGGCGGGAGGCCGAGGGGGAGGCGGACCGGGTCCGCGCCGACGCCTACGCCGAGCGGGAGCGGGCGAGCGAGGACGCGAGCCGGGTCCGCCGCGGGGCGAACGAGGAGGCGGAGGCCGCCAAGGCGCTGGCCGAGCGCACGGTCACGGAGGCGATCGCGGAGGCCGAGCGGCTGCGCGCGGACACGTCCGAGTACGCGCAGCGGGTGCGTACGGAGGCCTCGGACGCGCTGGCCGAGGCCGACCAGGCGGCGGCCCGCACCCGTGCCGATGCCCGCGAGGACGCCAACCGCATCCGCTCGGACGCGGCGACGCAGGCCGACACCCTGATCACCGAGGCCCGTAACGAGGCCGAGCGGCTCACGACCGAGACGGTCGCGGAGGCCGACCGGGTGCGTACGGAGGCGCTGGCCGAGGCCGAGCGGCTGCAGACGGAGACCGTCGCCGAGGCCGAGCGGGTGCGCACCGACTCCGTGGCCGAGGCGGACCGGGTGCGCGCGGAGGCGCTGGCGGCCGCCGAGCAGCTGGTCGGGGACGCCACCGGCGAGGCGGAGCGGCTGCGCGCCGAGGCCGCCGAGACGGTGGGCTCGGCCCAGCAGCACGCCGAGCGGGCGCGGGCGGAGGCCGAACAGCTCAAGGCGGACGCGCAGGACGCGGCCGAACGGCTCGTCAACTCCGCGCGTGAGGAGGCCGAGCGGACCCTGGACGAGGCCCGCAAGGACGCCAACAAGCGGCGTTCGGAGGCGGCCGAGCAGGTCGACACGCTCATCACCGAGACCACGGCCGAGGCGGACAAGCTGCTCGGCGAGGCGCGGCAGCAGGCGCTGAAGACCACCGCGGACGCCGAGTCGCAGGCCGACACGATGGTCGGCGCGGCCCGCAGCGAGGCCGAGCGGATCGTCTCCGAGGCGACCGTCGAGGGCAATTCCCTGGTGGAGAAGGCCCGTACGGACGCCGACGAGCTGCTGGTCGGCACCCGCCGGGACGCGACCGCGATCCGGGAGCGCGCGGAGGAGCTGCGCGAGCGCATCACCACCGAGGTCGAGGAGCTGCACGAGCGGGCCCGCCGCGAGGCCGCCGAGACCATGAAGTCCACCGGCGACCGCTGCGACGCGCTCATCAAGGCCGCCGAGGAGCAGCTGGAGAAGGCGGACGCGAAGGCCAAGGAGCTGGTGTCGGAGGCGAACTCCGAGGCGGGCAAGGTGCGCATCGCCGCCGTCAAGAAGGCGGAGGGGCTGCTCAAGGAGGCCGAGCTGAAGAAGGCCAGCCTCGTCAGGGAGGCCGAGGAGCTGAAGGCCGAGGCGATCCGCGAGGCCCGGCGCACGGTCGAGGAGGGCAAGCGCGAGCTGGAGATCCTGGTGCGCCGGCGCGAGGACATCAACGCCGAGATCTCCCGTGTCCAAGACGTCCTGGAAGCGTTGGAGTCCTTCGAGGCCCCGGCGTCCGGCAAGGAGGGCGGAGTCAAGGCCGGAGCGACGGTGGGAGCCCCCCGTTCGGGTGGCAAGTCGTCAGAGGGCTAGCGTAGGAGGCACGTTCCGGTGTCTTCTGGGGGCTTTGCCCGAGTCTTTTGGCAAGCTCTCTGACGGTCAGCCACCCGAAAGAGGTGTCATTCTCCAGATCAAACACGTATCCGCTCGATGACACACCGCTTCGGCCCCTAGGATTCCCCCTATCACCTCACCGGTCTCATTCGACAGGAACCCCATGAGCGACACTTCCCCCTACGGCTTCGAGCTAGTGCGGCGTGGGTACGACCGCGCTCAGGTGGACGAACGTATCTCCAAGCTCGTCTCCGACCGTGACAGCGCTCTCTCCCGCATCACCGCCCTGGAGAAGCGCATCGAGGAGCTGCACCTCGAAACGCAGAACGCCCAGGCCCAGGTCGCCGACGCCGAGCCGTCGTACGCGGGTCTCGGCGCGCGGGTCGAGAAGATCCTGCGCCTGGCCGAGGAAGAGGCCAAGGAGCTGCGTGAGGAGGCTCGGCGGGCGGCCGAACAGCACCGTGACCTCGCCGAGTCGTCGGCCCAGCAGGTCCGCAACGACGCCGAGGCGTACGCCGCCGAGCGCAAGGCCAAGGCCGAGGACGAGGGCGTCCGGATCGTCGAGAAGGCGAAGGCCGACTCCGCCGGGCTGCGCGCCGAGGCGCAGAAGGACGCACAGTCCAAGCGCGAGGAGGCGGACGCCCTCTTCGAGGAGACCCGCGCCAAGGCCGCGCAGGCCGCCGCCGACTTCGAGACGAACCTCGCCAAGCGCCGCGAGCAGTCCGAGCGTGACCTGGCCTCGCGTCAGCAGAAGGCCGAGAAGCGACTCGCGGAGATCGAGCACCGCGCCGAGCAGCTCCGCCTGGAGGCGGAGAAGCTGCGCACGGATGCCGAGCGCCGCGCCCGCCAGACGGTGGAGACGGCCCAGCGCCAGGCCGAGGACATCGTGGCCGACGCCAACGCCAAGGCCGACCGCATCCGCTCGGAATCCGAGCGCGAGCTGGCGGCGCTCACCAACCGCCGCGACAGCATCAACGCCCAGCTGACGAACGTCCGCGAGATGCTCGCCACGCTGACCGGCGCCGCGGTGGCTGCCGCCGGAACGACGACCGACGACGAGCCCATCTCTCGGGGTGTCCCGGCGCAGCAGACCCGGTGACCAACAGGTCGTAGGGGAGCTGCGGGTCCGTTGTGGCTGGTCGCGCAGTTCCCCGTGCCCCTCGGGGCGCTTGAAGCCCCCTTGCCGTCAAGTGGCAGGGGGCTCTTTCTCGTCCTAGCGTGGCCGCATGATCGAGCTGGTGGGGCTGACCAAGCGGTACGGCGAGAAGGTGGCGGTCAACCATCTGACGTTCGCCGTGCGCCCGGGCATCGTCACCGGCTTCCTCGGGCCGAACGGGGCCGGGAAGTCCACCACCATGCGGATGATCCTGGGGCTCGATCACCCCACCGCGGGCGACGTCCGTATCGACGGCCTGCACTATCCGCAGCTGAAGGACCCACTGACGTACCTCGGTGCGCTGCTGGACGCCAAGGCCGTGCACGGCGGGCGGAGCGCCTACAACCACCTGCTGTGTCTCGCGCAGAGCAACGGGATCCCGAAACGGCGGGTCGGCGAGGTGCTGGACACCGTGGGGCTCACCGCCGTGGCGAGGAAGAAGGCCAAGGGGTTCTCGTACGGCATGGGGCAGCGGCTCGGGATCGCCGCGGCGCTGCTCGGGGACCCGCGGATCCTGATGTTCGACGAGCCGGTGAACGGGCTCGACCCGGAGGGCATCCACTGGATCCGGAATCTGATGAAATCGCTGGCCGCGCAGGGGCGGACGGTGTTCGTGTCCAGCCATCTGATGAGCGAGATGGCCCTGACCGCCGATCATCTGGTGGTCATCGGGCAGGGACGGCTGCTCGCGGACACCTCCATGCCCGACTTCATCCGGCAGAACTCGCGGTCGTACGTGCGGATCCGCTCCCCGCAGCGCGAGCGGCTGCTCGACGCGCTGCACGAGGCCGGGGTCACCGTCGTGGAGGCGGGCGGCGGCACGCTGGAGGTGGAGGGCGGCAAGGCCGAGCGGATCGGCGAGCTGGCGGCGCGGCACGGGATCGTGCTGCATGAGCTGAGCCCGCAGCAGGCCTCGCTGGAGGAGGCGTTCATGCAGCTGACAGCGGAGACGGTGGAGTACCACGCGCATGCCGGACCCGGACCCGCCCCGTGGGACCGGGGCGCCGACTGGAAGGGGCCTGAAGGATGACGGCCGTTCAGGTCATCCGGTCCGAATGGACCAAGATCCGGTCGGTGGCGTCCACGGTGTGGACGCTGTCGCTGGCCGTGGTCGTCACCATCGCGCTCGGGATGCTCATCTCCGGGCTGTCGCGGAACCAGTTCGACTCGTTGCCGGTTCGGGACCGGCTGTCGTTCGATCCGACCTATGTGTCCTTCGCGGGCATGAGCCTCGGCCAGCTCGCCATGATCGTGTTCGGGGTGCTGGTCGTCTCCAACGAGTACAGCACCGGCATGATCCGGGCCTCGCTGGCCGCCGTGCCGCGGCGCGCCACCTTTCTGTTCAGCAAGATCGCGGTGGCCGCCGCGCTGGCGCTGGCGGTCGGCATGTGCACGAGCTTCGCCGCGTTCTTCCTCGGGCAGGCGATGCTCGGCCCGCACCGGGCGTACATCGACGATCCCGGTGTGCTGCGCGCGGTGCTCGGCGGCGGGCTGTACATGACGCTGATCGCAGTGTTCTCCATGGGCGTCGCCGCGATGCTGCGCTCGCCGATGCTGTCGCTCGGCATCCTGATGCCGTTCTTCTTCCTGATCTCCAGCATTCTCGGCAACGTCGACGCGACGAAGAAGATCGGCCGGTTCCTGCCGGACCAGGCGGGCAGCCGGATCATGCGGGTCGTGCCGAGATTCGGCGACGACACCCCGTACGGGTCCTGGGGCGGACTCGGGATCATGGTGCTGTGGGTGCTGGTAGCGCTGCTCGGGGGGTACGTCCTGCTCCAGCGCAGGGACGCCCAGTAGAGCCGATCATCACGCAGCGTAGCGCTCTGACTTTACTTGCTTTTGGGCGGAACCGTCAGCGCCTCGATATCCTCCTAACCCTTACGGGGGCGTGCGCCCCGCTGTCCTGATCCTTTCGATGGGTGCGGAGCATGATCGAGGCTGTCGGCCTGACCAAGCGGTACGGCGACAAGACCGCCGTGTACAACCTTTCCTTCCAGGTGCGGCCCGGGGCCGTCACCGGCTTCCTCGGGCCGAACGGCTCGGGCAAGTCGACGACGATGCGGATGATCCTCGGGCTGGACAACCCGACGTCCGGGGCGGTGACGATCGGCGGCTACCCGTACCGCAAGCTGCCCAACGCCCCCCGCCAGGTCGGCGCGCTGCTCGACGCCAAGGCCGTGCACGGCGGCCGCAGTGCCCGCAACCACCTGCTGAGCCTCGCCCAGCTGTCGGGCATCCCGGCCCGGCGCGTGGACGAGGTGCTCGGGGTCGTCGGCCTGCAGGAGGTCGCGAAGAAACGATCCAAGGGCTTCTCGCTCGGCATGGGCCAGCGCCTCGGCATCGCCGCCGCGCTGCTCGGCGACCCGCAGGTGCTGCTGTTCGACGAGCCGGTCAACGGCCTCGACCCCGAGGGCATCCTCTGGGTCCGCAACCTGATGAAGGCACTCGCCGCCGAGGGCCGTACGGTCTTCGTCTCCTCGCACCTGATGAGCGAGATGGCGCTGACCGCCGACCACCTCATCGTCATCGGGCGCGGTCAGCTGCTCGCCGACATGAGCGTGAAGGACTTCATCTCGGCCAACTCCGCCGACTTCGCGCGGGTGCGCACCCCCGACACCGATCCGCAGCTGCGCGAGAAGCTGAGCGGCGCGCTCGCCGAGGCGGGCGGCCATGTGCTGCCGGAGCAGGACGGCGCGCTGCGGGTGACCGGGCTGCCGCTGCCCCGGATCAGCGACGTCGCGCACGAGGCGGGCGTGCGGCTGTGGGAGCTGTCGCCGCACCAGGCCTCGCTGGAGGAGGCGTACATGCGGATGACGCAGGGCGCGGTGGACTACCGCTCGACCATCGACCAGAAGGCGGGCCTGCAGCAGCAGCTGCCGCCCGGCGCCCAGCCGCCCATGCCGGTGCCGGGCCAGGGCCAGCCCGGCTGGTACGCCCCGCCGTCGCCCCAGCAGGGCGGTCAGCCGTTCGCGATGCCGGCCCAGGGCCCCGGGACGCCCGCGGGACCGTACGGCGGCGCCCAGGGCGGCGGCTACGGCGCTCCCGGTGCCCCGGCCGCCGGCGCCCCCAACCCGTACGCCCAGCAGGCCCAGCAGATCCCGCAGGCCCCCGCGGCACCCCAGGCCCCGCAGGGCCAGCCGTCGGCCCCCGCCGCCCAGGCCCCGCAGGCGCCGCAGGCCGCCCCGGCCGCCGTGGTCCCGCAGGCACCGCAGGCCGCCCCCGTGGCCCCGGCCCCGCCCGCGCCGCAGCAGGCGCCCGCCGCCGCGCCCGCGGCCCCTGCCCCCGCCGACCTGACCAAGCCCGAGGACGCCCGATGAGCACCCAGCAGCCCCCGATGCCGCAGGCCCCTGCAGCGCCCGCCTGGCAGGCGGCGCCCGGCGGGGCGTACCCCGGTTACACCTCGCCGATCCCGGTCGTGCGCACCCACCTCGGGCATGCGCTGGCCTCCGAGTGGACGAAGATCAAGTCGGTGCGGTCGACGATGTGGACGCTCGGCGTGTTCATCGTCCTGGTGCTCGGCATAGGCCTGCTGACCGGCTCGGTGGTCAGCGCCCACTCCGGGTCGGAGAGCCTGTCGGACCAGAGCCCGCTCCAGTTCGGGTTCTTCGGCCTGCTCCTCGGCAGCATGTGCATCATCACGCTCGGCGTGCTGACGACAGCCTCGGAGTACGGAACCGGCATGATCCGTACGACGATGACCGCGTGCCCGAGCCGGGCCCGGGTGCTCGCCGCGAAGGCGATCGTGTTCTTCGCCGTCGCCTTCGTCGTCACCCTGGTCACGTCCGGCCTCATGGCGATGATCCACGCGTCCATGCTCGAAGGGGTCGGCGACGCCCGCACCCCCTCCGGCGGCGACTGGCTGAAGGCGACCGTCGGCATCAGCCTCTACATCGCGCTACTCGGGCTGTTCTCGCTGCTCATCGGCTCGGTCATCCGGCACTCCGCGGGCGCCATCACCATCATGATCGGCGCGGTGCTGGCCCCGCTGGTGATCGCGCTGTTCATGGCCTCGGATTCGCTGTCCAAGGTCCGCCAGTGGCTGCTGGAGTACTCCATCCCGAGCCAGATGAGCTGCTTCTACGACAACTCCCTGAGCCGCTCCGGCCCCACGGGCTGGGACCCGCTGTGGATCATGCTGGGCCTGTCGGCGGCCGCGTTCGCCGGCGCCTACGCGCTGCTGCAGAAGCGGGACGTGTAGCCCTGGTGCCCCGACAGGGGCACTAGAACCTCGGTGCGTTACGGGACCGCCGCACCCGCGTGGTGCGGCGGTCCTTCGCGTTCCAGCACGCCTTGTGCCAGTGCCGGCGGTCGTCCACGCCCGCGTGCTCGGGCCAGGCCACCACGTGCGGGACACCGGAGGAGATCAGCTGGTCGCAGCCCGGGCAGCGGTACGTCTTGCCCTCCGCGCTCGCCCCGGCGACATGGCGCACGCTCCACTCCTCGCCCTGCCAGCTCTCGGTCGACTGCCAGCCGCCGTACCGGCCGGCCGGGTCGTCCTCGGCGCTCCGGCCCGACGATCCGGCTGCCTTCGGTCGGTTGCGACGCGGGGACACGGGACACCTCTCGGGGCTATACAGGAAGCACGGCTGCTTCCAGCCTACGCGCCGCCGAGTGGGGTACACGTACGGAACAACCCACACAAGTCCCCCTCCGGGAGCGGCCATTCTGCAGACAATCCGCAAATCTCTCCACCAGGCCGTGTCCTGGGCACGTGTCAGACGGTTATGCCGGGTGGGGGAGCTCCGCGTCGGAGCCGAGGAAGCAGGAAAAGCGATGTACGTAGGAAGTTTTGTGCTGGGCGCCCAGTTCCCGGGCCAGGGCCCCGGGGAGGCCCTGCACCGGACGGTCCGCTCGGCGGAGGTCGCCGAGGAGGCCGGCCTGGACGCCGTGTGGCTGGCCGAGCACCACTTCGTGCCGTACGGCACATGCCCGTCCGCGGTCACCCTGGCCGCGTTACTGCTCGGCCGCACCCGCCGCATCCGCGTCGGCACCGCGGTCAGCGTACTGCCCACCGCCCACCCGGTCGCCCTCGGCGAACAGGCCGCGCTGCTGCACCTGACGACCGGCGGACGGTTCACGCTGGGCGTGGGCCGCGGCGGCCCCTGGGTGGACCTGGAGGTCTTCGGCACGGGTCTCGCGGCGTACGAACAGGGATTCCCGGAGTCGCTCGATCTGCTGCTGCGCTGGCTGCGCGAGCCACGGGTGTCGGCCTCCGGCGAGCGGTTCAGCTTCCGCGAGGTGCCGGTCGTACCCCGCCCCTCGGAGGCCTTGACGGAGATCCCGGGACCCGAGGTCGTCGTCGCCTGCACCTCCCCGGCGAGCGTACGGCTGGCCGCCGAGCGCGGGCTGCCGATGCTGCTCGGCATGCACGTCGGGGACGAGGAGAAGGCCGAGATGGTCGCCCTGTGGCGGCACTGCGCCCAGGCGGCGGGCCGGCCGGCCGAGGAGATCGCGGGTGCCGCCCATGTCTCGGCCGGCGTGTGCCAGCTCGCGGACCGGCGCACGGACGCGGCGGAGACACTGCTGAAGGCGATGCCGGGCTGGCTGAAGCAGGGCCTGGACGCACATGTGACGGTCGACGGCCGGACGCGCGCCATGCGCGACCCGCACGCCTACACCGAACTGCTCTGCGGCCTGCACCCGGTCGGCACCCCACGGCTCGCCGCCGACCGGCTCGCGGCCACCTCCGAGCGCACCGGCATCTCCCGTTTCGCCCTCCTCGTGGAGGGCTCGGGCGATCTCGCCGCGACAGAGGAGAACCTGCGGCGCCTGGGCGCCGAGGTGCTGCCCCAGCTGCGCTGAGCGCACCCGCAACTCCCCGGCTGCCTTGGTGACTTGCCGCCCCAGTGGTGCATGCACCTCCCGCGGGTGGAGCGGCAAGCGAGCGGCTCACTGCCTGCGCCGTGCCAGCTTTGCCCGTCAGCAGTCCCGAAGCTCCGGCGACTGGTTCAGCAGCTGGTTGCGCATCGACGTGAAGCGGGCCAGCGTCGCGTCCGCCGAGGCGTCCGGCGGGAACACCGCCACCCGGTGGCAGTTCTGGAACGCCAGCCGCACACCGAAGTGCCGCTGCAGGGCGCCGCGGATGGCGTCACTCGCGAGTGCGCGCAGCAGCTGACCGCGTGCCTGCTCGTCCGGCGGCGGCGTCTGGTTGTCGGCGAACGGTCCGCCGTCGACCTTCAGCTGGGCCACCAGGGAGCTGATCATCTCCCACGCATAGGGCAGGGAGGTCCGGACGCAGTCGACGAATGCTGCTTCGTCGACCTCGCCTCGCTCGGCCTGTTCGAGTAGGGCCGGTGAGACGTCGAGCGACATGGGTTCTCCTCTCGCACCCCCGAAGAGCAGGGGTTGCCGGACAGATAAGGGAAGTTCGCGATATCGAACACGCTCAGTACTTATGCGGCGACCTCCCGTTCTCTACGGTAGGCAACCGTCGGTGACCACACCAGCAGAATGCGTATATGGAACGGTCCCTTTACGGGCACAATCGGCCAGGGATGAACAAGAGTTTCCAGGGACAATTGGGGCGATACACAGGGAGCACGATGGGCGAATCGCGTGCACCGGCGCGCGTCGAGTAGCGTTGCCGACCATGCGTCTCGTCATTGCCCGGTGCTCGGTCGACTACGCCGGCCGGCTCACCGCCCACCTGCCCTCGGCACCCCGCCTGATCCTGGTCAAGGCGGACGGCAGCGTCTCCATCCACGCCGACGACCGGGCCTACAAGCCCCTCAACTGGATGTCGCCGCCCTGCACGCTGAAGGAGGGAAGCGGCGAGGACGAGGGGGTCTGGACCGTCGTCAACAAGACGGGCGAGAAACTGATCATCACCATGGAGGAGATCCTCCATGACTCCTCGCACGAACTCGGCGTGGACCCGGGTCTGATCAAGGACGGCGTGGAAGCGCACCTCCAGGAGCTGCTCGCCGACCGCATCGAGACGCTCGGCGAGGGGTACACGCTCATCCGGCGCGAGTACATGACGGCCATCGGCCCCGTGGACATCCTGTGCCGCGACGCGGACGGCCAGACGGTCGCGGTCGAGATCAAGCGCCGGGGCGAGATCGACGGCGTGGAGCAACTCACGCGCTATCTGGAGCTGTTGAACCGCGACCCACATCTCGCGCCGGTCCGCGGCGTCTTCGCCGCCCAGGAGATCAAGCCCCAGGCCCGCGTCCTCGCCACCGACCGCGGCATCAACTGCCAGATCCTCGACTACAACGCCCTCCGCGGCATCGAGGACGACAAGCTCCGCCTGTTCTAGATCTTCTTCCGCCGCCCACTCTTCCCGGTGAAGGTCCCGGTGGGCGGCGGAACAAGGGCGACGCTCACATCACCGAGCCGGCGGACTGCGACGCGCTCCCCGAACCCTGCGGCGTGGTCGGACCGCTCGCCGTGTTCGTCGTGGTCGGGGTCGTGCCCGTCTGGGTCGGGGTCGCTGTCGGCGTCGGCGTCGACGTGGGGGTGGTGTTGGTCGGGGTCGGGGTGCCCGAGGGGGTCGTCTTCGTCGGCGTCGGCGAACCCGGCCTGGTCGTATGGGACTTGGACGGCGTCGGGGACGTGTCTCCCCCGCTGCCCGTGCTCCCGGTGTCGCTCGGGTCGGCCGAAGGCGTCGTGTTCGGCCGCGACGGCTTCGGGTCGTCGGACGTGCCGTAGGAGCCGTCCGGGCCGGGATTCGTCGGGTGGACTCTGGTCGGGACCGAGCTGGTGCCCGCCGCCGGGTCCTTCTTCGGGTCCGCGCCGAGGCTGCCGTCGTCCGTGCCCTGGCTCGCCGACGGATTGACGTCGACCTTGCCGGCCGGGTTCTTGTCCGCGTTCTCGTTGGACGTCATGCCGAGCGTGACGACCGTACCGAGCACGGCGGCGAGCAGCGCCCCGGATCCCACCGCCACCAGGTTGCGGCGGGCCAGCCGCACGAGGCCCGCGCCTCGCGCCGGGGCGGCCGGCAGCCGCCGTGTGACCAGGGGGTCGCCGAGCGGCTCGTACGGCGGCGGCGCCGACTCCTCGTGCCGTGTCTCCGGCAGCTCCTCCCCCGCCGTCGCCGCGATGCCGGGCAGCTCTCCGGAGCGGTCGGCGACCAGCGCGAGGGCACGGCGCCCGGCGACGGTACCCCGCTTGTCGGCGAGCGCCCCGCGCAGCCCGATGGACGCCTCCAGCTCGGCACGGGCCCGGTCCAGCTGGTCCGCGCACAGCGCGAGGACACCCAACTCATGGTGGAAATAGGCCTGTTCACGCACCTCGCCGGCGAGCCGGGCGGCCTCCGCACCCGAGCGCAGGATCCGTTCCCAGGCGCTCCAGTGCAGCCCTGCGGCGAAGGCGGGCGCGGCCGTACGGGCGAGCCCCACCGCACTGCTCGGCTCCCCTTCGGCGGACGGGGCCGTCTGCGGGACGATCGCGGTGAGCGCGGCCAGCACCGCGTCGGCCTCCGCGCACACCCGCTCGGCGGTGACCGACGGATGCCCGGCCCACCAGGCGTAGTGCTCGACGGCGCGCAGCGCCTGGGCCCCGGCGTCGTCGGCGTATCCGGCGGCCTCCAGCTGGGTGAGCACACCGGCCGCGAGCCGGTAGCGGGCGCCGACCGGGGAGACCAGTCCGCAGGCCGTCAGCTCACCGAGGGCGGCGTCGGCGTGGGTGTCACCGATCAGCGCCGGCAGATGCGCCTGGTGCGGCACCTCACCGCCGAGGGCCACGGCGAAGCGCAGGGTGGCCCGGGCGGAGGCGCTGAGCCGGGAGGCGAGCAGCGGGGCGGGCGCGGCCGCCTCGCCGAGCGAGGGCAGCGGAACCTCGTCCGCCGACTCCGGGGACAGCTCCGCCGGCTGGAGTACGTCCTCGAAGACGCCGTACTCGTCCACCGCCCCGGCGCCGGCCCGCAGTTCGTCACGCTGCCGGAGCAGGGCGCCGGCCTGGACGAAGCGCAGCGGCAGCCCCTCGGACTCGAACCACAGGTCGCCGGCCCAGTTCGCCTCCTCCTCGGTGAGGACGCGGCCGACGGTCCGCTCCAGGATCTCCACGCCGGCGGCGCGGTCGAGACCGCCGAGGAAGACCTCCTCGACCGCGGACTCGGCGGAGGGCGCGGACACCTCGGGGGTGGCACCGATCAGGAACGCGCACTCCGGGGTGGCGGCGAGCAGCTCGTCGAGGGCGGCGCCGCCGAACTCGATGTCGTCCAGCACGACGACCGCGCCGATCTCACGGACGCGGGCGCGCAGTTCGCCGGGTTCGGGGCGGTGCTGCGGGGCGTCGTAGACGGCGTGGAAGAGGTCGTGCAGGAGGTCGGCGGTGGTGCGGTGGAATCCGGTGAGCCGGACCACGCCGTCGGGGGCGAGGTCCAGGCAGTCCTCGGCGACGAGGTCCAGCAGGGCGGTGCGGCCGGAGCCCGCGGGGCCGGTGAGCCGGACGGTGCGGCCGCGGGCCAGCAGCCGGACCAGGCGCTCGCGTTCGTCCTGGCGTTCCAGCAGGGAGAGGGCCGGCTGGGCGGGACCGGGCGGCACGGGCGGCCGGGCGGCGCGCTCGGCCTCGGCGCGCTCGGCGGCGGTGCGCTTGCGTGGGCTTTGCGGCCGCCGGGCCGGCGGGCAGGGCTCTATCTCGCTGCCGTCGACGGGGTTGACGGTCAGCAGCAGGTCGCCGGCGACGAGGTGCGCCGTACGGGCGAGCGCGGGTGCGCTCTGGCCGAAGTCGGAGGTGAGGGATTCCCGGGGCGGGCGGCGGTGTTGCGCCTGGCCGTACTCCTCGGGTCCCGGGTTGATCGGGTCCATAGGTCCTAGCCCCCCAAAAGCGTCGTGTGCCCGTGATTCCGGCCCCTCCCGGCCTTGTCGCACACCGCGCTGTCGCTTCTGGTCCGGACCCGCTCGGTCGAGGGTTGCGAGGGAGCGGGCGACCGAACCCTAAACCTTCGCTCAGTATCTCCGACAGGGCGGGGTGCCGTGCGGTCCGAGACGTCACAGTCCGGTGAGGATTGCCCCCGACGTGCGCTTCGGCGGCTGCGCCCGGTTCTCCCCCGTCGCCCGCGCCCCTCCGTTCACCGTGCCCGTGCCCGCGTTCACCGCGTCCGCGGCGCGGCCCATCGCGCTGCCACGGCCGTTCGGCGGGTCACGCCCGGGGCAGCGACTCGACCCCGATACCGCCCTCGATGGCGAGGATGCGATGCAGCCGGGTGGCCACCAGCAGGCGCTGCATCTGCGGCGGGACACGGCGCAGCACCAGACGGCGACCGCAGCGGCCGGCCCGCCGATGGGCCCCCATGATCACCCCGAGCCCGGTGGCGTCCCAGGAGTCCAGTTCGGACAGGTCGAGCACCAGATCGCCGACTCCGTCGTCGACGGCCGAGTGCAGGGCCGTACGGGCGTCCGCCGCGCTGCGAACGTCGAGGCGGCCCCCGACGACCAGCTCGGCATGGTCGCCCCTGATGTGCATATGCGCTCCCCGTTGAGTGCGGTTGGCGTACTCGGTGACGATGGTGACGATGGTGTGCACCGTCTGACTGCGTGAGTGGTGGTGCGGTTGCTGCTTGTAAGCGAACCGATACCGAATTCACCCCGGGGGGTGAAGTTCCCGGGGCGAATGTCCGGCGTGTGTGCGTACGGGCGGTGTGCGGAGTGGCGTGCGGGGTGGGATCAGTACGTGTAGAAGCCCTGCCCGCTCTTGCGGCCGATGTCACCGGCATCCACCATCCGGCGCATCAGCTCCGGCGGGGCGAACTTCTCGTCCTGGCACTCGGTGTAGATGTTGCCGGTGGCGTGCAGCAGGATGTCCACGCCGGTCAGGTCGGCGGTGGCGAGCGGGCCCATGGCGTGGCCGAAGCCCAGCTTGCAGGCGAGGTCGATGTCCTCGGCGGTGGCGACCCCGGACTCGTAGAGCTTGGTCGCCTCCACCACGAGGGCGGAGATGAGCCGGGTGGTCACGAAGCCGGCGACGTCCCGGTTGACGACGATGCAGGTCTTGCCGACGGACTCGGCGAACTCCCGTGCGGCGGCGAGGGTTTCGTCGCTCGTCTTGTAGCCGCGGACCAGCTCGACGAGCTGCATCATCGGCACCGGCGAGAAGAAGTGGACGCCGACGACACGCTCGGGGTGCTCGGTGGCCGCCGCGATCTTGGTGATCGGGATGGCGGAGGTGTTGGAGGCGAGCACGGTCTCCGGGCGCACGATCTTGTCGAGCGCACGGAAGATCTCGTGCTTGACCTCCAGCTTCTCGAAGACGGCCTCGACGACGATGTCAGCGTCGGCGGCGGCGTCCAGGTCGGTGGTGGCGGTGATGCGGGCCAGGGCGGTGTCGGCGTCGTGCGCCTCCATCTTCCCCTTGCTCACGAATTTGTCGTACGAGGCCTTGATGCCGTCGGTGCCGCGCTTCAGTGCCTCGTCGGTGACGTCGCGCAGGACGACGTCCCAGCCCGCCTGCGCGGCGACCTGAGCGATACCGGACCCCATGAGACCGGCCCCGATGACGGCGAGCTTCCGTGCCACTCCGACTCCCTTGAACGCGCTCCAAGTCTGCTTCTCCGGCGGACCATAGCGCTCCGGAGCCGCTGTGTGACCGGTAAGTAACGCGCGTCACGTCTCAATTGACGGACATCACACCGGCAGCCGCAGGAAGCACCCAATTGGGCGCCTTTCCGGCGCCGTTCGGCCGGTGTGCGCGCAGCGGCCTTCCCGGTCGGCGCGTGCACCGGCACCGCGGGAACAGAACCGGCTTTTCCGCCCAATAGGTTGAATCGGCGCCGCCGCGCTCTTCACGACGGAAGCGGCACGGTGATCAGGCCCGGCCTGTCGGTGGCTGGTTCTGTGCGCGCACCGCATAGCCGAGGACCCTCTCGCTCAGCAGGTCCTCGATGTCGTCGAGGAGGACGAGTACCTCTCGGGACACTTCGCGCGGTTCGCGGCCCTTGACCATCTCGCGCCCGATGGCCGCCATGACCGTGCTGTGGATCCAGCCGATCTGACCGGCCATCAGATAGGGCAGTTCGTCGCCGTCGGCCGCGCCGGTCTCCTCCCGAAGGACCTGCTCCAGGTTGGCCTGGACCTCCTGGGCGAGCGCCCAGAGGCGGGAGCGCAGTGCGGGGGCCTCCTCGATGACCTTCATGAAGGCGGCGTAGCCGGACAGCAGCCCGACCCGGGGGGAGACCGCCTCGACCTCCTCGCGCAGCTCGCGCAGGACGGCGGCGGCGGCCGACTCGCCCTCGGGCCGGCCCCGGACCCAGCGGGCGAGGCGGTCGACCATGCCGGCGGAGCGGTCGAAGAAGAGGTCTTCCTTGGCGGGGAAGTAGTTGTAGACGGTGTTCACGGAGACGTTCGCCGCCTCGGCGATCTCCGCGACCGTCACCGCGTCGAAGCCGCGCCCGATGAACAGACCCGTGGCGACATCCGAGATGTACTGCCTGGTCTGCCGCTTCTTCCGCTCCCTGAGCCCCTCTGCCATGCCCCGCATCCTAGCTTCGCTGGGGGTGATGAAAACTTGGCGCCCGAGAAAACTTGGAGTCATTGCAAAATTTCAGGGACTCTGTTTTTCTGTGGGCATGGCAGCAGTCATCAGCGCGGCGGGACTCGCCCGCACCTTCCAGACCAAGGCCGGGCCGGTTCAGGCCGTGCGCGGCATCGACCTCGCCGTCCGGGAGGGCGAGATCCTCGGCTTCCTCGGACCCAACGGCGCCGGCAAGACCACCACCCTGCGGATGCTCACCACCCTGCTGAAGCCGACCGGCGGCGCCGCGACCGTCGCCGGGCACGATCTGGCGACGGACCCGGCCGGCGTGCGCGCGGCGAGCGGGTACGTCGCCCAGTCCGGTGGCGTCGATCCGCAGATCACCGTGCGGGAGGAGCTGGTCACCCAGGGACGGATGTACCGCCTGCCGAAGGCCGAGGCACGGGCGCGGGCCGAGGAGCTGGCGCGGGAACTGGACCTCACCGGGTTCCTCGACCGCAGGGCCGGTGCCCTCTCCGGCGGTCAGCGCCGCCGGCTGGACATCGCGATGGCGCTCACCCACCGCCCGAAAGTGCTGTTCCTGGACGAGCCGACGACCGGCCTGGACCCGGGCAGCCGCGCCGACCTGTGGGACCTGGTCCGCCGGCTGCGCGACGAGCACGGTACGACCGTCTTCCTGACCACCCACTACCTGGACGAGGCCGACGCCCTCGCCGACCGCCTGGTGATCGTGGACCGGGGCACGGTCGCCGCCGAGGGCACGCCGAGCGCGCTCAAGCTGAAGCACGGCGGCTCGCTCGACGCCACTCTCCAGGACACCTTCCTCGCCATCACCGGGCGCGGGCCCTCCCCGGCCGCCCCCGCCCCCGTAGCCGTCTAGGGATCCACAGAAGATGCTGCTGAACGACACGGCCCTCATCTACGGCCGCTATCTGCGCCAGTCGCTGCGCTCCCGCTTCGCGCTGCTCTTCGGCGTGCTCACCCCGCTCCTCTACCTCCTCTTCTTCGGCCCGCTGCTCACCCATCTGCCGCTCGGTGGCACGGGGAGTTCCTGGCAGGTGCTCGTGCCGGGCCTGCTGCTCCAACTCGGCCTGTTCGGCGCCCTGTTCGCGGGCTTCACGGTGATCATCGAGAAGAGCCAGGGGGTGGTGGAGCGGATGCGCGTGACCCCCGTCAGCCGGCTCGCCCTGCTGCTCGGGCGGGTGCTGCGCGACGCCACGGTCTTCGTCTTCCAGGCGGTGCTGCTGGTGCTGGCCGCGCTGGTGATGGGGCTGCGCGCACCGCTGGCGGGCATCCTGATCGGCTTCGTGTTCGTCGCCCTGCTCACGCTCTCGCTGGCCTCGCTGTCGTACGCGCTCGGGATGAAGGTCCGCACCCCGCAGGAGTTCGGCCCGCTGATCAACACTGTGTCGATGCCGTCGATGCTGCTGTCCGGCCTGATGCTCCCGATGACCCTCGCACCCGCCTGGCTGGACGTGCTCTCGCACTTCGTCCCGTTCCGCTACCTGGTGGACGCGGTGCGCGACGCCTACGTCGGCCACTACGCCGGTGCGCACATGCTCTACGGCGCCCTCGTCGCCATCGGATTCACGGCGCTGGCGGTGACGGTGGGCACACGAGTGTTCCGGACGGCCGGGGCGTAACTACGCTGGCCTTATGGTCAATCTGACGCGCATCTACACCAGGACCGGCGACAAGGGCACCACCCACCTCGGCGACATGAGCCGGGTGCCCAAGACGGACCTCAGGATCTCCGCGTACGCGGACACCAACGAGGCCAATGCGGTGATCGGCGGCGCGATCGCGCTGGGCGGCCTGGACACGGAGGTCGTCACGGTCCTCACACGGGTCCAGAACGACCTGTTCGACGTGGGTGCGGATCTGTCGACGCCGGTGGTGGAGAACCCCGAGTTCCCGCCGCTGAGGGTGGAGCAGTTCTACATCGACAAGCTGGAGGCGGACTGCGACCGCTTCAACGAGCGGCTGGAGAAACTCCGTTCCTTCATCCTGCCCGGCGGCACCCCCGGCGCGGCCCTCCTCCACCAGGCCTGCACGGTCGTACGCCGCGCCGAGCGCTCCACCTGGGCGGCCCTGGAGTCCCACGGCGACACCATGAACCCCCTGACGGCCACCTATCTCAACCGCCTGTCCGACCTGCTGTTCATCCTGGCCCGGACGGCGAACAAGGAGGTCGGCGATGTCCTGTGGGTGCCGGGCGGGGAGCGTTAGCGCTCGCGCTTCGGGAACAGCGTGTAGCTGCCGGCGATGATCACGTTGATGCCGATCAGCCACAGCATCCGCAGCTGCCACTGGCGCAGCGAACCGGTGTGGCCGGCGGAGCCGACGTACCAGACGGCGGCCTGGAGCAGCGCGAGGGCGACCACACAGGCCAGGATCCAGCGGCCCGCGACCTTCCATTCGTGGACGGCGCGGGCCGTGCCGTGCCGGGGCGGCTTCTTGGGGGGCGGGCCGCCGGTGAAGCGGTGGGCGACCCGGGCGTCGGCCCATGTGACCGTCGAGTGGCCGAGCCCGACCGTGAAGCCGATGTAGACGGCGGCCAGACCGTGCCGCCAGTCCGGCTGTGCACCGTTCCGCAGGTCGATGGCGGTCACGACGAAGAGCACGACCTCGAGCAGCGGCTCGCACAGCAGCAGCGCCAGTCCGGTGCGGGGCATCCGCAGGGCGTACCGGAAGGCCAGTCCGGCCGCCAGCAACACCCAGAACGCCACCTCGCAGGCGATGACCAACCCGACGATCACGGTTCGCTCCCCTCGTCCATCTCTCCAGGGTCCCGGCCGCGAAGGCACGGTTCGTCGTCGGCGAGGGCGAATGCGGCGTAAGCGAAAGTCGCAGTCCAGGACCGTGCCCGGGGAGCACGCGGGCGCGCCGCGGGCCGTGTTGGATGGACGCATGGCCCTCCCGCTCCCCCGCCCGCACCGCGACGACGTACGGATCGCCGTGGGCGGACTGCTCGGCGGGACGCTGCTGTGGCTGCTGGGAATCCATCCGCGCGTACCCGCGGACCCGCTCGTGCAGTGGGCGGCGCCCTGGGCCCCGCTGGTGCCGCTGGCGATCACCGCCGGGTGCGAGCCGCTGCGCCGCACCCGGCCCCGCATCGGTCTGCTGGCCGGCACACTCGCGCTGACCCTGGACACGGTGACCATCGGCAACGTCGTCACGGTCGTGCTGTACACCGATCTGGTGTACGCGGCCGTGCTGTACGGCACCCCGTCCTCCGCCCGCCGTATCCCTTGGATCACCGGACTGCTGACCGTGCTCGGCGGAGTCGTGCCGGCCGCCCTGGGGCGGGATCCGCAGGCGCTGCTGATCGGGGTGGGCGTGGGCGTGATCGCCTTCGCGCCGGCCGCGACCGGCTGGGTGGTGCGCAACCACCGGGATGCCGCCGAGGCCGCCCGGCTGCGCGCCGAACAGACCGCGCTGCTCGCCGAGATGGACCGCGCACAGGCGGTCACGTCCGAACGGGCGCGGGTGGCAAGGGAGTTGCACGACATGGTCGCCAACCATCTGTCCGCGATCGCCATCCACTCCACGGCCGCGCTGTCCCTCGACAATCCGCAGACCTCCCGCGACGCGCTGAGCGTGATCCGGGAGAACAGCGTGGCGGGGCTGGCCGAGATGCGGAAGCTGATCGGCATCCTGCGGGACGGCAGCGGCGATCGGGAGCCGGCCGCCACGCCGACGCTCGACGGGCTCGCCGCCCTGGTCGAGGGGGCTCGCGCCAACGGCCTGGAGGTCCGCCTCGACGCCGGTCACGGCCGGGTGCCGGTGCCGGTGGAGCTGGCCGCGTACCGGATGGTGCAGGAGTCGCTGACCAACGCGCTCAAGCACGCGGCGCCGGGGCCCGTCCGGGTCGACCTGCGGCAGGCCGACGGCACCCTGCAGGTGACGGTCACCAGCCCCTACCGGCCCGGTGACACCCCGCGCGCGCCCGGCTCGGGCTCGGGGCTGACCGGGATGCGGGAGCGGGCGGCACTGCTCGGCGGTACCTTCTCGGCCGGGCCCGCGGCCGGGCTGTGGACCGTGCGCGCCGCCCTTCCCCTCGCCGGAACCGAAACCGAAGGAGACCCACCGTGATCCGCGTCCTTGTCGCCGAGGACCAGTCCGCCGTGCGAGCCGGACTCGTCCTGATCCTGCGCAGCACACCCGACATCGAGGTGGTCGGCGAGGCTGCGGACGGCGAGCGGGCGGTGGAGCTGGCCCGGCTGCTGCGGCCGGACCTGGTGCTGATGGACGTGCAGATGCCACGCCTGGACGGGGTGTCGGCGACCCGGCGGATCGTCGCGGAGCGGCTCGCGGACGTGCTGGTGCTGACCACCTTCGATCTGGACGAGTACGTCTTCGGGGCGTTGCGGGCGGGGGCGGCGGGGTTTCTACTGAAGAACACCGAGGCGCGGGATCTGCTGGAGGCGGTGCGGACGGTGGCGCGCGGGGAGGGGATCGTCGCGCCGGCCGTGACGCGGCGGCTGATCACCGAGTTCGCGGCCCGCCCGGTACGGGAGCCGAAGACCGATCCGGCCGTGCTCGACGGGCTGACCCGGCGCGAGCGGGAGGTGCTGTCCTGTGTCGGTCAGGGACTGTCGAACGCCGAGATCGCCGGGCGTCTGCAGATGGCGGAGGGCACGGTGAAGACGCATGTGAGCCGGTTGCTGGCCAAGCTGGAGCTGCGCAGCCGGGTCCAAGCGGCCGTACTGGCACAGGAGTTGGGGATCTAGCGAGGGCCGAGGAAGCCGTGCGGAAAATTGGTCCAGACCTATTGACCGGTGGTCCAGACCTTTCTACTCTCGCAGCACCGTGGGCGTGATGGCTCAGTCATGCCCCTGACATCCCCACATACCTGAGGAGGCGCAGCATGCGCTTCAGACACAGAGCCGCGGCAGGCCTCGCGAGCCTGGTGCTCCCCCTGGCCGGCCTCGTCGGTCTCGCGAGCCCCGCCCAGGCCGCGACCAACGAGACAGCGAGCTTCACCAAGACCAGCGACTGGGGAACCGGCTTCGGCGGTCAGTGGACCATCAAGAACACCGGTACCTCCAGCATCAGCTCCTGGACCGTCGAGTGGGACTTCCCCTCGGGTACGTCCGTCACCTCCGCCTGGGACGCGGACGTCACCAGCTCCGGCAACCACTGGACCGCCAAGAACAAGTCCTACAACGGCACCCTCGCCCCTGGCGCCTCCGTCTCCTTCGGCTTCAACGGCTCGGGACCAGGCTCACCGAGCAACTGCAAGCTCAACGGCGACAGTTGTGACGGTACGACGGCCCCGGGCGACGCGCCCCCGAGCACCCCCGGCACCCCGACCGCCTCGAACATCACCGACACCTCGGTCAAGCTCTCCTGGGGCGCGGCCACCGACGACAAGGGCGTGAAGAACTACGACGTCCTGCGCGACGGCAAGGTCGTCTCCACGGTGACCACCACGTCGTACACCGACAGCGGCCTGAGCGCCGGCACCGACTACTCCTACACCGTGCAGGCCCGTGACACCGCCGACCAGACCGGCCCGGTCAGCGGCGCGGTCAAGGTGCACACCACCGGCGGCACCACCACTCCCCCGACCACCGGCGACAAGGTCAAGCTCGGCTACTTCACCGAGTGGGGCATCTACGGCCGCAACTACAACGTCAAGAACCTGGTGACGTCCGGCTCGGCGGCGAAGATCACGCACATCAACTACGCCTTCGGCAACGTGACGAACGGCCAGTGCGCGATAGGCGACTCCTACGCGGACTACGACAAGGCCTTCACCGCCGACCAGTCGGTGAGCGGCGTCGCCGACACCTGGGACCAGCCGCTGCGCGGCAACTTCAACCAGCTGCGCGAGCTGAAGGCCAAGTATCCGAACCTCAAGGTGCTGTGGTCCTTCGGCGGCTGGACCTGGTCCGGCGGGTTCGCGCAGGCCGCCGCCAACCCGACCGCGTTCGCCGACTCCTGCTACAACCTGGTCGAGGACCCGCGCTGGGCCGATGTCTTCGACGGCATCGACATCGACTGGGAGTACCCGAACGCCTGCGGCCTGTCCTGCGACACCAGCGGGGCGGCGGCCTTCAAGAACGTGCTGGCCGCGCTGCGCGCCAAGTTCGGTACGAGCAAGCTGGTCACCGCCGCGGTCACCGCCGACGGCTCCTCCGGCGGCAAGATCGAGGCAGCGGACTACGCGGGCGCCTCACAGTACGCCGACTGGTACAACGTGATGTCGTACGACTTCTTCGGCGCCTGGGACGCGAAGGGTCCGACCGCCCCGCACTCCCCGCTCACCTCGTACAGCGGCATCCCGAAGGCCGGGTTCGACACGGCCGACGCGATCGCCAAGTACAAGTCCATCGGCGTCCCCGCGTCCAAGCTGCTCATCGGCATCGGCCTCTACGGCCGCGGCTGGACCGGCGTCACCCAGGACGCCCCGGGCGGCACGGCCACCGGACCCGCGGCCGGCACCTATGAGCAGGGCATCGAGGACTACAAGGTGCTCAAGACGTCCTGCCCCGTCACCGGCACCGTCGCCGGCACCGCGTACGCCCACTGCGGCAGCAACTGGTGGTCGTACGACACCCCGTCGACCATCGCCGGAAAGATGAGCTGGGCCAGGTCCCAGGGGCTCGGCGGCGCGTTCTTCTGGGAGTTCAGCGGCGACACCAGCGACGGCGAGCTGGTGAACGCCATCAGCGGCAACCTGTAGAGAGAGCGCCTAGGCGACGTTGACGCTGCCCCGGACTTCGTCCGGGGGGACCCCCACCCAGCGAGTGAATGCGGCTACGCCACATTCACTCGCTGTCCGGGCGGGGCTGCCTCCAGCCACGCGAGGAATCCGGTCAGCGCGTCTTCGCTCATGGCGAGTTCCAGGCGCGTGCCCCGGTGCGTACAGGCGAGGACCACCGCGTCGGACAGCAGTGCCAGTTCCTCCTCGCCCTCGGGCAGCCGGCGGCCGGCCACCTCGATCTGCGCGCGCTCCAGGGTGCGGCGGGGGCGGGGGGCGTAGGAGAAGACGCGGTACCACTCGATGCGGTCGCCGTTGTAGCGGGCGACGCCGTAGGACCAGCCCTTGCCGTTGGCGTCGGGTTTCTCGGCCACGTCCCAGCGCAGGGAACAGTCGAAGGTGCCGCCGGAGCGCTGGATGAGTCTGCGGCGCAGTCCGAACAGGAACAGTCCCACCACCACGAGCGCGACCACGATTCCGCACACAGTCAGAGCGAGGACCATCGGCACCGACCTCCTCGTCTCCCAGGTAATGAAACGTAAAAAATACCCACATTCACCTCAGCCGCGGCGGGGACCGAAAGGTCCCAGCCGCGGCTGAGTCACGTCACCGCACAGTGCGGAGCGCGGAGCGTCTAGCGCGCCGCCGCCGCCCGAAGGCGGACGTCCGCGCGACGCTCGGCGGCGGCGTCGCCCTCCGCCTTCGCGCGCTCCAGCTCCCGCTCCGTGCGCTGGACATCGATCTCGTCCGACAGCTCGGCGATCTCGGCCAGCAGCGACAGCTTGTTGTCCGCGAACGAGATGAAACCGCCGTGCACCGCGGCGACGACCGTTCCACCATCACTCGTACGGATGGTCACCGGGCCCGACTCCAGCACACCGAGCAGCGGCTGGTGACCGGGCATGACGCCGATGTCGCCGGACGTGGTGCGCGCGACGACCAGGGTGGCCTCACCGGACCAGACCTGGCGGTCGGCAGCGACCAGCTCGACGTGCAGCTCAGCAGCCAAGGGTGGCTCCTCGGGTCACCACCCGGCAGGGGCGCCGGGTGTTGGGGTCAATTCTAGTAGGCGTGAGTGAGGGGGCGGGACGCGCCCGCCCCCTCACCCGAACTCAGGGAGTTCAGGAGACGCCCAGCTCCTTGGCGTTGGCCTTGAGGTCCTCGAGGCCACCGCACATGAAGAACGCCTGCTCCGGGAAGTGGTCGAACTCGCCGTCGCAGATCGCGTTGAACGCGGCGATCGTCTCGTCGAGCGGCACGTCCGAACCGTCCACGCCGGTGAACTGCTTGGCGACGTGGGTGTTCTGGGACAGGAAGCGCTCCACGCGACGGGCACGGTGGACGACCAGCTTGTCCTCCTCGCCGAGCTCGTCGATACCGAGGATCGCGATGATGTCCTGCAGGTCCTTGTACTTCTGCAGGATGTTCTTCACACGCATGGCCGCGTTGTAGTGGTCCGCCGCGATGTAGCGGGGGTCCAGGATCCGGGACGTCGAGTCCAGCGGGTCCACGGCCGGGTAGATGCCCTTCTCGGAGATCGGACGGGAGAGAACCGTCGTCGCGTCGAGGTGGGCGAAGGTGGTCGCCGGGGCCGGGTCGGTCAGGTCGTCGGCGGGGACGTAGATCGCCTGCATCGAGGTGATCGAGTGACCGCGGGTCGAGGTGATGCGCTCCTGCAGGAGGCCCATCTCGTCGGCCAGGTTCGGCTGGTAACCCACCGCGGACGGCATACGGCCGAGCAGGGTGGAGACCTCAGAGCCGGCCTGCGTGAAGCGGAAGATGTTGTCGATGAAGAACAGCACGTCCTGCTTCTGGACGTCACGGAAGTACTCGGCCATGGTGAGGCCGGCCAGCGCGACGCGCAGACGGGTGCCCGGGGGCTCGTCCATCTGACCGAAGACCAGCGCGGTCTTGTCGATGACGCCCGAGTCGGTCATCTCCTCGATGAGGTCGTTGCCCTCACGGGTGCGCTCACCGACACCGGCGAACACGGAGACACCGTCGTGGTTGTTGGCGACACGGTAGATCATCTCCTGGATGAGCACCGTCTTGCCGACGCCGGCGCCGCCGAACAGGCCGATCTTGCCGCCCTTGACGTACGGGGTGAGCAGGTCGATGACCTTGACGCCCGTCTCGAACATCTCGGTCTTGGACTCGAGCTCGTCGAAGTTCGGGGCCTTGCGGTGGATCGGCCAGCGCTCGCCGTCGTAGGACTCGTCGACGTTCAGCACCTCACCGAGGGTGTTGAACACCTTGCCCTTGGTGAAGTCACCGACGGGGACGGAGATGGCCGCGCCCGTGTCGGTGACCGCGGCCTGGCGGACCAGACCGTCGGTCGGCTGCATGGAGATGGTGCGGACCAGGCCGTCACCCAGGTGCTGGGCGACCTCCAGGGTCAGCGTCTTCTTCTCGCCCGCGTTCGCCGGGTCGGAGACCTCGACGTGAAGGGCGTTGTAGATCTCCGGCATCGCGTCGACGGGGAACTCCACGTCGACGACCGGGCCGATGACCCGGGCGACGCGGCCCGTAGCCGCCGCGGTCTCAACAGTGGTGGTCATTTATCGGTCACTCCCCGCGGTCGCGTCGGCCAGGGCGCTCGCGCCACCGACGATCTCGCTGATTTCCTGGGTGATTTCGGCCTGGCGGGCCGCGTTGGCAAGACGGGAGAGCGTGTTGATCAGCTCGCCCGCGTTGTCGGTGGCCGACTTCATCGCGCGCCGCGTGGCGGCGTGCTTCGAAGCGGCCGACTGGAGCAGCGCGTTGTAGATGCGGCTCTCCACGTAGCGCGGCAGCAGGGCGTCGAGGACGTCCTCCGCCGAGGGCTCGAAGTCGTACAGCGGGAGGATCTCCCCCTTGGGGTGAGCCTCCTCGGCGACCTCTTCGAGACGCAGCGGCAGGAGCCGGGCGTCCAGCGCCGTCTGCGTCATCATCGAGACGAACTCGGTGAAGACGATGTGGAGCTCGTCCACACCACCCTGGGCCGTGTCCTTCTCGATCGCCTCGATCAGGGGCGCCGCGACCTTCTTGGCGTCCGCGTACGACGGCTCGTCCGTGAAGCCCGTGAACGACTCCGCGATGGTGCGCTCACGGAAGTTGTAGTGGGCGACACCGCGCCGGCCGACGATGTACGTGTCGACCTGCTTGCCCTCGCGCTCCAGGCGCTCGGTCAGCTGCTCCGCCGTCTTGATGGCGTTGGAGTTGAAGGCGCCGGCGAGGCCACGGTCGCTCGTGAGGAGCAGGACCGCGGCACGGGTCGGGTTCTCCGTCTCCGTGGTGAGCGGGTGCTTGGTGTTCGAGCCGGTGCCGACCGCCGTGACCGCGCGCGTCAGCTCGGTCGCGTACGGCGTGGAGGCGGCCACCTTGCGCTGCGCCTTGACGACGCGCGAGGCGGCGATCATCTCCATCGCCTTGGTGATCTTCTTGGTCGCGCTGACGGATCGGATGCGACGCTTGTAGACCCGGAGCTGGGCTCCCATGAGTCAGGTCCCTTCCTTACGTCACTTGGCGGCAGCGGCAGGGGTGTCCTCGCCGAGCAGCTTGCCGTCCGAGGTCTCGAACTGCTTCTTGAACTCGGCCACCGCGTCATCGATCGCCTGGATGGTGTCGCTCGACATCTTGGCGCCCTCCTTGATGGAGGTCATCAGGCCCTGGTGCTTCCGGTGCAGGAAGTCGATCAGTTCCTTCTCGAAGCGGCGGATGTCGGCGACCGGCACGTCGTCCATACGGCCGTTGGTGCCGGCCCAGACGGAGACGACCTGGTCCTCGGTGGCCATCGGCTGGTACTGGTCCTGCTTCAGCAGCTCGACCATGCGCGAACCGCGCTCCAGCTGCGCCTTCGAGGCCGCGTCCAGGTCGGAACCGAAGGCGGCGAACGCCTCCAGCTCACGGAACTGGGCGAGGTCCACACGGAGGCGGCCGGAGACCTGGCGCATCGCCTTGTGCTGCGCGGAACCACCGACTCGGGAGACGGAGATACCGACGTTCAGCGCGGGACGCTGACCGGCGTTGAACAGGTCCGACTCCAGGAAGCACTGGCCGTCGGTGATGGAGATGACGTTGGTCGGGATGAACGCCGAGACGTCGTTGGCCTTGGTCTCGACGATCGGCAGACCGGTCATCGAGCCGGCACCCATGTCGTCGGAGAGCTTGGCGCAGCGCTCCAGCAGCCGGGAGTGCAGGTAGAAGACGTCACCCGGGTAGGCCTCACGGCCCGGCGGGCGGCGCAGCAGCAGGGACACGGCGCGGTAGGCGTCGGCCTGCTTCGACAGGTCGTCGAAGATGATGAGGACGTGCTTGCCCTCGTACATCCACTGCTGGCCGATGGCCGAACCGGTGTACGGCGCCAGGTACTTGAAGCCGGCCGGGTCGGACGCCGGGGCGGCGACGATGGTCGTGTACTCCAGGGCGCCGTTCTCCTCCAGCGCGCGGCGCACGCCGGCGATGGTGGAGCCCTTCTGGCCGATGGCGACGTAGATGCAGCGGACCTGCTTCTTCGGGTCGCCGGTGCGCCAGTTGTCACGCTGGTTGATGATCGTGTCGACGGCCAGGGCGGTCTTGCCGGTCTGGCGGTCACCGATGATCAGCTGACGCTGACCACGGCCGATCGGGGTCATCGCGTCGACGGCCTTGTAGCCGGTCTCCATCGGCTCGTGCACCGACTTGCGCTGCATGACCGTGGGGGCCTGCAGCTCCAGCGCACGGCGGCCGGACGTCTCGATCTCGCCGAGGCCGTCGATCGGGTTGCCGAGCGGGTCGACAACGCGGCCGAGGTAGCCCTCGCCGACCGCGACGGAGAGGACCTCACCGGTGCGCGTGACCGGCTGCCCCTCCTCGATGCCGCTGAACTCACCGAGGACGATGGCACCGATCTCGCGCTCCTCGAGGTTGAGGGCGAGGCCGAGGGTGCCGTCCTCGAACTTCAGCAGTTCGTTGGCCATGGCCGAGGGAAGACCCTCGATCTTCGCGATGCCGTCGCCGGCAAGGGTGACCGTACCGACCTCCTCGCGCGAGGCCGCGTCCGGCTTGTACGACTGGACGAAGTTCTCCAGCGCGTCCCGGATCTCCTCCGGCCGGATCGTGAGCTCCGCCATCTGGGTTCCCTGCTCTCCTTGTTGGGCCCGAAGTTTCACTTTGGGGGGATGGGGACTCCCCCCTGAAAGAGGTGAATCCTCTGCACGGCCCAACATGGGCCGTAAGTACGTACTGCTTCTTCTGACTGCTTTTGTCGACTGCCGAGCTTCGCTCAGCTCGCCATGCGACGGGCGGCCTCGTCCAGCCGGTCCGCGAGGGAGCCGTTGATGACCTCGTCACCGACCTGTACCCGGATGCCGCCGACGACCTCGGGGTCCACGTCCAGGTTGAGGTGCATCCGGCGGCCGTAGAGCTTGGCGAGTGCGGCGCCGAGGCGCTGCTTCTGGCCGTCGCTCAGCGGAACCGCCGAGGTGACGACGGCGACCATGCGGTCCCGGCGCTCGGCGGCGAGCTTGGACAGGGACTCCAGTCCCGCTTCCAGGCTACGTCCACGCGGCGCGGTCACAAGGCGCGTCACCAGTCGCTCGGTGACCGGCTTGGCCCGTCCGCCGAGCAGGCGGTGCAGCAGCTCGGTCTTGGCCGCCGTGCCGGCGGCACGGTCGGTCAGCGCGGCGCGCAGCTCGGTGCTGGAGGAGACGATCCGGCCGAACCGGAACAGCTCGTCCTCGGCGTCGTCGAGGGTGCCCGTCTTCTCCGCGGCCGTGAGGTCGGCGATGCTCGCCAGCTCTTCCAGCGCGTCCACCAGGTCGCGGGGCTGCGACCAGCGGGAGCGCGCCATCCCGGCCACCAGGTCGGCGGCGGCACCGCTGACCTGGGCGCCGATCAGACGCTGGACCAGTTCCGCCTTGGCCTGCGCGGGCTGCGCCGGGTCGGTGAGGACCCGGCGCAGGCCGGCCTCACGGTCGAGCAGCGCGGTGACGGCCGCCAGCTCGTCCGCGAGCTGCGCGGCGTCCACGGACGTGGAGTCCGTCAGCGCGTCGAGACGCTCACGTGCGGCTGCCAGGGCCTCGCGGCTCGCTCCGTTCATCGCGTGGCCTCGGCCTTCTCCTCGAGCTCGTCGAGGAAGCGGTCGATCACACGGCTCTGGCGGGCATGGTCCTCGAGGGACTCGCCGACGAGCTTGCCGGCCAGGTCGGTGGCGAGCTTGCCGACGTCCTGACGCAGCGTCTGCGCGGCGGCCTTGCGGTCGGCCTCGATCTGGGTGTGACCGGCGGCGACGATCTCCTCGCGCTGCCGCTGGCCCTCGGCCCGCATCTCGGCGATGAGCGCGGCACCCTGCTCCTGCGCCTCCTGGCGCAGGCGCGCGGCCTCGTGCCGGGCCTCGGCGAGCTGGGCCTTGTACTGCTCCAGGACGCTCTGGGCCTCGACCTTCATGGCGTCGGCCTCTTCGATACCGCCTTCGATCGCCGCTCGGCGCTCCTCCAGAACCTTGTTGATGTTCGGAAGCAGCTTCTTCCAGAAGAAGAAGAACACGATGGCGAAGGCGATGGTGCCGACGAGCAGCTCGGGACCGGCCGGGATCAGCGGGTTCTGCTTCTCCTCGGCCGCCAGCTGCACCAGGTTGGCGATCACATCAGTGCCTTTCGTCGATACGTGTCGGGGAAGTCTTACTTCACACCGAACACGAACGGCATCACGATGCCGATGAGGGCGAGCGCCTCACAGAAGGCGAAGCCGAGGATCTGGTTGGCGCGGATCAGACCGGCAGCCTCGGGCTGGCGGGCGAGGGCCTGGGTGCCGTTACCGAAGATGATGCCGACGCCGATGCCGGGGCCGATAGCCGAGAGGCCGTAACCGACGGAACCGATGGAACCGGAGACAGCGGCGAGGGTCTCAGTGGCAGCCATGCTGAATCTTCCTTCTCTTTACGGACCGGTGGGGGTTGGCCACCGGACGAGCGGGGGTGGGGTGTGGCTCAGTGGTGCTCGGCGAGAGCGCCCTGAACGTACGAGCACGCCAGCAGTACGAAGACGTACGCCTGGACGGCCTGGACGAAAAGCTCGAAGCAGATCATGGCCATGGTCATCACGAAGGAGACACCGGCGGCCGGGATCATCCAGCTGTTCAGCAGGTACCAGGAGGCGACGGTGAACATCACCAGCATCAGGTGACCGGCGAACATGTTGGCGAAGAGTCGCACGGCGTGCGTGAAGGGGCGGACCAGCAGGTTCGAGAAGAACTCGATGACCATGACCAGCGGCAGCACGCCGCCCAGCGACTTGTCGTAGCCGGTGATGTTCTTGAAGAACCCGACGAAGCCGTGGCGCTTGAAGGTCAGCCCGACCCAGAGGATCCAGACGATCGCGGCCAGCACCATCGGGAAGGCGATGACCGAGGAGACCGGGAACTGCGCCAGCGGGATCACGGACCAGATGTTCATGATCCAGACGAAGAAGAAGAGGGAGACCATGAACGGCACCCACTTCTCGCCCTCGCGCTTGCCGAGGGTCTCGTACACGATTCCGCGGCGCACGAAGTCGTAGCCGGCCTCGCCGATCATCTGCAGCTTGCCCGGGACGACCTTGGCCTTGCCGAAGGCGGTCCAGAAGAAGGCGACGACGAGCACGGAGGTGACGAGCGCGAGCAGCATCACCTTGTTGAACTCGAAGCCGCCGACCGTGCCGAGCGGCTTGAAGAGGAAGGAGTGCAGGCCCGGAGCCGGGAAGCCACACCCGTTGTCGGACATGATCCGACAACTCCAGTCAAAGGCGAGCTGGGTCTGGTCAGCACTCACCGCGGGCTCCTTCGGCGTGACGCATGGGTACGGCAACCTCGTTGTGTCGGCGCGGCACACGGCCGCGGATCGGCACCGGACTGGTGTTACGGATGTGGGGGCGGCTGAGGGGCATCGAGCCTCGCGATTGAGCAGGCGTCAGCTCAGGTGCCCGCGCCCGCGATGCCGCAGTTGGCACCGGACGATAGCAGGAGATCTCACAAGCCTTTATCCCGCCCCTACCCCTCACGACGACGGCCCTGTCTTCTCGGGCTTGTCACTCTTCGCGGAGTCCGGATCGATGTAGAAGATCTTGGCCTTCATGTGCGCGCGGGCCTGCGCGGCCATCCACACGACAGCGGTGACCACGATCCCCACGGCGAACGCCTTCGGATTGAAGAGGGACGTGCCTTTGAAGACGGCGACGAAGATGAAGAGGAGCAGCAGCTGGGCCATGTAGAGCATGAGGCCCATCGCCTGGAAGAGCTGGGGGAGCGTTTTTGCCGTCCACTGCAGCACGTACAGGCCGATGCCCATGAACAGCATGGCGAGCACCGTGCCGACCGCCGCGCCGAGCGCACCCTTGCCCCCCGCGACCGCTGCGCTCACGGCGACAGCGATCACACCTGCGACCGCTGTGGGCACAGCGATCTGCAGAAGGTTCCGGGCGTCTTTGGACGGCATGGCGGCAACTCCGCTTTCACAGGGGGCAGGGTGTCGTCATGGACGAGCGTAGTCCCGGGCTGAGTGATCGAGACCTCACACCAATGGACCGTCGCACTACGGTCCTTCGGCCCTATCCGGGGTTCTCGTGAACCGTATCACAAACTATTTGATGAGGTCTTTACCTGGTAGGTGTGCTTGCTGTCACACATGAGACTGACAGTGCGCGTCTGTGCAAAAACCGCGCCCACTTGTCTGGTAATGGCGGCTTTGCACCCCCATGAATGGGCAATGCTCTAGTCAGATTCTTACCCTGATCGGCTTACTGGCGATCAAGGAAACGCGAACGGGGGCCGATCGCGGTCGCCCCGTTGACGCCCGAGACCCCGGCGGGCACGGGGGCCCGTTCGCCGGTCGTCCGAACCGCCTCCTGGGTCTCCTCCGGCTCGCCCGCAGCCATGGCCACAGCTGCCACAGCGGCTTCGGCCGCACGGCGCCGGCGGCGGTAGCGCGGCGGCACGAACCGCTGCGCCCACACCGGCACCCGCGGCGTGAAGCGCGGGAGCAGCAGCAGGACCAGACCGACCGCGCTGAGGAACACCACGCCGAGCACGATCCACATCGAGGCCGAGTTGACCGAGTACGCCAGCGCGCCGAAGGCGATCAGGGCCGACCAGAAGTACATGATCAGCACCGCCCGGCTGTGCGAGTGGCCGATCTCCAGCAGCCGGTGGTGCAGATGCCCGCGGTCCGCGGCGAACGGGGACTGACCGCGCCAGGTCCGGCGGACGATCGCGAGCACCAGGTCCGCCGCCGGCACCGCGATGATCGTCAGCGGCAGCAGCAGCGGGATGTAGACCGGCACCGTCTGGTGCACCGCCGCCTTCTCCGAGCCCGCGTACAGGTTCAGCGCGTCCGGGTCGAGCTGTCCGGTGATCGAGATCGCACCGGCGGCCAGCACCAGCCCGATCAGCATCGAGCCCGAGTCGCCCATGAAGATCCGCGCGGGATGCATGTTGTGCGGCAGGAAGCCCAGGCACATGCCCATCAGGATGGCCGCGAACAGCGTGCCGGGAGCGGCCGCCTCGATGCCGTACGAGTACCAGATCCGGTAGGCGTACAGGAAGAACGCTCCGGCCGCGATGCAGACCATGCCGGCCGCGAGGCCGTCCAGGCCGTCCACGAAGTTCACCGCGTTGATCGTGATGACGACGAGCGCGACGGTCAGCAGCGTGCCCTGCCACTGGGTCAGCGCCACATTGCCGACGCCGGGGACGGGCAGCCACAGGATCGTCAGACCCTGCATCACCATCACACCCGCGGCGATCATCTGGCCGCCCAGCTTGATCAGCGCGTCGATCTCGAACTTGTCGTCCAGGACGCCGATCAGCCAGATCAGGGCCGCGCCGGAGAGCAGGGCCCGCGGCTCGTTCGACTTCGCGAAGACCTCGTTGAGGTTGGTCAGGTGGTCCGCGACCAGCAGGCCCGCGCACAGGCCGAAGAACATGGCGATACCGCCGAGGCGCGGAGTGGGCTCCCGGTGCACGTCACGTGCCCGGATCTCCGGCATCGCCCCAGCCACGATCGCGAACTTCCGTACCGGCCCTGTCAGCAGATACGTCACCGCGGCCGTGATGCAGAGCGTCAGCAGGTATTCACGCACGGGCTTCCCCACAGGTCTCGCTGGCCATCACAGCCCCACACCCTAGCGATGGACGTATATGGATGGGGACTTCCGGGTAGCCACGATGGTTGCATGTGTGGCTGTGGACCATGGCCCACTTCGGGGTCTCGGGGCAGCGCCTACCCCTGTTCACCCCGGATACGGCGGAAAACCACCTGTGAGAACGCGCACCTCGTCCCGTGCCGCGGCCGGGTCCGTCGCACCGCGCAGCACGGCCGCCATCAGCGCCGCGATCCGCACCATCTCCGCCTCCTCCATGCCCTGGGTGGTCACCGCGGCCGTGCCCAGGCGCAGCCCGCGGCCGTCGCCGTGCGGCAGCGCACAGCAGTCCAGGACGATCCCGGCGCCGGCGAGCCGGCCGCGTGCGGTGCGCCCGTCCACGCCGAGCGGGCCGGCGTCGACGGTGATCAGGTGGGTGTCCGTGCCGCCGGTGATGACGGCGAGGCCCTCGGCGGCCAGCTGGGCGGCCAGCACCCGCGCATTGGCGACCACCTGATGGGCGTACACGCCGAACGCCGGTGTTGCCGCCTCGCCGAACGCCACGGCCTTCGCGGCGATCGTGTGCATCTGCGCGCCGCCCTGGGTGAACGGGAACACCGCCCGGTCGACCCGCTCGGCCAGTTCGCTTCCGCACAGGATCATCCCGCCGCGCGGTCCGCGCAGCACCTTGTGGGTGGTCGCGCACACGATGTCGGCGTACGGCACCGGGTTCGGCGCCGCGCCGCCCGCGACCAGCCCGATCGGATGCGCGGCGTCGGCGATCAGATAGGCCCCGACCTCGTCGGCGACCTCCCGGAAGAAGGCGTAGTCGAAGTGGCGGGGGTACGCGATGGACCCGCAGACGATCGCCTTGGGCCGGTGGTTGCGGGCCAGGTGCCGCACCTGGTCGTGATCGACGAGCCCGGTCTCCGCGTCCACGCCGTACCCCACGAAGTCGAACCAGCGGCCCGAGAAGTTCGACGGCGAGCCATGGGTGAGATGACCGCCGTAGTGCAGGCCGAGGGCGAGGACGGTGTCGCCGGGGCGCAGCAGGGCGGCGTAGGCGGCGAGGACGGCCGAGGAGCCCGAGTGGGCCTGGACGTTGGCGTGTTCGGCGCCGAAGAGGGCTTTCGCGCGGTCGATGGCGGCGCGTTCGGCGAGGTCCACGATCTCGCAGCCGCCGTGGTGCCGGGCGGCGGGATAGCCCTCGGCGTACTTGTTGGCGAGCGGCGACCCGAGGGCGGCGAGCACGGCCGGCGAGCAGAAGTTCTCGGCGGCGATCAACTGGAGCGATGTCGACTGCCGGCGCAGCTCCGCGAGCAGGATGTCGGCCAGCTCGGGGTCCTGTCGCAGCAGGACGTCGGTCTCTGGAGCAGACGTGACCGCCATGGTGGGCTCCCGGGCATCGGCGGAGAGGTAGCTCCAATGTAGGCCGGGGGCGGCGGGGGCGCCCGGTGTGACGTCCGACCGCGTCTACGTCCGCGCCGGGACCCCCGTCAGCGCCGTCACCACGGGATCCAGCGCCTGGTGTATCTCGTCCCCGATGGACCGGAAGAAGGTGAGCGGGGCGCCGTACGGGTCGTACACCTCGTCCGCCTCTGCGGTCGGGGCCAGCAGCCAGCCCCGCAGGGCCGCCGCCGCGCGCACCAGGGCGCGGGCGCGCACCACCACGCCGTCCTCCAGGGGCGGCAGCGTGGCCGGGTCTATCGCGCGGACCAGCCGGGTGAACTCCTTCAGGGTGAAGGTGCGCAGGCCCGCCGAGTGGCCCATGGAGATGACCTGGGCGCGATGGTCGCGGGTCGCCGTGAGCACCAGGTCGGCCCTGATCACATGCTCGTCGAGCAGCTCCCGGCCGACGAATCCGGTGGCGTCCGCGCCGAAGTCGGCCAGCACGGTCTCCGCGTTGGCCTCCATCGGCGCGCCCTCGTGGCCCCAGGTGCCCGCGCTCTCCACGATCAGCCCGCCGCCGAGCGCGCCGAGCCGCTCCGCCACGAAATGGCGGGTCAGCCGTTCGGTGATGGGCGAGCGGCACACGTTGCCGGTGCTGACATGGAGGATGCGGAAGGTGTCACGCGGAAGGCCGAACGTCGTCGTCTGCTCCGCGAGACGCTCCCCGATGCCTATGCCACGCCCCGCCTCAGGGGCCGTCAATTCGCCACCTCGAGGTCGGGTACGACCTTCCGCAGCTCGTCCGGGGAGATCGCGCCCTCGCGCAGCAGCACCGGCACCCGGCCGGTGACGTCGACGATGGACGACGGGACGTTGCCGGGGGTCGGGCCGCCGTCGAGGTAGACGGAGACGGAGTCGCCGAGCATCTCCTGCGCGGCGTCGCAGTCCTCCGGCGCCGGGTGGCCGGTGAGGTTGGCGGAGGAGACGGCCATCGGGCCGACCTCGGTGAGCAGCTCGATGGCGACCGGGTGCAGGGGCATGCGGACGGCCACCGTGCCGCGGGTGTCGCCGAGGTCCCACTGCAGGGACGGCTGGTGCTTGGCGACCAGCGTGAGGGCGCCCGGCCAGAAGGCGTCGACCAGCTCCCAGGCCAGCTCGGAGAAGTCCGTGACCAGGCCGTGCAGGGTGTTCGGGGAGCCGATGAGGACAGGGGTGGGCATGGTGCGGCCCCGGCCCTTGGCGGCGAGCAGCTCGGCGACGGCCTCGGAGGAGAACGCGTCGGCGCCGATGCCGTACACCGTGTCGGTCGGCAGCACCACCAGCTCGCCCCGGCGGACGGCGGACGCGGCCTCGCGCAGACCCGTCGCGCGGTCGGTCGCGTCGTTGGTGTCGTATCGCCGTGCCATGTCTAGCGGGCCTCCTCGTACACGTACTGCGGGATGTAAGTCGTCGGGGTGCTCACGGCAGCGCCTTGCGGGCGGTCGCGAACCGGGGGCGGTTGTTGAGGTCGGGGTGGTCGGCCGCGTCGGCCCAGCCCCGCTCCTCGGTGAAGATCCACGGCACCTGGCCGCCCTGGGTGTCGGCGTGCTCGATCACGACGACCCCGCCCGGGCGGAGCAGCCGGTGTGCGGTGCGCTCCAGGCCGCGGATGAGGTCGAGGCCGTCCTCGCCGGAGAACAGGGCCAGCTCCGGGTCGTAGTCGCGGGCCTCCGGGGCGACGTACTCCCACTCCGTCAGCGGGATGTACGGCGGGTTGGAGATGACGAGGTCGACCTGGCCGTCCAGGTCGGGGAAGGCGGTGAGGGCGTCGCCCTGGCGCAGGTCCACCCTGGAGCCCGCCACGTTCTTGCGGGTCCACACCAGGGCCTCCTCGGACAGCTCCACGGCGTGCACCCGGGAGCGCGGGACCTCCTGGGCGAGGGCGAGCGCGATGGCGCCGGAGCCGGAGCACAGGTCGACGATGCACGGCTCGACGACGTCCATCGCGCGTACGGCGTCTATGGCCCAGCCGACCACGGACTCGGTCTCCGGCCGGGGCACGAAGACGCCCGGCCCGACCTGCAACTCCAGATACCGGAAGTAGGCCCGGCCGGTGATGTGCTGCAGCGGCTCGCGCTGTTCGCGCCGGGCGATGACCTCCCAGTACCGGGCGTCGAAGTCCGCGTCCTTCACGGAGTGCAGTTCGCCGCGCTTCACGCCGTGCACGAACGCGGCCAGCTCCTCCGCGTCGTTGCGCGGCGAGGGCACGCCGGCGTCGGCCAGCCGCTGGGTGGCCTGGGCCACCTCCGCGAGCAGCAGGTTCACGCGAGTCCTCCGTGTCGTGCCCGTACGTGCGGACGTACGTGCGTACGTGTCTTACGCGGCCGCGAGCTTCGCCGCCGAGTCGGCGTCGACGCAGGCCTGGATGACCGCGTCGAGGTCGCCGTCCAGGACCTGGTCCAGGTTGTACGCCTTGAAGCCGACGCGGTGGTCCGAGAGGCGGTTCTCGGGGAAGTTGTAGGTGCGGATCTTCTCGGAGCGGTCGACCGTGCGGACCTGGCTGCGACGGGCGTCGGCGGCCTCCCGCTCGGCCTCCTCCTGCGCCGCGGCGAGCAGCCTGGAGCGCAGGATACGCAGAGCCTGCTCCTTGTTCTGCAGCTGGCTCTTCTCGTTCTGGCAGGAGGCGACGACTCCGGTCGGCAGGTGCGTGATGCGCACCGCGGAGTCGGTGGTGTTGACGGACTGGCCGCCCGGGCCGGAGGACCGGTAGACGTCGATCCGCAGGTCGTTCGGGTTGATCTCGACGTCGACCTCCTCGGCCTCGGGGGTCACGAGGACACCGGCGGCGGAGGTGTGGATACGGCCCTGGGACTCGGTGGCCGGCACGCGCTGCACACGGTGCACACCGCCCTCGTACTTCAGCCGGGCCCACACGCCCTGGCCGGGCTCGGTGGCGCCCTGACCGCCCTTGGTCTTCACGGCGACCTGGACGTCCTTGTAGCCGCCCAGCTCGGACTCGGTGGCGTCGATGATCTCGGTCTTCCAGCCGACGCGCTCGGCGTAGCGCAGATACATGCGCAGCAGATCGCCCGCGAACAGGGCCGACTCGTCGCCGCCCGCGCCCGCCTTGATCTCCAGGATGACGTCCTTGTCGTCGCTCGGGTCGCGCGGGACCAGCAGGAGGCGCAGCTTCTCGGTCAGCTCCTCGCGCTGCTTGTCCAGCTCCTTGACCTCGGCGGCGAAGTCGGGGTCGTCGGCGGCCAGCTCGCGTGCGGTCTCCATGTCGTCGCCGGCCTGCTTCCAGGAGCGGTACGTGGCGACGATCGGGGTCAGCTCGGCGTAGCGCTTGTTCAGCTTGCGCGCGTTCGCCTGGTCGGCGTGGACCGACGGATCGGCGAGCTTCTTCTCCAGATCGGCGTGTTCGGCGACGAGTTCGTCGACGGCCTCGAACATCTTGGGCTCCTGTACTGCGGGTGAAAGGCTGGCGGGCGACCAAAAACGCCGGTCCCGGGCACACCCCCACGAGGGTGTGGCCGTGGACCGGCGATATGGGGCTCGCTACTTCTTGGAGCCGGCGGCAGCCTTGCCGAAGCGGGCCTCGAAGCGGGCCACACGGCCACCGGTGTCGAGGATCTTCTGCTTGCCCGTGTAGAACGGGTGGCACTCGGAGCAGACCTCGGCCCGGATGGTGCCGGACTCGATGGTGCTACGGGTGGTGAACGACGCGCCACAGGTGCAGCTGACCTGCGTCTCGACGTACGCGGGGTGGATGTCGCGCTTCAAGGTGTCTCCTAGGTTTCGGGAGGGCGCCGGGTCGCTGCCGCGGGATGCGGGAGCGTGAACCGGAGCCGACGTACCAGTCTGCCAGGACTGGGGCCATCCCCCAAAACCGGGGGCCGGTGATTTCTATTCCCCGGGGGTGTCGGCCCGGGGAATCGCCCCTCAGGGAGTCACGACGCCCTTGGCTTCGCCCGTCGCCGTGCCTTCGGTGGCCGCCTTCGGAATCGGGCGGTCGTTCTTCAGGGCGTCCCAGACCAGCTGGGCCTTGGACCTGGCCATGACCACCCGGTTGGGGTCGGCCGGGTCATACTGGACCGGCATGGTGACCATGGTCATGTGGTTCGAGCCGATGCCCTTGAGGCCGTCGGCGAAGTCGATCAGGGAGTTGACCGAGCCGAGGTCGGAGTCGGTGGTGACGGTCTTGGTGGCGGTGTCGGCGAGGTCGTACAGCTTCTTGGGGCTGGTGAAGACGCCGACGTGCTCGACCTGGTTGATCAGCGCCTTGACGAAGGCCTGCTGGAGCTGGATGCGGCCTAGGTCGGAGCCGTCGCCGACGCCGTGCCGGGTGCGGACCAGGCCCAGGGCCTGCTCCCCGGTGAGGGTGTGGGTGCCGGCCTTTAGGCTCAGGTGGCTCTGCGGGTCGTCGATGTTCTTCGTCGTGGTGACCGGGACCCCGCCGAGGTCGTCGATGAGCCTCTGGAAGCCCTCGAAGTCGACCTCCAGATAGTGGTCCATGCGGATGCCGGTGATCGACTCGACGGTCTTCACCGCGCAGGCCGCGCCGCCGGTGCCGTAGGACTCGTTGAACATCGCGCCGCTCGCGGCCGGGTGCGTGGTGCCCTTGGTGTCGGTGCAGACCGGACGGTCGACCAGGGTGTCCCTGGGGATGGAGACCACGCTGGCCTTCTTGTGGCCCTCGTAGACGTGGACGATCATCGCCGTGTCGGAGCGGGCGCTGCCGTCGTCGACGCCGCCGCCGAGCTTCTTGTTGGAGCCGGAGCGGCTGTCCGAGCCGAGGACCAGGATGTTCTCGGAGCCGTTGTCGATCTTCCTGGGCCGGTCGTTGCCGAGGGCCTGGTCGATGTCGACGCTCTTGATGTTGCCGTTGAGCTTGAAGTAGACGTACCCGATGCCGGCACCGCCCAGGACGACCACGCCCGCGAGAGTCCAGGCCGTGACCCGCAGAGCCCTGCGGCTCCCGCTGGGGGCCTTGCGGCGGCGGCCCTTGCCGCCCTTGCGGGGGCCACTCCCGCCCGGCTCGGGTATGACGGGCTCCGGCGTGCTCTCGGCGGACACATCGCTCCTAGGTCTCGTCGGTGTCGGTTATCCCCTGCTTTCAGGGTCGGGCGCGGTCGGTACCGCTCCATCGTCGCTCCGCATGGTCAGACGGAGAAACTCGGGAAAGAGTTGCACAACGCAGTGTGTCCATCGCGTACAGCGATGGGCACACTGGGTAGTCGATCGTTACGGGCGTACGGCGCTCACCTGCGGTTTCAGTCCCAGATGCCGTACTGCTGGAAACCGGTACCAACCGAGATTCTTGTGGCAAAGATCTCTCTGGCCGCCTGGCAGGTGCCCTTGTACAGGTACAGGTCGCCGGTGCCGGACCGGCGGGCCAGCAGGTCGGCCTTGCCGTCGGAGTAGCTCAGGTTGGTGTCGGCGATGTGCGCGCAGGCATCGGCGTGGCCTTGACCGGGACGTCCAGGGTGCGGACGGCGATGTCGTTGTCGATGGTCGTCGCGTTGTACGACGGGTGGTTCCACTCCAGCGCGGCCTGGGACGGCTGGCCGACGGTCGGCGCGGCGGCGGACGGCTTCGGCAGCGGATGGCTTCGGCAGCGCGGTGGCCGCACCAGCGGAGGTGGTCATGAGCGCGGCGGCGACGGCGGTACCGAGCGGCAGGCCGAGACGTATCCGACGTCTGTGCCGGCCGGGCAGGGGCTTGGGCAAGGGAGGACCCCCAGGGACAGTCGAGAGGGAAGGGACGCGTGTTGCGCTCCCGCCCCCTCTCAGCGCCGAAGGCCCGCCCCCTGTCGCTGATGGACAGGGGGCGGGCCTTCGATCCCTTGGGGAACCGTCAGTCGCCGTTGCCGGGCGTCGGCGTCGTCTTCTGAATCTGCATCAGGAACTCGACGTTCGACTTGGTCTGCTTCATCTTGTCCAGCAGCAGCTCGATGGCCTGCTGCTGGTCCAGCGCATGCAGCACACGACGGAGCTTCCAGACGACGGCCAGCTCCTCGCTGCCGAGCAGGATCTCTTCCTTGCGGGTGCCGGACGCGTCCACGTCCACCGCCGGGAAGATGCGCTTGTCGGCGAGCTTCCGGTCGAGCTTCAGCTCCATGTTGCCGGTGCCCTTGAACTCCTCGAAGATCACCTCGTCCATGCGGGACCCGGTGTCCACCAGGGCGGTGGCGAGGATGGTGAGCGAGCCGCCGTCCTCGATGTTGCGGGCCGCACCGAAGAAGCGCTTCGGCGGGTACAGGGCGGTCGAGTCGACACCACCGGACAGGATGCGGCCGGAGGCCGGCGCCGCCAGGTTGTAGGCGCGGCCCAGACGCGTGATGGAGTCCAGCAGGACGACGACGTCGTGGCCCAGCTCGACGAGCCGCTTGGCGCGCTCGATGGCCAGCTCGGCGACCGTGGTGTGGTCCTCGGCCGGACGGTCGAAGGTCGAGGAGATGACCTCGCCCTTGACCGACCGCTGCATGTCGGTGACCTCTTCCGGACGCTCGTCGACGAGGACGACCATCAGGTGGCACTCGGGGTTGTTGTGCGTGATCGCGTTGGCGATCGCCTGCATGATCATGGTCTTGCCGGTCTTCGGCGGGGCCACGATCAGACCGCGCTGGCCCTTACCGATCGGCGAGACCAGGTCGATGATGCGGGTGGTGAGCACGCCCGGGTCCGTCTCCAGGCGGAGGCGGTCCTGCGGGTAGAGCGGGGTCAGCTTGTTGAACTCCGGGCGGCCACGGCCGTGTTCGGGCGCCATGCCGTTGACGGAGTCGAGGCGGACCAGCGCGTTGAACTTCTCGCGGCGCTCGCCCTCCTTCGGCTGGCGGACCGCACCGGTGACGTGGTCACCCTTGCGCAGGCCGTTCTTGCGGACCTGGGCGAGGGAGACGTACACGTCGTTCGGGCCCGGCAGGTAGCCGGAGGTCCGGATGAAGGCGTAGTTGTCGAGGATGTCCAGGATGCCCGCGACGGGGATCAGGACGTCGTCCTCGGCCAGCTGCGGCTCGGCGACGTCGTCGCGGCCACGGCGGCCACGGCGGTCACGGTAGCGGCCGCGACGGCCACGGCGGCCGCCCTCGAAGTCGTCGTCGTCCTGCTGCTGCCGGTCCCGGTCCCGGTCCTGGCGGCCGCCGCCCTGCTGCTGGCCCTGCTGCTGACGCTGCTGGCCGCCCTGCTGGTCGTCGCCCTTGTTACGGCGGTCCCGGTCGCGGTCGCGGCCGCGCTCACGGCGGTCGCGGCGGCCACGGCCCTCGGCGTCACCGGCGTCGCCCTGCGCCTGCTGGGCGGGCGTCTCGGCCTTGGGCTCGGCCTTGGCCTCGGCGGCGACGGTCTCGGCGCTGCTCGCGGCGGGCGCACCCGCCTCGGCGGTGGCGCGGCGGCGACGGCGCTCGGTCGGGGCGTCGTCGGAGGCCGGCTGGCCGGGGATCTCGATCTGCTGCTGGGCCACGGCCTTCTCGGCGGGGGCCTCGGCCTTCTTCTCGCCGTCGACGGCGGCCGCACCCGTACGGGCCTTGGAGGTGGCGCGGCGCTTGGGCTTGGTCTCGGTGGCGGTCTCGGCCTTGGCGGCGGCTCCCCCGGAGGGGGCACCCCCACCGGCGGCCTGCGCCTCCTTGATGACCTCGATCAGCTGGCTCTTGCGCATCCGCGCGGTGCCCCTGATGCCGAGGCCCGAGGCGACCTGCTGCAGCTCGGCCAGCACCATGCCCTCAAGGCCGGTACCGCGGCGCCGCCGGGAGCCGGCACCGGTGGCAGGCGCGGAGGCGTCCGTGGCGGGCGCGGCAGCGGTCTCCTCGACACGTGCGCCCATCAGATCGGTGGTGTCGCTCACGAAGGGTCCTTCCCTGGAGCGGACGTCGGCCTGTCTGGCTCGGCGACCGGTTGTGCTGTCCGGCTACGGTCCTGTCTTCCGTGAACCGTGCCGGGGCGGTGGTCCGCCAAAGCGGCGGAAGAAATGTGCGGTGATGGCGCTTCCGCGAGCCGTGACACCCAGTGTCACTTGGCGTGGTAGCACCGATTCCGAAGCGTGCCCGGCGGCCCGCTCAGTGTCCGCATACGTCGTACTGCCCAGGTACGGCGCACGGAACACGGAGTGGCGTGGGAGGCTCCCGGAAGAATGTCTGTCCCGGACTGGGACACGAGGCACCTCGCCATGGTGGGGTCGGGTGCAGACTTGAGATTAACACTACCGGATCCAACAAACATTCCCCCTCTCGAAATCCGGCAACCGTGTGTCAGGTCGCAAGCGGCAGCACGCTCGCTCCCTGGACATCGAGGTCCAGCCGGTTCGCAGCCCAGCCCGCACCTGCGAGGTGGGCGACCTTGTCGGCACTGGCGGCGTCGGCCAGCGCCATGACGGTGGGTCCCGCGCCCGAGATGACGGCCGGAATGCCGTCGGCGCGCAGCCGCTCCACCAGCGCGGCGCTCTCCGGCATGGCCGGGGCGCGGTACTCCTGGTGGAGGCGGTCCTCGGTGGCGGGCAGCAGCAGCTCGGGGCGCCGGGTGAGGGCCTCGACGAGCAGGGCGGCACGGCCCGCGTTGGCAGCCGCGTCGACGTGCGGCACGGTGCGGGGCAGCAGGCCTCGCGCGGTTTCGGTCAGCACCGGCTTTCCGGGCACGAAAACCACCGGAACGATGGAATCATCGGGCTCCATCCTGATCGCCCGGGCGGCGCCGGACTCCATCCAGGACAGGGTGAATCCGCCGAGCAGACACGCGGCCACGTTGTCCGGATGACCCTCGATCTCCGTGGCCAGTTCCAGCAGTGCCGCGTCGTCCAGGCGGGCCTCGCCGCCTATGGTCACGGCGCGGGCGGCGACGATGCCGGCGCAGATGGCGGCGGAGGAGGAGCCCAGGCCCCGGCCGTGCGGAATGCGGTTGGCGCAGACGATTTCCAGGCCGCGGGGCTGTCCGCCCAGCAGATCGAAGGCGGTGCGCAGGGAGCGGACGAGGAGGTGAGACTCGTCACGCGGCAGGGTCTCGCTGCCCTCCCCCGCGATGTCGATGTGCAGCCCGGAGTCGGCCACCCGGACGACCACGTCGTCGTAGAGCCCCAGCGCGAGGCCGAGGGCGTCGAAGCCCGGGCCGAGATTGGCGCTGGTGGCGGGAACGCGCACCCGGACGGCGGCGGCGCGGAACGCTGGACCGGCCATCGCTCGTTGACTCTCCTTGAGCTGCGTGACTGTCGAAGACATTCGATGACATTCGATACGTACGTGAAGACCCTCAGGCCGCGCAGACGGCGCGACGTCGCCCATATGCGCGGGCATATGCGAGCGGCGGGTTCAGTACAGCCTATCGAAGGAAGGTTCTGTGGCGACATAGGGCGCACAGGAGGCGCACGATGCGTGTCGTAAGCCCCCTGTGCACCCTGTCAGGGAAAAACCCGGGTGCGGGCGCTCAGGCGAGGCCGAGGCGCTCGGCCGCGGCGGCCGCGTCGACCGGCACGGTGACCGGCTGCGGGGCGCCGGCGACGGCCCAGTCGGGGTCCTTCAGACCGTTGCCGGTGACCGTGCACACGATCTTCTGGCCCGGGTCGACCTTGCCCTGCTCGGCGGCCTTCAGCAGACCGGCCACGGAAGCGGCGGAGGCGGGCTCCACGAAGACGCCCTCCTGCGCGGCCAACAGGCGGTAGGCGCGCAGGATTTCACGGTCCGTCACCTCGTCGATGGCGCCGCCCGACTCGTCCCGCGCGGCGAGGGCGTACCGCCAGGAGGCGGGGTTGCCGATGCGGATGGCGGTGGCGATGGTCGACGGGTCCTTGACGACCTCGCCGCGCACGATCGGGGCGCTGCCGGAGGCCTGGAAGCCCCACATCCGGGGGGTCCTGGAGGCGATGCCGTCGGCGGCGTACTCCTTGTAGCCCTTCCAGTAGGCGGTGATGTTGCCCGCGTTGCCCACCGGCAGGACATGGATGTCGGGTGCGTCGCCGAGCATGTCCACGATCTCGAAGGCGGCCGTCTTCTGGCCCTCGATGCGCACCGGGTTGACCGAATTGACCAGCGCCACCGGGTAGTTCTCGCTCAGGCTTCGAGCGAGCGTCAGGCAGTCGTCGAAGTTGCCGTCGACCTGGAGGATCTTCGCGCCGTGCACCAGGGCCTGGCCCATCTTGCCGAGGGCGATCTTGCCCCGCGGCACGAGAACGGCCGAAACCATGCCGGCCCGCACCGCGTAGGCGGCGGCGGAGGCGGAGGTGTTGCCGGTGGAGGCGCAGATGACCGCCTTGGCCCCCTCCTCCTTCGCCTTGCTGATGGCCATGGTCATGCCCCGGTCCTTGAAGGATCCGGTGGGGTTGGCCCCCTCCACCTTCAGGTGGACCTCACAGCCCGTGCGCTCGGAGAGCACCTGCGCGGGCACGAGCGGCGTGCCGCCCTCGCGGAGCGTCACGACCGGCGTGGTGTCGGATACCGGCAGCCGGTCCCGGTACTCCTCGATGATTCCGCGCCACTGGTGGGTCATTGCTGGTTACTCTCCTTCAACCCGCATGATGCTGGCGACACCCCGCACGGTGTCGAGCTTGCGCAGCGCCTCGACGGTCCCGGACAGGGAGGCGTCGGACGCGCGGTGGGTGACGACGACGAGGGAGGCCTCGCCGTCCTTGCCCTGCTGGCGCACCGTATCGATCGACACCCCGTGCTCCGCGAACACGGTCGCGACCTGGGCGAGAACACCCGGTTTGTCCGCGACGTCGAGGCTGATGTGGTAGCGCGTGACGACCTCGCCCATGGGCGAGACGGTCAGGGCGGCATACGACGACTCACCGGGCCCCGTTGCGCCGTTGAGCCGGTTGCGGCAGACGGCGACGAGGTCGCCGAGCACGGCGGAGGCGGTCGGGGAACCGCCGGCGCCGGGGCCGTAGAACATGAGCTGCCCAGCCGCGTCGGACTCCACGAAGACGGCGTTGTACGCGCCGCGCACGGAGGCGAGCGGGTGGGTCAGCGGAATCATCGCGGGGTGCACGCGCGCGGTGACGGAGCCACCGTCCTTCGAGCGCTCGCAGATGGCGAGCAGCTTGATGGTGCAGCCCATCTCCTTCGCCGAGCGGAAGTCGGCGGCGGTGACCTCGGTCATGCCCTCGCGGTAGACGTCGTCGAGGCGCACGCGCGTGTGGAAGGCGATCCCGGCGAGGATGGCGGCCTTGGCGGCGGCGTCGAACCCCTCGACGTCCGCGGTCGGGTCGGCCTCCGCGTACCCGAGGGCGGTGGCCTCGTCGAGCGCCTCCTGGTAGCCGGCCCCCGTGGAGTCCATCTTGTCGAGGATGAAGTTGGTGGTGCCGTTGACGATGCCCAGCACCCGGTTGACCTTGTCGCCGGCGAGGGACTCGCGCAGCGGGCGGATCAGCGGGATGGCACCGGCGACGGCGGCCTCGTAGTAGAGGTCCTTGTCGTTCTCCTCCGCCGCGGCGTGCAGGGCGGCGCCGTCCTGGGCGAGCAGCGCCTTGTTGGCGGAGACGACGGAGGCCCCGTGCTCGAAGGCGGTGGTGATGAGGGTCCGGGCGGGCTCGATCCCCCCGATGACCTCCACCACCACGTCGATGTCCCCGCGTTTGACGAGGGCGGTGGCGTCGGTGGTGACGAGCTGCGCGGGGATGCCCTCGCGCACCTTGGAGGGCCGCCGTACGGCGACCCCGGCCAGCTCCACCGGGGCGCCGATCCGCTGCGCGAGGTCGTCGGCGTGCGTCGTCATGATGCGCGCCACCTCTGAGCCGACCACTCCACAGCCCAGCAGCGCCACCTTCAGCGGACGCGTACGCATCATCCGACCTCGTTTCCTCATACCGTCTACGGTTGGACCAGTCTCACTCACCGGACGGGAGTTTCTACCCTTCGTCCGGATCGTGAGACATCTATTTCATTTGTACGGGGGCGGAAAACCGCAGATCTTCCGCCCCGGCGTTCCTTCCGGAATCACCCGACATCGAGACGCAGGAGGTCCTCCTCCGTCTCGCGCCGGACGATCACCCGGGCCTCGCCGTCCTGTACGGCGACGACCGGCGGCCGCAGCACATGGTTGTAGTTGCTGGCCATGGACCGGCAGTACGCGCCCGTGGCCGGTACGGCGATCAGGTCGCCCGGCGCCAGGTCGGCGGGCAGGAACGCGTCCTTGACCACGATGTCCCCGCTCTCGCAGTGCTTGCCGACGACACGCGCGAGCATCGGCTCCGCGTCGCTGGTGCGCGAGACGAGGGCGACGCTGTACTCGGCGTCGTAGAGGGCGGTCCGGATGTTGTCGGACATGCCGCCGTCGACGGAGACGTACGTCCGCAGCCCGTCGAGCGGCTTGACGGTGCCGACCTCGTAGAGCGTGAAGGCGGTCGGCCCGACGATGGCGCGCCCGGGCTCGACGGAGATCCGCGGCGTGCGCAGCCTGGCGGTCTCGCACTCCCGGCCGACGATCTCGGTGAGCGCCTTGGCGATCTCGTGCGGCTCACGCGGATCGTCGGCACTGGTGTAGGCGATACCGAGACCGCCGCCCAGATCGATCTCGGGCAGCTCGACCCCGTGCTCGTCGCGAATGTCCTTGAGCAGCCCGACGACGCGATGCGCGGCGACCTCGAACCCCGACATGTCGAAGATCTGCGACCCGATGTGCGAGTGGATCCCGATCAGTTCGAGCCCGTCGAGCTGCAGAGCCCGCCGTACGGCCTCGGCGGCTTGCCCGCCGGCCAGCGGGATCCCGAACTTCTGGTCCTCATGGGCGGTGGCGATGAACTCATGCGTATGAGCCTCCACCCCCACGGTGATCCGAATCTGGACCTTCTGCCGCTTGCCCAGGGACTGCGCGATGTGGGCGACCCGCACGATCTCCTGGAAGGAGTCGAGCACGATCCGCCCGACACCGGCCTCGACGGCCCGGGTGATCTCCTGGACGGACTTGTTGTTGCCGTGGAAGGCGATGCGCTCGGCGGGCATCCCGGCGGACAGGGCGGTGGCCAGCTCCCCGCCGGAGCACACGTCCAGATTGAGCCCCTCCTCATGCAGCCACCGCACGACGGCGCGGGAGAGGAACGCCTTGCCGGCGTAGAAGACATCGGCACCGGCACCGAAGGCGGTGCGCCACGCACGCGCGCGTGCCCGGAAGTCGGACTCGTCGAGGATGTAGGCGGGGGTGCCGTACTCCTCCGCGAGCCGGTTGACAGCGACACCGCCGACGGTCACGACACCGTCGGCGTCACGCACGACGGTCTGGGCCCAGACCTTCTGGTCGAGGGCGTTGAGGTCGGCGGGCGGCGCGGCGTAGTGCCCCTCGGGCAGGACGTCGGCGTGGCGGGGCCCGGCGGGATGGGCGGAACGGCTCATGACGGTGGCTCTCAGACTCTCTGTCTCTCTCCGGGGCGTCTCTCGCGAGCGTCCTCAGAGGTGTTCGGGTGCGTCGATGCCGAGCAGGGACAGGCCACCGGCCAGCACCGTCCCGGCGGCTTCGGCAAGGGCGAGCCGGGCGCGGTGGGCGGCCGAGGGTTTCTCCTCGCCGCGGGGAAGCACACAGGGCAGAAAGGGCAGCACGGCATCGGCGACGGTGACGAGATGCCGGGCAAGCCGGTCCGGGGCACGGTGGGTGGCAGCCGCGGCGAGGATGCGGGGGTGGTCGGCGAGGGGGGTGAGGAGAGGGATGTTGGTGCCGGTGTCGGTGCCGGGACCGGCACCGACGGCGCTGCCGTTGCTCGTGCCGGTGTCGACCGGCCCGGGATCGGCGGTGAAGCCCAGGCGGGCGGCGTTGCGGCTGAGGGACCGGATGCGGGCGTGGGCGTACCGCACCCGGAACAGCGGATTGCCCTCCCGCTGGACCAGGTGGTCGGCGGTGATCCTGGGCCGGTCGTGCGGGGCGGGGTGGAGCAGGGCCCACTGGGCGGCGTCGGGCCCGAGCGGCGCGGGGTCCTCGGGCGCGGGCACGGGCCGCAGGTTGACGGGCTCACCGTGCTCGACGGTCCCGCGCGCGCCCTGCGTCGCGACGATGCGTACGACGGCGTCGGCGACCACCTCGGCACGGACCTCGTACGGCACCCGGAGCGCGACGACCTGCCCGGCGAGGGCGTCACCGTGCCCGTACTCGGCACCACGGTCCCGGATCGCCCGGACGAGCCCGGTGACGGGATCGGCCTGGGCGTCGAGGCTGATGTTGAGGAAGCCGGGGCCGGTGATGACGACGTCCTGGATACCGTCGGCGCCGGCGAGCCGGGGCCGCAGAATCTCGGCGACCCGCCGCGGCGGGTGCCCGGCCGGCCGGGCGAGCTGCAGGGCGATGGTGGTGGCGTAGTCCCCGCACCCCCCGGGCCCCGGCTCGGTCACCACGGCCCGCTCGGGCACGGTCACACTCAGCTCCCCGTCGTCGACAGCACGACGCACCGCGTGCAGCACGGTGCGGGACAGCTCGACGGGGGTCACGGGACAAGCGTAGGGGAGGAAGGGGATGGGTAGGAGAAGTGGTTCTCAGTGTGGGACGGGAGGCTGAGCGGAAGGAACGGATGCGCCGCCGCCCATGCCCCCGTCGTCATCCCCGTCCGCGTCCCCGTCACCATCTCCATCCCCGTCGCCGCCCCCACCTCCGCCTCGGCGCCCTCCCTCTCCCCCGTCTCCTCCGTCCTCACCGCTCCCACGCTCGATCAGGTGCTTGACGAGCCGTACGAGTTCGGCGGGTTCGAAGGGCTTGGCGAGGAAGGCGTCCACGCCGACGTCGAGGCCGGTGTCGACCTCGTACTGCGTGCACGCGCTGATGATGGCGAGGGGCAGATGGTGGGTACGGGGATCGGCGCGCAGGCGCGCTGCGGTGCGCAGGCCGTCCAGCCGGGGCATGACGACGTCGAGCGTCACGACATCGGGCCGCACCTGGTGCACCACATCCAGACATTCGGCACCATCGGCCGCGGTCACGACCTCGAGCCCTTCCAGCTCAAGATTGACCCTGATCAACTGCCGGATGACCTTGTTGTCGTCCACAACAAGCACCCGGCCCGAGGCGCCTGGCACAACTCGAGAGTAGGTCCGGACCGGCCATCGCGTCCGGGTTTTCCCCACTTCCACCCCGTACAGGGGAACTCCACCCCCTACCGGGACCGGTCCTGTCACCCAACGCGGACCGGTCCTGTCGCCCACCCAGGAATCGGGTTCCTGATCACCCCGCCGGACCTGCTAATGTTCTACCCGTCGCCGCGAGCGAAGAGCTCCGCAGCCGACACGCCCCCGTAGCTCAGGGGATAGAGCAACGGCCTCCGGAGCCGTGTGCGCAGGTTCGAATCCTGCCGGGGGCACTCGCCGAAGATCAGCAGAAATCACGCGCTGACCAGGGCGGATGCCGACAGAAGAGGGCGGGAGTCAGTCTCACTGACTCCCGCCCTCTCTCGTTGTCTCTCAGTGTTCACGACACACCTCCGACACACATCTCACGCATGCCCCTTGGGCAAGCGGGGCTCCGCTCACCTCTTCCGATGGATGCGGGCAGGCCCTGTCACCTCGGGCGCGGTCGAACCTTGGGCTGAGCTTTTCCGGCCCACACCCTTCTCGTTTCTGAGCCTCTTAGCCTGCCTGCTCTTGCCTCCGGGCACAGCAAACGGCGCAGGCAACTGGTCGACAAGCGTCTCTACTATGTGTTGGCGAAGTCGGGTTGCGACTTCTCCGTCAATACCCCCGCGATCGTCTAGGCAGGCAATTCGCTCGGCGGTTAGAATCTGCCCCATCCTAAAAGGTTCGGTATAGTAGCTTTGAAGCTGCTTAGTCGTGGCCGTATAGTGCTTGAAGAATACCCCCGACACGAACCCACTAAGCAAGGAACCGAGCCCTGCCAGCCCTGCACTCGTATAGATTTTAGCGTCTTTGTCTGCACCGAAAGATAGCCCAACGCCAATAACCAAGAAAATAAAACCAATAGCAGACGCGATCTGGGCATTCCGAAAAGCAGAATGCTGCTCAGCGATACTCACTGCCTGATACTCGTCCAGCTGCCGCCTATTTATCACAAATAGGTCAGCCAGCCTTATCCTCTGACTCCTCCGCAACCGCTCCACAGCCTCTTCAGTCGCAGCAGAGCTGGTCTGCCTAACTCGATCATCAAAAGCTCGCCTGGCGGCCATATACCCGAACGTTCCGATCAAGAGGATGATCATCGCCCCGAAAAATATGGCAACTTGAATAGACAAAAGGATCGTGCGAGGCCAAGTCCGCTCTCCGACTTGAAGCGTAAACGGAGTCAGGAGCACGGCAATCCAGATCATGGGCGCCGCCGAATAAACAAGAACCTTGGAGGCGCCTCGCTTGATCTCCATCCAGTCCTTGTATTCTTTACTCTCTCGCCACAAGAGGGGCTCCCGCTCGGTGGGGGGCTGCTGTATCTGCAAGGCTTGCCGAGCCACAGCGGACCAGGCCACTCGTCCGTGCGGCCTCGTTTCCATCCTCACTTTTCTCGGCATGACGCCCCCATGCTTCTTGCTTTTCTCCAGGTAAACAGCAAGACGGATAGATCGCCACTCGGGGAATCAGTCCTGACCTGGGCATGGATGGCCATCTTCGGGGGCCCAACTTTACGGTTGGGGGTGGATCCGGGAAAATACGGACCACCCCCAGAGACAAAGGGTCGGCGAGTCAGCTACATTGCGTCACCCTCCTCCTCGAGCGCTTTCGTGATCTTGGCGTTGGCGGCTTCTTCGTGGCCGTCGATGCAGCCGTGGTACCGGCGGTGGATCACCTCTGGGGAGTTGCCGACCCGCCGGGCCACCTCAGCGATGGGCACTGCAGCGTTCAGCCACCGCGTGATGCAGGCGTGCCGCAGATCGTACGGGCGCCCGGCCAACGGCGAGTCGATGCGCGCCGGCGGTAGGGCGTACTCCCGCGCTTCCTCCCACACGCGCCAGTAGGTGGATGAGCCGACCACTCCCCCGCGCTCGTTGCCGAACACACGCCCTTCCTTGGCGGTCCCGAACTCCTTTAGGTGGGCCCGGAGGATGGTGACCAGGACCGGCGGAATGGGGACCGGCCGGTCGGTGGACGCCTCGCGCGCCTTCAGGCCCCGCCGGTCGTGGCGCTCCCCGGAGTCGGTCCACTGCTTGCCGGAGACGGGGCGTGTCTCCCGGAGCGTCAGCGTGCCCCAGCCCTTCTCTGGCAGGTGGCAATCCGACAGCCGTAGCCCGACCGCCTCAGCGGGCCGGAGCCCCGCGTAGTACAGGACCGCGTAGAAGGCCACCAGGCGCCGCCCACGGCAGCGATCCCACGAACCGACGTAGGAGACGGACGTGAGCAACTGCCGGGCCTGTACGGCGTTCACCAGGACGCGCCGGTCCACCACGTCATTGGAGCCGACGTGCTTCCGGCGGGTCCGCTGCAGCGGGTTCTCCGGAAGCTTCCCTGTGGCCACAGCGTGTTCGAGAGCGGCGTTCAGGGCCCGGCGGCGCCGCTTGTACGTGTCGCCCGCGGCCGGGGTGCCGTCCAGCTTGTAGCTGACGCGGTACAGCACATCCTCGAGCACCTCAGCATCGATAAAGTCGCCCAACGGCCGGTCGGCCGTCGTGACCCAGTCGTACGCTGCCTTGAGTTCGGCCGGCGGCTCCTCCCCCGCGTTCGCGGGCACGATCCCCCATCGGAAGGCCAGCCGAAGAGTCTCGTCGTCGGGAGCGTCGTCCCCGCGCTTGACCATGGCGAGCGTCACGGCCGCGAGACCGTCAGCCATGCCCTCACGGGACTTGGCCGCAGCCGTACGCCACCGCCCGGCCACGTACTTCCGGCAGAACTCGAACCACCGCAACGCCGGTTCGGCGTCCGCTGCCTCGGCGGCTTCGGCCGCCGCGCGCACCTCGGACTCAGGCAGCCCCGATTCGATCTCAAACGCTTCACCACGCCGGTTCATGGCCTGCCACAACTCGGACCGTCGGCTCTCCGCGAGAGCCAACGCGGTGAACGTGTCGCCGTGCACCTGCCCTGCAACCACCCACCGAAGGCGCCACGGACGGGACTTGCGGCCGGTCTTGGACACCTTCCACAGCTTGACGTCGAAGGAGTAGCCCGGCCGGGCCGACCCGCGAGAGCGGCCGGCCGGGGTGTCGTTCTCAGTGCTCACGCAGCGTCCTCCCGCTCCGCAAGCCAACGCTCGTACTCCGACCGCCGGATCCGCACGTCGCCGTTCGGGAGCTTGATCGAGCGGGGCCCCCTCCCGAGCTGGCGCCACCGGTAGAAAGTCGACGGAGCGACCTTCAGATCAGCGATGACCTCCTTGACGGTCATCTTCTCGTCCCGCGTACGGGCGCTCATTCCGCCATCCCTTCGGCTTCGTCGGCGCCGGACAGGCCGGACAGCTCCAATTCCGACTGTCCGCGGTGTTCATGCTGGTCAGATGGGGTAACCGGACAGCCGGACAGTGCGGACACCTCTTGGGCGCCCTGTGTCCGGGTCTCGGTGTCCGGGTAGTACCGGCCGCCGGGGTCCTTGGTGAGCTGTCCGGCGTCGGCCATGCGGGAGCACGTGCGGCGGATCGTGTCGAGGTCGACGTGCGGCAGCTCGTCCGCCATGTCCTTCGGCTTGGCTCCGGGGTGAGCGCGGACGTAGCGCAGGATCGTGGCACGGGTGTCGCTAACGGTGTGGTCGGAGACCGGGCCGTCCAACAGGTGCCAGGCGCCGGAGGCGGGTTGGAAGCTGAGGGCGTACTCGGCTTCGTCCACATCGCGGCCAGTGACGTGCAAGATGCCGTCCGCCTGCCCGCGTGCTCGCTTCAGTACAAGCGTGGCGTCCGCGGCTCCGGCGATGCCGTTGGTACCGGAGACCTCCGTGAGGAAGTCCTCGGAGCCTGCCTTGCGGACGTGGTGGACGAGGACGACGGCCACGTTGTAGTGGTCGGCGAGTCGCTTGGCGTAGCCGACGGCAACGTAGTCCGCGTCGTACGCCGACACCCCGGCCGGGGCCTGTCCACGCATCTTGGCGAACACGTCGATGACGACCATGCGCGCGTCCGGGTTGCGCTCCAGCCACTGGGCGATGGCCTCGGTGCCGCCCTGTGGGAAGGGCGGGCATTCGGTGACCAGGGTCAGACCGGCCGGCGCGGGCTGGCCTCCGAGGAGCTTGCCCATACGGGTCTGCAGACGGCGCGGGGTGTCTTCCAGGGCGAGGTACAGCACCGGCCCGCCTTGGACGGGTACGGAATCGAACGCCTTGCCGCCGGCCGCGACGGACAGGCCCAGTCCGAGGGAGAGCCAGGACTTACCGACCTTGGGCGGTCCGGCGAGCACGTTGACGCCCTCGGCGAGGATGCCGGGCACGGCCCATTTCGGTTCGGGGAAGTGCGCGGCCATCAGCTGATCGGCCGTCCATGCGGTCCGCGGGCGCTCCCGCTTCGGTGGCACCGTAGAGGCCGGTTGGGGGTCGCTGGGCACGGAGTACAGATGCAAGGGGGGGATGGGACTGGCGCTCATGCGGCGACCGTCCGGGGGCGCCGTGCTCCGGCCCTGAGACCGGAGGTGATGGTGCGCCGCGCCTCACGCTCGCCCTGGCCGACTTGGAGCGCGGCCGTGAGGAGCCAGCCGGTGACGTCGGCTTCGCTCAGCTCGCCCCCGGCAACGAGCTGTCCCAGGGCAACCGCGGCGAGGTACAGCGCGTTGTTGTGCTCGTGCGGGCCGGAGTCGGTGACCCGCTGCACCTCTCCATTGATCGCGGAGCGGAGGAAGGCGGTGCGCCGCCCCCGGCCGGTGAGGGCGACCGTGATGGGCGTCTGCGGGGGCAGCGGGGCCGGACGCAGGAGTTCGGCGAGCCAGCCCGGCAGGGGCGCCACGGGAACGTTGCGGGTGACCTCGTACGGGTGTCCGGCGAAGGTGCTGCCAGTGCCGACCACGAGTCCGCCCCACGCGCGGGTGTCGACCTTCCAGCCCAGCCCGCGGGCGCTGTCCCCGGCGGTGTTACGCAGGGGCTCGCCCTCGGGCGCCAGGAAGTACAGGTGCGTGCCACCGCTCCACGTGCGCACCGTGTACGTGTCGGCGGGGAAGGGCTGGCCGTGACGCTCGCAGAGTACGGCGAGCACGTCGGCGCCGTCGGTGACGCCGTGCTCGGCCCAAGCGGCCGGCGGGGTGTCGCCGGGGTGCTTGGGCTTGTCCAGGTCGATGACGACCAGGCCGGAGGGGCCGGTGGCGATGCCGACGTTGAAGGCGGCGACGGACCACGCACGGGTGATGCGGTTCGGGTCGGTGGTGGCGCGGGTCTCCCAGTCGGAGATGGCCGGGCGCTTGTCGCCGGGGATGAGGGGGAAGACGCGCCAGTCACGCGACGCTGCGTCAAGCGCGGCGGTGAGCTGGGCAGAGCCGTCCGGGTGCGGCATGCTGGGGGTTCTCCTGTTCTGTCTACGGATGGGCAGGGAGAACCGCGGCGGCGGGCGACCTTGCTGGGGAGTCCCGCCGCCGCGGCGTTGCTACTGGTTCTTGGCCCAAGCGGCGTACTGCTGGCGGACGTAGTGGCGCGGGTCGCAGATGACGGCCGTGTCGTCCAGGTCCATCAGCCGCTGTGCGGCTCGGGTGGCGAGGTCGGCGGCGTCGCTCGTGGCGCTGTCGGCTTCGTCGCTCAACGCGATCCGGTCCAGCAGTGCGGCCTTGCGGAGCCAGAACTCCCGGTTCAGCCCGTCATAGAACGGCCTGTCGGCCGCCGTGCGGGCGGTCCATCCGATCTCGCTGACGATGCTGGGGGCGAGCGCGTACGCCTTTTCCGGGGCGGGCCAGTGGGTGGCGGCGGACGACGGCTCGGGAGCGAGCCGGTGGTCGGCAGTGACGTACAGCCGGGCGCGCTTGCCGTCGTGGGTGGGGTACTGGCGTGCCGGGCTGGTGTCGAACGCGGCGGCCAGGGCCTGGCTGACGCGGTCCGTGTCGGCCGGGTCGCAGATGACGCGGATCTCGAACATGGGTTACTGCTCCTTGCTGGTGCTGGTGGAGGGGAGTTCGGGCAGCCCGGCGGCTTCCAGGGCCTTGAAGTCGAAGCCGGGCAGGGCAGCGCGGGTGATGAGGGCTTGGGCAAGCTGTTCGGCGTAGGCGGCGCCGGTACGGGCCACCTCGATCTGTGCTCCGGCGCGCAGGGCCTCGACGCGCTCGATGTGGGCGTGTTCCTCGCGGCGCGCGCTGGTGTGCCGGTCGTGGGCGATGCGTTCGCGGCGGTCGGTGCGCCAGTACCGCGCGGCCAGTCCGTAGGCGATGGCGGTAGCGAGCACCCACAGCAGTAGCGGCAGGGACAGTCCGTCGGCGTATCCGGCGACTCCGGCGAGGGCGAGCCCGCCGGAGGCGGCGAATGCGGTTCCGGCGATGACGCTGTCTCCGGCGCGGCCGATGCTTGCACACACGCCGGCCGCGGCGGCGGCGAGGGACAGCGCGGTCATGAGCACGGCGTTGCCGATGGAGTGTTCGGCGCCGTTGGCGTTCCAGATCCGGGCCAGGATCAGCACGGTGGATGTGGCGAGGGCGGGCGCGGCCTTGGGCGCGATGATGGCGAGCCAGTGTGGGGCGATGGTCTGTTCGTTCATGGCTGGACTCCTCACAGTTGCTGGAGGGCGTCGATGACGGCGGCGGCGAGCTGGTTGATGGGTCCGGCGGCGCCGGTGGAGGCGAGGAAGAAGCCGAACCCGGCGGCGGTGAACGCAGCGCCGTAGCCGAGGGAGTTGGAGCGCAGCAAGAAGAAGAGGACGAGTCCGAACAGGGCCACGAGCGAGACCGTGACGGCCATGACGGGAATCTCCTTTGACGGTGGGCTGGGAGGGTGGGTTGAATGCGTCTGGCCCCGGGGTGCTGGCAAGCTCCGGCGGCTGGCCGACGGTTGCGCCCGCCTAGCTCCTGCTCGGAGCGGGGTACGTCTCATGACGGGCGCCGTCGGCCGTCTTGCGACCGCCGTCAGTTGGTGCCTTCGCGGTAGATCCGCTGGGCGCGGTTGAACAGCCAGCGCCCGGCGCGTATCCGCTTACCCGTGGCCTTGCAGCGACGGCAGCTCTTGCCGCGCTTGGGCCGTCCCTTGCGGTCGGTGTCCATGGCGAAACCGAAGCCGTTGCACTTGCGGCAGGTGCCGAACGGGCTGCCCACGCACAGAGCACTGTAACCGAGCGTGACGACGAACAGGCAGGCGATAGCAAGGGCGATGAGGGTCATGAGGCGTCCTTCCAGGCGATTTTCGGGGTTTTCGCAGGTGGGGTGCTATGCACTAGATCGCAGATCAGGTGCCATGTGGGGTGCTAGCGGGGGTGCTACCGGTAGCAGGGCGACGTGCTACCGGTAGCACCGTCCAGGCTTAGGCGGCGCCCCGCCTTTCGTCACGTTCCGCAATCGCCTTCGTGAGGTCGGCGCGGGTGATGCCGCGGCGGGTGGTGCGGGTGCCGTCGTCGGTGGTCCCGGCCACGTCGCGGGTCTTGATGCCGTGCGGCTTGAGCGCGCTGGTGACGTTCTCGCCCTTCCAGCCGCCGTAGACCTCCGGGCGCAGCTCTGCCAGCCGGGCGGCGATCCGCTCGTTCCAGACCCGCTCTTCCGACGGCGGCACGATCGCGGCGACGTCGGCGAGCAGGTCGTAGGACGGGCCGGTCACGGCCTCGGGGTCCTCGCCGAGTGCGTGGCCGGACAGGGTTCCCTCGGCCTTGCGCAGGGCGTAGGCGCGCTGGGCGATGGCGTTGGTGGCCGGGTCGTCCAGGTAGGCGGTGCGTACCACGACCGGCAGCGCGGTCGCGCCGGCGAGGTAGCCGTTGCCGGCGTCGATCTCCGGACGGAAGGACGTGGCGCGCACGCCGTTCTTGTAGGCGGAGGTGCCGAGGATCATGTCGTTCTCGACCTGTCCGGCGACTTTGAGGGCGAAGCGGATGGACACGTTGCCGCTGATGCCGGTCGGGAGTGAATCTTTGTCCGGGCGCTGTGTGGCCAGGATGAGGATCACGCCGAGGGCGCGGCCGAGCTTGATGATGAACTCGGCGTCGTCGCCTGCCTGTTTGCCGTACTTGGGGTGGCCGAACAGGTTCTGGCACTCATCGAACACGCCGACCAGCGGCCACAGCCTGAGCGAGCGTTTGTCGGCGATGGCGCGGGTGATGCGCTTGTCCGGGCACAGGTCCCGCGGCAGTTTCTTGATCGCAGCCGCGCGGCGCATGACTTCCTCGCGCAGGAGCTTCAGGGAGTCGGCCGCGTACTTGATCGAGTCGTCGTCGATGCCGGATACGAACCGGTGGCTGACGCATTCGAGGGAGTCGAGGTCGCCGGTGCCCTTGTTCTCGTGCAGCCACAGTTCCACGGACGGGTCCATGGCGGCGCCGCAGGCCAGGACGCGCACGGAGGCGGTCTTGCCCTGGCCGGGCAGCGAGCCGATCAGGATGTTGTGCTGGATCATCGGCACGGACTGAGCCCGGCCCCGCGGGTCGATGCCGAACGGGATCCGCTTGAAGATGTCGTGCTTGCAGGCGTTGGCGAGCGGCCACTTGACGAGACCGGTCTTGGACAGATCCCGGTCCCCCACCCAGAGGATGAGGCGCCCCTCATGCTCGCTGGGGTCGGCGTCGGGCCAAACGCAGCCCAGCGGGCGGCGCAGGCCGGAGGCGAGCCGGGCGCGCCGGTCGGCCACGTCGGCGACCGTGACGCCCAAGGGGAGGTCGATGTCCGCGCGCCAGCCGGGACCCTCGCGGGTGATCGGGGCGACGAACTTGATGCCGTCCTGGCCCTTGGCGACCGCGGACGTGATCTGGCCGATGCCGATGGACGCCATGGCCTTGACCACGATGTCGCTGGTCAGCTTCTGCACCTCGGTCTTGATGACCGCGCGGGTGGCCAGCGGAGCATCCGCCGGCGCGCCCAGCCAGCCCAGCGTCAGCACGGTGATCGTGGCGGCGATGACCTGCGTGCTCGGCTCGGCGCCGTAGACCAGGTACAGGCCCATGGCCAGGGTGAACAGGGCCCCGAGGATGGTCAGGAGCATCCGCAACCTCACCCGGCGGTCACGCTGGCGGGACAGCTTCAGGTACAGCTCGGAGTTCTCCCGACGTGCCTCGGCCTGCCGCAGCGGCTCGCCCTCCGCGTCCACCGCCCACCGGCCGATCCTCGTCAGTGTGTTGGCCAGTCCGCGCGGCGAGCGCCAGATCAGCTTGGGCACGTACAGGAACGGCACGCGGACCGTGTGAAAAGCAATGGTGTGCCAGACGTGCCCGGCCAGCCACCGCATCGCCTCAGCGAACTCCGGGCCCGACTTCACCCACGCCGGGAGGACGTCCAGCCGCTTGGAGTCGCGGATGCGGTCGATCAGACCGGGGCCCGACTGTGCCGGGGCCGGACGGTCGACCAGCGTCGGGCCGGAGTCGTCCAACCCTGCCTCGCTCGGGTCGGCCGACCGGTCGGCCCCGGAGTCGGGCGACGCGTCGGACGCGCGGTCGGCCGACGCGGTGCGAGCCGACCGAGCCTTGTCCAGGTCGACCACGTGCCCGTCGGAGTCGGCGGCCATCTCGGCTTCCAGCCGGTTGAAGAGTTCGTTGTCGTCGTCGGGGTGTTTCACTGAGGGTTCCTTCTCTCAAGAGGGACGGCGGGGCCCGGCCGCTGCTTTGGTCGGTTTGAGACCGGGCCCCGTACAGGTCAGGCGGCGCACTGTTCCTCGGGGTAGGCGCAAAGGACGCACACCCCGAGTGAGGTCGGTATGCAGTAGCTGTAGGTGATCTGGCACTTGGGGCAGGTGCGGCGGGCGAGCATCGCCAGAGCGAGCGCACCCCACTTGCGGGAGGTCATCGGCCGCACCGGCTTCGCGCAGTCGACGCGGTAGAGGTAGGCGACCTGGTAGCCGGACTTGCGGCCCCGGTGGCGGCGCATCACCTGAGCCGCCACCGGCTGCCCGCCCGGCCGCAGGCCGGCCGCCCGCAGCTGACGGCGGGTGGCGTAGCCGTCCGGGGCGAGCCGCCACGGGTACGTGGGGACCCCGAACCGAGCGCCGGACGGGTCAAAGCACTTGCCGTAGGCGGACATCAGGCCGCCACCCCCACGACCGGAGCATCGGTCCGGGCCCCGGCGCGGCCGGCGCGCCGCCCGGTGACCGTGGCGAACAGCCACCCCAGCCCCGCCCGGCGGGCCCCTGCGCGCGCCTGCTTGGCCGCGTACATCGCCTCATCAGCCCGCCGCAGCAGAGCGGACAGGTCCTCGCCCGGGAAGTCCGCGGCACGTACCCAGCCCAGAGAGACCGTGGTGCGTACCGCCGGGTCCTGGCCGTCGACTGCGCGAGCCAGCACCCCGTGCAGCACGGCGAGCAGATCACCAGCGGTGCCGTGGTCATCGATCAGGACGGCAGCGAACTCATCGCCCCCGAGCCGCCCGGCCACGCCGGAACCGCCGACGTGGTGGGCGAGGCGGTGCGCGGTCGCCTTCAGCAGCGCATCACCGGCCGCATGGCCGAAGGTGTCGTTGATCTGCTTGAAGCGGTCGACATCGGCCAGCACCACGACCGCCCGCGGGTCCCGCAGCAGAGCGGTAGCGCGGCGGGTGAACGCCTCCCGTGTCCGCAGCCCGGTCAGCGGGTCACGGCGGGCGACGTTCAGGCGCCGCCGCAGCCACAGCGTGTGCGCCGTCCAGCCGGACGCGACCGGAGCCGCCGCAGCCAGCATGCTCAGCCAGGTGTTCATGCCGCAGCCCCCTCGGTCTCGCCGTCGTCGCCGTCGACGGAATGCAGGCGTCGCCCTTCGGCCCGCTCGCTGAGCAGCAGGTCACGCAGCACGCGGGAGTTGGCAGCCGAGCAGTGCAGCGTTGTCCGGATGGCTTCCGCGTTGATCGCGTCATCGGCCCAATCGGCCGTGGCCTCACGCGCCTCGGCCAGCAGTTCCGCCGGGGTCCGCGGCGCCTTGGCCGTCTTGGTCTTGCCCTTGGCACCGGCCGGGCGCTTGCGCGGCGCCTTGGGTGCCTCCGGCTTCGGCTCCTCTATCGGCTGCTGCGGCACGGACGGCAGGTCATCGCTCACCGGGGCCAGCTCGCCCAGCTTCAGCAGCACGCGTTCCGGACGCGGGGTCTTCGACCGCCACCGCAGGCCGTGCCGCTCCCGCAGCCGGGCGCGGGCCAGCTGCCGCTCACGTTCCCGCTTCAGCGCCTCGGAGTAGGAGGTGATCTCCCACAGCGTCATCCGCCGCCACAGGGCGAACGTCGACAGCGGGGCGAGCATCCAGCGGGAGAACCGCACCTTCTCCATCCGCCGGCCGATGGCGGCGCCGATCCGTACGGCGTAGACGTGGGCGCCGATCTCGGAGAACACCACCCACAGCAGCGGCATCGTGCCGTGCGCGACCTTGGCCCACAGCGTGTGCCCGGCGGCGATGTTCAGCCCGCAAGTGACCAGCGTCAGCGCCCAGGGCACGAACCGCACCCAAACCAACGCCATGTCCATCCGGATCAGCAGCAGGTTGGCCACGGTGAACACCGGAATGGCCACGTCGATCCCGAGCGGCAGCATCCACGGCTCGCCGAAGCCCCACCGCGCAGCAGCAGACGAGACCGCATCGAAGGACGCGATCAGCCCCAGGGCACCCACACCGGCCGCTGCTAACGCGCCTAGTCCGGCAAGACCCATCTCCGGCTTCGTCAGCGGCGGCACCGCCGGCCGCGCCATTTCAGTTGCAGACGTCATGCTGCCGCCCCCTTCCGGGAGGACCGGCGGAGCCTCGCCGGCCGCGCCAGCGGGATGACGTTGAACAGCTCCGGGGCGTGCGCCTCGATCACCTCGGCGGCGATGCGGGCCACGTCGTCCGGCAGGCTGCGGTACTCGGGTTCGGCGAGGATGTGGCGCGCCGCGTCCAGGCGGGCCGCGCGCTCGATCTCGGTTTCGCCCTCCACCCCGAGCCACAGCTCAACCGGGGTGCCAAGGGCCAGTTCCACGAAGTCCTCGGCTGAGATGGCCTGTTGATGGCCGATGTAGGTGCGCATGGTGCTCTCCTGAGTCGAAGGAGCAGGGAGAACTGCGGCGGTGGGCGACCTTGCTGGGGAGTCCCAGCGCCGCGGGATTAGATTGACCTAGGTCAATCTGCCTGTCAAGGAGGGGCGGCGGGAGAACAGAGATTGACCTAGGTCCAGCTACTCTCGAAGCCATGGAGCAGAGCCCAGAAGCGCCGAAGCAGACGCCCACGGCCAAAGAGATCGCCGCCGATTTCCGCGCGAAGATCACGGGTCCGAACCGCTCGTACGAACCGGGCGATCAGCTGCCCGCGGCTCGCAGGCTCGCCAAAGACCTCGGCGTGCAGCTCATGACCGTGCAGAGCGCATACGGGCAGCTCCGCGACGAGGGGCTCGTGCTTACCCAGCAGGGCCGCGGAACCTTCGTCCGCGACCCGTCGGTGCCGCTCGGCACCGAGCCGGGCAGTAGCCCCGCGTTCACTGCGCTCTCCGCTGAGCTCAGCGCGATTCACGACGCGCTTCATACGCTCGGCGAGCGGCTTGATCGTCTTGAACGCCTCGTCGGCAACGAGACTCCACCCGCTCCGTGAGCCTGTCCGCGCGCCTCAGCAGTCGTTCAGCCGTGACGCGCGCCCGGCACATACTCACTTTGATCGTGGCGAGTTCGGCAGCGGTTAGGCCGCCCGACTCACCGCTTCGCTCATTGATCCCTGACATGCCAATGAGCATGCAGCCGGAAGCAGCAGAGGACCCGGACAGACTGTCCGGGTCCTCTTCCCTTGCAGCTCAGGCCGGTTGACGACCCATCATTGGGTGGCCTCATCCACGGCGTCCAGCACTGCAGCCCATGGAAGTTCACGCCCAGCCGGCGCATCCCTCGGCTCGTACAGCGGCCAGACATCCGGGCCGTAGACCAGATGCACCCCTCCCGCCCTGAGAGCGTCGATGTGGCCTTGCCACGCGGGGTGGCGAGCGTGCGCCGCGTTCACCCGCGGGAAGACCACGACGGGGAGACCGAGAGTCCCGATGGCCTCGCCAACCTGCGTCAGCGCCTGGTTGTCCATGAGGCCGGTCGCCAGCTTGGCGACCATGTTGGCGGACGCGGGAGCGACCACATAGCACTCAACCGGCGGATGCGGCCGAGCCTCGCCGGGAACGCGCGGCTCATCACGCACGGGCAGGCCGGTCAGCTGCTCCAACCGCTCACACTCGCCGCTCGTGCGCAGCCACTGACCTGCGGTTGGCGTGAGCGTGACGGCCACCCGCCATCCGCGGCCCATGGCGGGCTCTACGAGACCGGTGCGCAACGCTTCTACGCCGCCGGCCGCCGAGCCGACGACTCCCAGAACCCCACGATTGCCTGAACTCACTGCACCGCCCTGCACCGCTGAGCCATCGCGAACACGTCCGACGAACGCGAGCCGCCCGTCACTGGGGACTGCTTGATCAGGTCTCGCAGCGTCTCGCGCACCCTCGGATTGTTGCGTACGAGCTGCGGCGACGTGCGTTCTGCCGTACGCAGCTCTGCGAAGGCATCATCACCATGCCCAGCGAGAGACAGGGCACGGGCGAAGTCGATACGGTGCGAGACGCTGCGTTCCTGCGGCATGTGGTCGACGTTGATCCGACCGCGCTCCACCACATACGAGACGTTGTCGAGGTCCAGCTCGATGGACAGTCGGTGGAGCAGCACGTTCGTCGGCCCGAAGCCGGTCTGCCAGTAGTTCTCATCCGAGCCGAGATCGTCCGCGAGCTCCTCGGCACGGTTCAGCAGGGCCGTTGCGGTGGGCCGGTCCTGATGGCGCGCCGCCGCGACGGCTGCACGCAGGTGGATCATTCCCAGCAGGCTGAGTGCCGCCGGGTTGTGACCGGTTACCTGAGACGACAGCCAGGCTGCGGCCGTGTTGCCCAGTTCGAGGGCATCGTCATAGCGCCCGTTGGCCAGCAGCGCGTGCGTACCCGATCGTGCGGCGGACGCCAGCACGAGCGGGTCGTCCGACTCGTCAGCGGCTCGCATCGCACGCTCGGCAGCGAGCCACGACATGTCCGACTCGCCGATCTTGGCGAGTGTCGTAGCCGCAAGGTGGTGCGTGCGGGCCGACACTGCCCAGCAGTCGCCACGGTCATCGCCACGGCGCGCCGCTCGTTCCTCCAGCTCCTGAGCCGTCTGAAGCAGGGCGGGCAGTGCAGCGATGACGCTGCCGAGCCGACCGCCCTGGTAGTCGTTCCACGCATGCTCCACGCGCATGGCCACAGGAACAGGCGTCGGGAGCTGAGCCTCAGCGTCCGGCCCGAAGAGGAGACGGGACAGCCGACGCGGGCTCATGAGGGCGTCGCGCACGGCGGGGACGTCGTCCTGTTGACGCTCGTCCTCCACGAGGACGGTCTGTCCGAGCAGATCTCCGAGCGGCACTCGCAGGATGCGCGACAGCTCCGCGAGCATGTCGATGCGGGGCGGCTTCCTGCGACCGGTCTCGATCTTCGCCAGCCAGTCAGTGAGTGTTTTCAGCGCGGCCACTGATCGGGTGACGCTGGTGGTGTGCGCAACGCACGAGGCTCCTGTGCCGTTGGGGGAGGTGTTCGAAG
>NZ_JBFAWH010000028.1:0-103989 GCF_040680235.1 Streptomyces sp. NPDC052101
ATCTGGCGTTGATTTTTGGCACGCTGTTGAGTTCTCAAGGAACGGTCGCTTCCTTTGTACTCACCCTCTCGGGCTTTCCTCCGGGCTTCCCTTCGGCGTTTCAAACTCTATCAGGGTTTTTCCGTCTCTCTGACCACCCTCCTGCGAGCATGCAGAAGCGGATCCAGAGATAGGATCTGACGAGTTTGGGTTCTGCTCGAGTGAGGACGCTCTCGCGTCGCTCCGTCCCAAGCAGGAGTACGACTGTACACGGAGCCTTGAAGGCCGTGCAAATCCAAGGGGTTGGTGGTCTAGACCACTAGCTGGTAGCTTCTAAACGGAACCGCCACTTCATATGACATACCCTGCTGCTCAGTGCCGTCCGGGACAGGCAGTGACGGCCCGTAAGCAGCTCCACTCCTTGGGAGGCTTCCCATGACCACCGTGACGTCCCCTCTTGCCGGACGTGCCATCGGACTGGCCGAAGTGCCGGATCCGGTCTTCTCCGGGGCCATGGTCGGCCCGGGCACCGCCATCGACCCCGTGCGTGAGGCCTCCGAGGCCGTGTCGCCCGTGGACGGCGTCATTGTTTCCCTGCACCCGCACGCCTTCGTCGTGGTCGACGCGGAGGGCCATGGCGTCCTCACCCACCTCGGCATCGACACCGTGCAGCTCAACGGCGACGGCTTCGAACTGCTCGTCAACAAGGGCGACACCGTGCAGCGAGGGCAGGCGATCGTGCGCTGGAACCCCGCCGCCGTCGAGGCCGCCGGCAAGTCCGCGGTCTGCCCCGTCGTCGCGCTCGAAGCCACGGCCGACGTTCTCTCCGGCATCCGTGACAGCGGAGACGTGAAGGCCGGCGACAGCCTCTTCTCCTGGCAGTGACCGCAGTGCCGTCACCTGACGGCGATCAGGACAACCACCGCGGCGGCGGGGTCCGCCGCACTATCGGAGACGGGTGAGATGGAGACAACGCTGCGAGGCGTCGGCGTGAGCCATGGCGTGGCCATCGGCGAGGTTCGGCACATGGGCACGGCGGTGCTGGAGCCGCCGGCCAAGCAGATCCCCGCGGAGGAGGCCGAGCGGGAGCAGGGGCGGGCTCGACAGGCCGTGGACGCTGTCGCCGCCGATCTGATGGCGCGCGGCAATCTGGCCGGGGGCGAGGCCCAGGCCGTGCTCGAGGCGCAGGCCATGATGGCCCAGGACCCCGAGCTGATGGCGGACGTGGACCGGCGGATCGCCGTCGGCAGCACGGCCGAGCGTGCGGTGTACGACGCGTTCGCGGCGTACCGGGAGCTGCTGGCCGGTGCCGGTGAGTACCTCGCCGGTCGGGTGGCCGACCTCGACGACGTGCGGAATCGCATCGTCGCCCGACTGCTGGGCGTTCCGATGCCGGGGGTTCCGGACAGCGACGAGCCGTATGTGCTTGTGGCGCGGGACCTCGCTCCTGCCGACACCGCGCTGCTGGATCCCTCTCTGGTGCTCGGCTTCGTGACCGAGGAGGGCGGGCCGACCAGCCACAGCGCGATCCTGGCGCGGGCCCTGGGTGTGCCGGCGGTCGTGGCGCTGCCGGGTGCCGGTGAGCTGGCCGAGGGCACGGTGATCGCCGTCGACGGCAGCACAGGCGACATCTTCGTGAACCCGAGCGAGGCGAAGAAGGCGGAGCTGGAGGCCGCGGCCGCCGCGCGCAAAGCCGCGTTGGCCGCGTCGACCGGGCCGGGTGCGACGGCGGACGGGCACAAGGTGCCGCTGCTGGCCAACGTGGGCGGGCCGGCGGACGTACCGGCCGCCGTGGCGGCCGGGGCCGAGGGCGTCGGCCTGTTCCGTACCGAGTTCCTGTTCCTGGACGACAGCAAGAACGCTCCTTCCGAGGAGAAGCAGGTGGAGGCCTACCGGCAGGTGCTGGAGGCGTTCCCCGAGGGCCGTGTGGTCGTGCGGGTGCTGGATGCCGGTGCGGACAAGCCGCTGGACTTCCTTACTCCGGCCGACGAGCCGAACCCGGCGCTGGGCGTGCGGGGTCTGCGGACGCTGCTGGACCACCCCGAGATCCTGCGCACGCAGCTGACCGCGCTGGCGAAGGCCGCCGAGGGGCTGCCCGTCTATCTAGAGGTCATGGCCCCTATGGTGGCGGACCGCAGGGACGCCAAGGCCTTTGCGGACGCCTGCCGTGATGCGGGGCTGCAGGCGAAGTTCGGCGCGATGGTCGAGATCCCGTCGGCCGCACTGCGGGCGCGTTCGATCCTGCAGGAGGTCGAGTTCCTTTCGCTCGGGACCAATGACCTCGCGCAGTACACGTTCGCGGCCGACCGGCAGGTGGGCGCGGTGTCCCGGCTTCAGGACCCGTGGCAGCCGGCGCTGCTGGACCTGGTGACGCTGTCGGCGGAGGCGGCCAAGGCCGAGGGCAAGAGCTGTGGTGTGTGCGGTGAGGCCGCGTCCGATCCGTTGCTTGCCTGTGTGCTGACCGGTCTGGGTGTCACCTCCTTGTCCATGGGTTCGGCGTCTATTCCTTATGTAAGGGCGACGCTGGCGAAGTACACGCTGGCGCAGTGTGAGCGGGCCGCGGCGGCGGCGCGGGCCGCGGACAGCGCCGAGGAGGCGCGCAGCGCGGCTCAGGCGGTGCTGTCCGGCGAGTAGCCGTACCAGCGTGTCCGGTGTGCCGGGTTCAGGGGCGTCCCGCCTTCGGGTGGGGCGCCCCTGGTGCGTTCGGCGTGCTGTCGGCGCGGGCGGCGCCGTGGACGCCTGGGTCGTTCAGTGGCGGTGGCCCGGTGCTGTGGTCTCGTCTCCCAGGTCGGGGGGCTCGCAGTAGTCGACGCCGGACTCCGGGGAGATGAGGTCTCCGCATTCGGCATCGGTGCAGTAGGCGTCGAACACTTCGGAAGCGGTGAGGGGTTCCAGGGCGCCGGTGCGCAGTCGCCAGCCGTAGACGCGGTCGGTCGTGCCCGGGGCGCTGGTGCGCAGGACGAGTCCGCCGGGGCTGCGGGTCGCGAGGCCGAGGGCGAGGACGCTCGTGAATTCCAGGGCTTCGGCTTCGTCGAGGCGGGTGTCGCCGTGGCTGTCCCGGTCGCCGTGCAGGACGGAGATGAGGGTGTCCGGTGGTCCGGAGACGCTGCACACGAGGTGGCGGTCGCCGGGTGGTGCGGTGTCGAGGATGCGGACCAGGAGGTCGGAGGCTCGGGTGAAGGCTGTCCTGCCGATGTCCTCTCCGCAGGTGGGGCAGGGGCCGAGGCGGGCGAGCAGGGTGGTGGCGTACTCCCAAGTGGCCTGTCGTACGGCTTCGTCCACGAGGGCCGGAACGAGGGTGGCGAGCGGTCGGCCGTCGTAGGGGATGGTCGCGCCTGTTGCCGCGAGTTCCGCGGTGAACCGGGTGCGGCTGGCCGGGGCCTCCGGGTCGAGTCCGGCTTCCGTGCAGTAGTGGGCGTAGTCCTCGGGGTCGAACAGGGCGAGTGTGGTGTGGGTGCCCTGGGCGGCGCGGGCCCTGAGGACGGATTCGACCTGCCGGAGGTAGGCGGCGTGGTCGTCGAAGGTGAAGCTGCGGTAGCGCCGCATGGCGCGGAAGTCGTGCTCGTCGGTGATCAGGCCGATGGTGCCGGCGATCTCGCGGCGCAGGACGCGTCGCATGGTCTGGTGGTCGGTGTGCGCCATGTTTCCCCCAAAGTGCGCGGTCGATCAATGCTCACTCACCGTAACCGGCGGCACTGACAATGGGCTTCGCGGGAGGCGGTCCCGGACCAGGCGGTGCTGGAGTGCGCAGGTCGCGGCGATGGTGGCGCCGAAGACGGTCCAGCCGAGGGGGCCGGTGGCGATGGCGGCGGTGACGGCGAGTGGGCCGAGGCTGCGCTGGCCCGACTGGGCGAGGCCGTGGACGCCGAGGTAGGCGCCCTGTGCGGTGTCGGGGGCGAGGGTCACGGAGAGTTCCCAGGACGCCACGGCGTGGAGCATCTCGGCCAAGGTGAAGAGAGCCGCGGAGGCGGTGAGCAGGCAGATCGCCTGGGCGGCGCCGCCGGTGGCGGACAGGGCCATGGTGATGCCGCCGGCGGCGGAGGCCGCGGACAGCGGGACGAGCAGTTTCCGGGCTGCCGCGGTGGTGGTGCCGTAGCGGGCGAGCGGCACCTGGAGGGCTACCACCATCACGTTGTTGAGGACGAGCAGCAGGGGTGCGAGGCCGTGCGGTACGCCCTCGGTGTGGGCGATCCACAGGGGCAGGCCGATCTGGAAGACGCTGTCGTCCAGGAAGAGGATTGTCTCGGTCGCTACGAACGCGAGGTACATGCGGTCGCGCCAGGGACTGGCCGGCCTGACCTTGCGCGGTGTGGTGCGGGCGTCGGCGGCGAGGCGGCTGCTGGACGGGGGTTCGGCGCAGGTCAGGGTGAGGAGCGCGATCGCCAGGAAGGAGAGTCCGTCGCCGGCGAGGAGCCAGCGGTAGGCGGTGGTGGTGCCGAGGGTGAGGGCGGCCGCCGCGGCGAGGCCGCCCAGGGCCCAGCCGGCGTTGGAGGCGGTGCGGTTGACGGCCTGGTAGCGGACTCGGGCGGGTCCGGCGATGCGGGTGGCGTAGAGCTTGGTGAGGACGCTGGAGGCGCGGTCGCCGAGGCTGCCGACGGCGGAGATCGCGAGCAGCGGGAGGTAGTGGTCGGTGGTGAGCAGGGCGAAGGAGGCGGTGGCGCGCAGGAGTTGGAGTGCGATCAGGATCCGGGTGAGGGGGAAGCGGTCGGCGATGCGTCCGCCCAGGGGTGCGCCCGCGATGCCGACGGCGCCGGAGATCGCGGCGAGGGTGCCGACCTGGGCGATGGAGAGCCCGGAGACGTAGGTGAAGTACAGGACGGAGACGGAGGCCCAAAGGCCGCTGCCGATGCGGTCGGTGAAGGTGATGAGGAGCATCCGGCGTCCGTCGCGGCCGCCTGGTATGCGCGGTGGCCGGAGGGCGGCCTCGGGCTGGGCTTCCACTGTTCCCCCTCGGGTGGAGCTTGTCTCCAGTTATGTATTGGTACATAATTGCTAACGTGGTAACACAATATGAGATCGCCGGTACGACGGCCAAGGGAATTGCCGGATCGGTCGAACAGGGCGTGGCGGAGGGGGCGTTGGCACCAGGGATCGCGCTGCCGCCGGTGCGGCGGCTCGCGGACGAGCTGGGGGTGAGTCCGGGTACGGTCGCCACGGCCTACAAGGAGTTGCGGCGGCGGGGCATCGTCATCACGCGCGGTCGCGGCGGCACAGTGGTCGCTCCGGCGCCCGCGGTCGCGTCGCGGCGGCCGCCCAAGGTGCCCGAGGGGCTGCGGGACTTGGCCGGCGGACATCCCGATCCGGCGCTGCTGCCCGATCTGCTGCCGCCGTCACGCCTCTCCCCGGGTGTCCGTTCCCATCGCTCCGCGCCCCGGCTCGCGCGGCTGGAGGAGGCGGTGCGAGACTGGATGGGGGCGGACGGCGTCCCCGTGGATCACGTGACGTTCGCGCACGGCGCGCTGGATCTCATCAACCGGGTGCTGTCCGTCGAGTTGCTCCCTGGGGACGGCGTGGCCATGGAGGACCCGGGCTATCACCATCTGCTGGATCTGGTCGCGGCGCTGGGGCTGCGCAACGTCCCGGTCGCCGTGGACGACGAGGGGATGCGTCCGGAGGCCCTGCGGGCGGCGCTGCGCGCCGGGGTGCGGGCCGTGGTGCTCAGCCCGCGGGGGCAGAATCCGTACGGCGGATGGTTCTCCGCCGCCCGTCGGGATGCGCTGGCCGGGGTGCTGCGTGAAGCGCCCGATGCGCTGGTGGTGGAGAACGACCATGCGTCCGAGGTGGCCGGCGCCGACCTGCATACCGTGTCCGCCGCGGGGCCGGCCCGCTGGGTGCATGTGCGGTCCGTGAGCAAGTTCCTCGGGACCGATCTGCGCTGGGCGGCCGCGGCCTGCGACCCGGTCACGCTCGCCCGGCACGACGGCCGGCTGCTGCTGACGTCGGGCTGGGTCAGCCACCTGCTGCAGGAGACGGTGCACGGGCTGATGACGGACGACGGCACGCGCGCGTTGGTGGCACGCGCGCGTGAGACGTACGCGCTGCGTCGTACCGCGCTGGCCGGTGAACTGGCGGCACGGGGCATCGCCTCGCACGCCGCGAGCGGAATGAATGTGTGGGTGCCCGTGCGCGACGAATCGGCCGTGGTGAACGGGCTGCGGTCGTACGGCTGGTGGGTCGCGGCAGGCGCCAGGTTCCGTGTGTCGTCCGGGCCGGGCGTCCGGATCACCACCGCCGGGCTGGAGCCGGCCGACGCCGCGCGGCTGGCCTCGGACTTCGCCGCCGTGCTGGGCGAGTCCGAGGCCACCTATGGCGGGTGACTTGCACGGGGTCAGCCGCGCTTGCGGGCGAGTTCCTCGTAGAAGTCGAGCAGGGCGAGGTTGTCGATGGAGCCGGGGTTGACCGCCTTCTCCAGGGGCGTGCCCTGCAGGAGGCGCTTGACGGGGACCTCGATGCGCTTGCCGGTGAGGGTGTGCGGGACGCCGGGCACCTCGATGATCTCGTCGGGTACGTGCCGCGGCGAGAGCTGTTCGCGGATGGCCTGCTTGATGCGGTTCAGGAGTGCCTCGTCGAGGACGGCGCCCGGGGCGAGGTGCACGAACAGCGGCATCCAGTAGCCGCCGTCGGGCTGCTCGACACCGATGACGAGGGATTCCTTGATCTCGGGGAGCCGTTCGACGACCTCGTAGATGTCGGCCGAGCCCATCCGCACGCCCTGCCGGTTGAGGGTGGAGTCGGAGCGGCCGTGGATGATCACGGTGCCGCGTGAGGTGAGCGTGATCCAGTCGCCGTGCCGCCAGACGCCGGGGTAGGTGTCGAAGTAGCTGTCGTGGTAGCGGCTGCCGTCGGGGTCGTTCCAGAAGCGGATCGGCATCGAGGGCATGGGGTTGGTGACGACCAGCTCGCCGACCTCGTCGATGACGGGACGGCCGCTGGGGTCCCAGGCCTGCAGGTCGGTGCCGAGGCCGGGTGCCTGCAGCTCGCCGGTGTACACCGGGAGCGTGGGTACGCCGCCGGCGAAGCAGGAGCAGACGTCGGTGCCGCCGCTGACGGAGGCGATCCACAGGTCGTCGCGGACCTCGTCGTGCAGCCAGCGGAAGCCGTCGGGCGGCAGGGGGGAGCCGGTGGTGGCGACGCACTTCACCGCGGACAGGTCGAAGTCGCGCGCAGGACGGACGCCGGCCTTGCGGCAGGCCATGACATAGGCGGCCGAGGTGCCGTAGAGGGTGGCCCCGGTGCGTTCGGCGACCCGCCACTGGGCGCCCGTGTCCGGGTAGCCGGGGCTGCCGTCGTACAGGACGATCGTCGTGCCCGTGAGCAGGCCGGAGACGAGGAAGTTCCACATCATCCAGCCGGTCGAGGTGTACCAGAAGAAACGATCCTCGGGACCGAGGTCGCAGTGCAGGCCGAGCTGCTTGAGGTGCTCGACGAGGATGCCGCCCTGGGACTGGACGATGGCCTTGGGCAGGCCGGTCGTACCGGACGAGTACAGCACCCACAGCGGGTGGTCGAAGGTCACCTGCTCGAAGACCGGCTCGGTGTCCCCCGACGTCAGCGCCGACCACTCCAGGGCGCCCTCGGGTGCCGGTGTGCCGAGCAGCGGGATGTGGACGACGGCGCGCAGGGTGGGCAGCTCGCGGCGCAGCTCGGCGACGGTCTCGCGGCGGTCGTGCTCCTTGCCGCCGTAGCGGTAGCCGTCGACGGTGAACAGGACGACGGGCTCGACCTGCTGGAAGCGGTCGAGGACGCTGCGGGCGCCGAAGTCGGGGGCGCAGGAGGTCCAGACGGCGCCGACGGCGGCCGTGGCCAGCAGGGCGACGACGGCCTGCGGGATGTTGGGCAGGTAGCCGCTGACGCGGTCGCCGGGAGTCACGCCGAGGGCGCGGAGTTCGGCCGCGAGGGAGCCGACCTGGCGGCGCAGTTCGGCCCAGGTCACCGGGCGCGGTTCGTGGGTCTCGTCGACGTGGAGCAGGGCGGGCTGGTCGGCCCGGTCCGCCGCTGCGCGCAGGGCGTGCTCGGCGTAGTTGAGGGTGGCTCCGGGGAACCACTGGGCGCCCGGCATCGAGCGGTCGCCGAGCACGCGCGCGTAGGGCGTCGAGAACCGCACGTCGAAGTACTCCGTGACGGCTTTCCAGAAGGTGTCCAGCTGGTCGACGGACCACTGGTGCAGGGCGGGGTAGCCGCCTTCGGCCGGGGCGCCGTGGCGCTCGGCGGCCCATGCCTGGAACCGGGTGATGCGAGCCTGGGCGATCCGCTCGGGATCGGGCTGCCAGAGCGGCTGGGGGGTGGCGGTCGACATGGGGGCGGCTCCCGGGCTGTGCGCGTCGTGGGCGTCGGTCCGCGCACGGGCTGGGGTGTGCGCGTGACGCGGCTGACAGGGACGATGCCATGTGATCGACTTCTACACCAGGGCGCGCCCCACATAGTCCGTGTCGTGAAGATGTGGTCCCGGCACGGGTGAACGGCAGTTGAACGACACGCACGCGTGGGGCGCTCAGTGGCAGGGTGAGCAGCATGGACGGTCGTGACCTGGTGCGTTCGGTGAGTGTGGTGGGTTCGGGGAGGGCGGCTCGGGGGTTGCGTACCGTACGGGCGGCGTGGCGCAGGCGGCGGATCGACGCCGTCGGGTTGCCGCCGCGGGGTGCCGAGCGGGCGCGGGTGCCGGGGCGGGTCCAGGGCGCGGAGCCGGGGCCGGGCGGCGGGCTGATCCGGTTCGGCCGGTCCGAGCTGCGGATCACCGTCGCGGTGAACGGGGCGGTGTTCTGGGGGTGGGACGGGGCGGGCCCCCAGCCGTCGTACGCGCTCGCGGAGACCTGTCCTGAGCCGGATCCGCGGGCGGTGCTGGAGCCGGACAAGGACGGTGGCTGGCGGGTGGTCGCCGAGCGGGTCACGGTCACCGTCTCGCGGCACGGTGCGGTGGAGGTGTGCACGCCCGGCGGTGTGACGCTGCGGCGGGATCTGCCGCCGCGCTGGTGGGAGCCGGTCGGCGGGGGTACGGCGCGCTGGATGCAGCGGTCGGAGGTGGCGGCCGATGCCCGCTTCTTCGGTCTGGGCGGCCGGGCGTCCGGGCCCCGGCTGCGGGACGGCACGTACCGGCTGTGGAACACCGATCCCGGCCGGGCGTTCCGTCCCGGCGACGATCCGCTGTATCTGACGATGCCGGTGCAGCTCGTGGTGGCTGACGCGGGCACGCATCTGGTGTTCCACGACACCACGTGGGACGGCTCGGTGGTGCTGTGGGAGGGCGAGGAGGGCGCCGGGTCCGGGCACGACCGGGCGGGGCGCTGCGAGGTGCGGATGGACGGCGGTCCGCTGCGCTGCTGGGTGATCGTGGGCACTCCCGCGCGCGTGCTGCACGCCTGGGCCTCGCTGACCGGTGCGCCGGCGCTGCCGCCCGCGTGGGCGCTCGGGCACCATCACGCGCGGTGGGGCTTCGGCAGCGAGCAGGAGGTACGCCGGATCGTCGCGGACTATCAGCGGCACGGGCTGCCGCTGGACGCCGTGCACCTGGACATCGACCACTACGACGACCACCAGGTGTTCACGGTCGACCAGGAGCGTTTTCCGAAGCTGCCGCGACTCGCCGAGGAGCTGCGGCGGGACGGGATCCGGCTGGTGTCGATCGTCGATCCGGCCGTGAAGGCTGCCCCGGGCAATGCCGTGTACGACAGCGGTAGGGCCGTGGACGCGTTCGTGCGGGACTCCTCGGGGCGCACGGTGCGCGGGGTGGTGTGGGCCGGCGAGTCGGCCTTTCCGGACTTCACGCGCGCGGGCGTGCGCAAGTGGTGGGGCGGGCTGTACGAGGAGCGGCTGGGGCAGGGTTTCGCGGGGTTCTGGCACGACATGAACGAGCCGACGTCGTTCAACGCCTTCGGTGAGCCGACCCTGCCGCGTTCGGCCCGGCACGCCCTGGAGGGGCGCGGGGGCGACCACCGGGAAGCGCACAACGTGTACGCGCTGTGCATGGCCCGGGCCGGCTACGAGGGGCTGCGCGAGCTGGCGCCCCGGCAGCGGCCGTTCCTGTTCTCCCGGTCCGGCTGGGCGGGGCTGCAGCGGTACGGGGGCACCTGGTCCGGGGACGTGGCGACGGGCTGGCCGGGGCTGCGGGCGTCGCTGTCGCTGGTGCTGGGGCTCGGGCTGTGCGGGGTGCCGTACTCGGGGCCGGACGTGGGCGGTTTCGACGGCAGCCCGTCACCGGAGCTGTATCTGAGGTGGTTCCAGCTCGGCGCGTATCTGCCGCTGTTCCGCACCCACGCGAGTCTGCGGGCGGGGCGCAGGGAGCCCTGGGAGTTCGGCGCCGAGGCGCTGGAGCACGCGCGCGTGGCGCTGCTCGAACGGCGGCGGCTGCTGCCCTACTTCATGACGCTGGCGCATCTGGCCCGGCGCACCGGCGCGCCCTATGTGCGGCCGCTGTGGTGGGGGGCGCCGGAGGACCGGGCGCTGCGTGACTGCGAGGACACGTTTCTGCTCGGGGACGGTCTGCTGGTGGCTCCGGTGCTGGACCCGGGTGCCGACCGGCGTGCGGTGCAGCTGCCGCGGGGGCGCTGGTACGACACGGCGACGGAGAAGGCGTACGAGGGGCCGGCGCAGGTTCTCGTGGACGCGCCGCTGTCGCGGATACCGGTGTTCGCGCGTGCGGGTGCGGTCATCCCCGTGCGCGGTGCCGACGGCGGCCTGGAGCTGGAGGTGTGGGCACCGGCGCGTGGCCGGACGGGAGGCGGTCTGGTGGTGCCGGACGCGGGCGACGGGTGGGACGAACCGGAGATCGAACGCTATGTCGCCCGCCGGCAGGGCCGCGCGGTGGTGGTCACCCGGGAACGGGAGGGCGGTTCCGTAGAGCCGCCCTGTCCGGTGCGGGTGCGCGGGCTGGACTGAGCGCGCGGCTCAGCCGTACCGGCCCTCGAACCAGGCCCGTACGGCCACGGTGTGCAGCGGGAAGGCGAGTTCCTCGGGCCGGCGCAGCAGCCGCCAGCCCTCGGTCTCGTCCGTGGGGTGGGCGGGCGGGAGTCCGTCCGCCGGGCGCTCCGGGAGGAGTCCGAACAGCAGCAGGTGGCCGTCGGGCGAACTCATCGCGTCCACGAGCCGTACGTCGCGCGGGGCCGCGTCGATGCCGGTCTCCTCCTTGAGTTCGCGTACGACGGCCTGCTTCCACTCCTCCCGGTCGTCGATGTAGCCGCCGGGCAGGGCCGTGCCTCCGCGCGCGGGAGCGATGGTGCGGGTGATGACGACGAGGGCGGTGCCCTTGGTGTCGTACACGGGCTGGAGCGCGATCGCGACCGGCAGCGGATTGCGGTAGGCGACGGTCCCGCAGGACGTGCAGGTGCGCGGCCAGCCGGAAATGCCCTCTCCGTAGGGCGCTCCGCAACCCGAACAGTGCGAGTTCGGTACGGAGTTGGCAGTTGGATGATGAGTTTCGGACACGCGCGGACTGTATCCGATCAGAAGAAGGGCGTCTTCCGCAGGCGGCTCAGTCCGCGCCGATGAGCGACTTCCGGGACACGGGGAAGTCGAAATAGGTGTCCGGATAGGGCTCGGGCTTGTATGTGTAGTGCCACCACTCCTCGGCGAGGTTCACGAATCCGAGGCTCTCCAGGGTGTCCTTGAGCAGCAGGCGGTTGGTGCGCTGTTCGCCCTGGATGCGCGGGTCGAGCGTGTGCGCGAGGGTGTCGAAGCAGTCGAATCCGGTGCCCATGTCGATGGAGTTGTCGGGGAATCGATCACCTTTGGGCGCGTAGCACGGCATCAGCGGCTCTCCCGGGTGGTACGGCCGGGTCGGCCTCGCGGGGAGTCTCACCATCGTGAGGTCCATGGTCGAGCCGCGGCTGTGGCCGGACTTCTCGGCGATGTAGCCGTCCTCGAAGAGGCGGGTCTTGTCGACGTTCGGGTAGAACTCGCCCTTCATCGCCTGGTCGTCGAGGTCCTCGGCCCAGCGGACGAAGTGGTTCACGGCGCGCTGGGGCCGGTAGCAGTCGTACACCTTGAGGGTGTAGCCCTTGCGCAGCAGTGTGAACTGCGCCTTGTGGAGCGCTTCGGCGGCGGGGCGGGTGAGGATGCAGATCGGCTGCTCGTAGCCGTCGATGCGCCGGCCGACGAAGTTGTGCGGGGTGAAGTAGCGCATCTCCTGGAGGATCGTCGGGTCCACGGATCTCAGGGCCACGAAGTCCTTCGGGGCCTTGGGCTCCGGCTTCGCCTGAGCGGTGGCGGAGGCGGCGGTCACGGCCAGCGCGGCGGCGAGGGCGGTGACGAGACCGCGCACTGCGCGGGTGAGTCGGGTCATGTCTGCGCCCTGCCCATTTCCGGATGCCCGTGACACACTTCTGACGCTCCGTCAGATTATCCGCCAGGGAGGGACTTTGCCTCGGACACGCACGCCGGCGGTCGCCGGCTGGTTCACCGGAGACGGAGACGACTTCCGGCTCCTGGGCACCCGCTGCTCGGCATGCGCCACGGTGTTCTTCCCGCGCGAGGACGTCCACTGTCGCAATCCGTACTGCACAGGGGGCCCAGTGGAGGAGGTACCTCTCTCACGAAGGGGGCGAATCTGGTCGTACACGGACGCCCGATACCGTCCGCCGTCACCCTATGTGAGTAGTCCGGAACTTCCGTGGGAGCCGTACGCGTTGATCGCGGTGGAGCTGGTGGCCGAGCGGATCGTGGTGCTGGGGCAGGCGGCTCCCGGGGTCACCGTCGCCGATCTGACGGTGGGCATGGAGGTGGAGGTCGTCCCCGGAGTGCTGCACGAGGACGCGGAGACGACCTGGACGACCTGGCACTGGCGGCCGACGGAGGTGAGGGCATGACGACGGACGTGGCGGTGCTCGGCGCCGGCATGCACCCATGGGGCAAGTGGGGCCGCTCCTTCGTGGAGTACGGGACGGCGGCGGCCCGCGCCGCGCTCGCGGACGCCGGCGTCGACTGGAGCGACGTCGGCTCGGTCGTGGGCGCGGACACGGTGCGCGGTGGCTATCCCGGGTATGTGGCGGGCGCGACGTTCGCCAAGGCCCTCGGCTGGCAGGGGGCCAGAGTCGCCAGTGTGTACGCGGCATGCGCCTCCGGGGCGCAGGCGATCGCCACGGCGCGGGCGCAGATCCTGGCCGGGCTCGCGGACGTCGTCCTCGTGGTGGGGGCGGACGCGGCACCCAAGGGCTTCTTCCGGCCGGCGGGCGGAGAGCGTCCCGACGATCCGGACTGGCTGCGCTTTCACCTGCTGGGCGCGACGAATCCGACGTACTTCGGGCTGTACGCGCGGCGCCGGATGGCGGTGCACGGGGACACACCGCGGGACTTCGCGCTGGTCAAGGTGAAGAACGCCGCGATGGGCGCGCTCAACCCGTACGCCCGCTACCGCAAGCGGGTCACCGCCGAGGAGGTCGCCGCCTCCGCGGTGGTCGCCGATCCGCTGCGGCTGCTCGACATCTGCGCCACCTCCGACGGCGGCGCGGCCCTGGTGCTCTCCAGCATGGACTTCGCACACCGGCACGGCGCGCCCCGGCCGGTGCGGATCCGCGCGGTGTCGACCGTGACCCCACGCTTCCCGAACACGCTGCTGGACCTGCCGGACATCGCCACGGACTGCGCGGCCGCCGTGGAGCCCGCGGGTAAGACCTTCAGAGCGTCCATCGCCCGGGCGGCCTACGAGGAGGCGGGCATCGGCCCCCGGGACCTGTCCCTGGCCGAGGTGTACGACCTGTCCACCGCGCTGGAGTTGCAGTGGTACGAGGATCTGGGGCTGTGTGGCGAGGGCGAGGGGGCGAAGCTGCTGCGGGAGGGCGCGACGGCCCCGGGCGGCCGCATACCCGTCAACGCCAGTGGCGGACTGGCCTCCTTCGGGGAGGCGGTGCCGGCCCAGGCCATCGCCCAGGTATGTGAGCTGACCTGGCAGTTGAGAGGCACGGCGGGCGAGCGGCAGATCGCCGGGGCACGCGTGGGGATCTCCGCCAACCAGGGGCTGTTCGGGCATGGATCATCGGTGGTCGCGGTGCGGTGACGCAGACCGACGGAGAAGAGGGGGAGAGCATCGTGTGACGGCAGCGACTACAGAGGTTGCCCACGCTGCGTGACCACCCCGGAATCCTGCGTGAACGTCTCATGAACTGGGCCTGGGCGCATCCGGGCAGCGCCATCATGCTCCCGTGCACTCCTGGACGGACACTCTCCGCTTCGCCTTCCAACCGGTGGTCAACCTGAGTACGGGCGCGGTCGCCGCACTGGAGACACTCGCCCGCCCGGAGACCGGCGACGTCCTGGCCGAGGCCCGCCGTGACCCCGAACTCGACTCGAAACTCACGGTGTTGGCGCTTCGCACCGCGACCCACAAGGAGACCCTGCTGCCGCTGCATCTCAACGTGTTCGCAGCCACGCTCGCCGACCTCGGCGGCCTCACCCCGCTGCACGACGCCGTGCGCGCGGCCGGGCGGCTGCCCTGGGAGGTGACGCTGGACGTCGTCCCGCCCTATACGCACGTGCCGCAACAGGCACTGCTGGAGGCGGTGGCGGCACTGCGCGAGCAGGGGTTCCGGATCAGCGCGGACGGCATCGGGGACGGCGACGTACCGCTCCGGCTGCTCACCGACCTCTCCCCCGACCTCGTCAAGCTCGACGCCTCGCTGCTGTCCCGGCCGGCCGCGGTGCGGGCGATGCGGACACTCTGCGAGGAGCTGGGAGCCCTGGTCGCGGTGGAGGGGGTCGAGACCGAACTGCAGTACGCGGCCGCGCTGTCGGCCGGGGCGCAGCTGGCCCAGGGCGAGCTGTTCGCGCCGCCGGCCCGGATTCCCGCCGCGGACGTATACGTTCCGCCCCGCTCCCCCGGCGCTGTCGCCATGCCCCGGTCGGGGCCGTCGGTGCGGGAGTTCGTGCGTCCGGCCGCCGTACTGCCGGTGACCGCCTCGGCGGGGCAGGTGCGGGCGCTGCTGACCGGATCGCCGGACGTCTCCGGTGTGCTGCTGGTGGACCAGGCCGGCAGGCCCGTGCGGTCGGTGCACCGCTCGCGCTTCCTGCTGTCGCTGTCCGGCCGGTACGGGCATGCCCTGTACGCCGACCGGCCGGCCTTCAAGCTGGGGGACGCGCCCCGCATGGTCGGCGTCGACGCCACCGCCTGGCAGGTGCTGGACGTCGTCGCGATCGGCGGCCGGGACCGGACCTCCGACGATGTCGCGGTGGTCGACGGGCGCGGGCGATGCGTGGGTGTCGTACGGCTCGCGGACCTGGTGCGGGCGCTGGCCGAGAGCCGGGTGGAGGAGGCCGCCGGGCTCAATCCGCTGACCCGGCTGCCGGGTTCGGACGCGATCACGAGCGAGGTGGACCGCTGGATCGCGGACGGCCGGACCTTTGCGCTCAGCTGGCTGGACATCGATCACTTCAAGCAGGTCAACGACGGTGCCGGGTTCGCCGCCGGCGACGAGCTGATCCGGTCGGTGGGGCGGGCGCTGCAGCAGGCGGTCTCGGGGCACGCGCGCGTGGGGCACATCGGCGGGGACGACTTCCTGGTGCTGGCCGAGGAGGCGGCGCTGGATCCGCTGGTGGGCTCGGTGCTCGACCTGCCCTGGACCGCGGGAGACCGGGCGGTCACGCTCTCCCTCGCGACCGTCGTGTGCGCACCGGGAAGCGTGGGCGACCACCGCCAGGCCGCCGCCCAGCTCGCTCCGCTGAAGCGGGCGGCCAAGGCGCTGCGCGGGGCGAGCTGGGTGCTCGGACGCGCCGGGCTGCCCGGTCACGAGGTGCGGCGGGGTCCGGGGGCAGCGCCGGCGCAGGCCGGATGCGCGGCCGCCGAGCCACGGTGGTGAACGTCCTTCCTGTACATGCCCGTTGAGGCCGGGCAGCGGCGGCACGGCCGCCGGGCGAGTCGCTGTCACCGTCGCCGTCGGCAACCTTGACGCCCCCGTGACACCGGTGAACACTTCCCGGTGTCAGCCGACATCGCCGTACATTCTCGGCGTTATCAGGCACTGTGCCACGGGTCTGTCCTGTTCGACGGCCCGTCCCTCCCCGGTGATGCGGCTGCGACGGCACGCTCGTCACGGACGCCGGACGGGGCGCGGGGCTCCCTGCCTTCGGCTGACGTCAGCAAGGGAACGTTCCTGCACGGAGAGCCGGGGCCGAGCGCCCCCGACCGGCGCCAAGGGAGCCGCCATGAGCAACGGAGACATCTTCGTCGGCGAAGTCATCGGCACCGCGATCCTCATCCTGTTCGGTGCCGGTGTCTGCGCCGCCGTCACCCTCAGACACTCCAAGGCGCGGGCCTCGGGCTGGGTCGTCATCGCGTTCGGGTGGGGCTTCGGCGTCCTCGCGGGCGCGTACACCGCGGCCCCCCTCTCCGGTGGCCAGCTCAATCCCGCGGTCACCATCGGCATCGCCGTGGACACCGGGAAATGGGGCAAGGTCTGGGTCTATCTGCTGGGCGAGATGGTCGGCGCGATGCTGGGCGCCGTCCTCGCCTACCTGGTGTATCTCGCGCAGTTCCAGGCCAACGTCCGCAAGGAGGGCACGAGCGGGGACCCCGACGACGAGCCGCTGCCGACCCTCGGCATCTTCTCGACCATCCCGGAGATCCGGAACCCGGTCGCCAACCTCATCACCGAGATCATCGCGACGATGGCCCTCGTGCTGCCCATCCTCGCCTTCGGGCTGACGAAGGGGCTCGGCGAGTCCGGCACCACGGTGCTGATCGTCTCGCTGCTCGTCGTGGGTATCGGCCTCTCCCTCGGCGGGCCCACCGGCTATGCCATCAACCCGGCCCGTGACCTCGGCCCGCGCATCGTGCACACCTTCCTGCCGATCCCGAACAAGGGCACCTCCGACTGGGGTTACTCCTGGATCCCGGTGGTCGGACCGCTGATCGGCGGGGCGCTCGCGGGCCTCGTCTACCACGCGGCCTTCTGACGGCCCGTACGCCGCTCTCCGGCCCCGGACGCCGCCTTGCCACTCGCACGTGCCCCTCTGACCAGCGACCCGACCCAGCGACCCAGGGACAGCCATGACGGACACCGCCGACACCTACGTCGCCGCCATCGACCAGGGCACCACGTCCAGCCGCTGCATCGTCTTCGACCACAGCGGCGCGATCGTCGCCGTCGACCAGCGCGAGCACCGCCAGATCTTTCCCAAACCCGGCTGGGTGGAGCACGACGCCACCGAGATCTGGTCCAAGGTGCAGGCCGTGGTGGCCGGAGCGCTCGCCAAGGCCGGGCTGCGCGCCGGCCAGCTCAGCGCGCTCGGCATCACCAACCAGCGGGAGACGACGGTCCTGTGGGACCGTGCCACGGGCAAGCCCGTGCACAACGCGATCGTCTGGCAGGACACCCGTACCGCCGCGCTCTGCTCCGAACTGGGCGGCGCGGACGGCCAGGACCGCTTCCGCGAGCAGACCGGGCTGCCGCTCGCGAGCTACTTCTCCGGGCCCAAGGCGGCCTGGCTGCTCGACCATGTGCCCGGTCTGCGGGAGCGGGCCGAACGCGGGGAGATCGCCTTCGGCACCATCGACTCCTGGCTGATCTGGAATCTCACCGGCGGCCCCGACGGCGGCCGGCATGTCACCGACGTCACGAACGCCGGCCGCACCATGCTCATGAACCTGGAGACGCTCCAGTGGGATCCGGCCATTCTGTCCGCCATGAACGTGCCCCAGGCGGTCCTGCCCGAGATCCGGTCCTCCGCCGAGGTGTACGGCACGGCGGTCGGGCAGCTCGCCGGGGTGCCCGTCGCCTCCGCGCTGGGCGACCAGCAGGCCGCCGTCTTCGGGCAGGCCTGCTACGACGTGGGCACCGCGAAGAACACCTACGGCACCGGCAGTTTCCTGCTGCTGAACACCGGCAACCGGCCGGTGCCGTCCAAGAGCGGGCTGCTGACGACGATGGGCTACAAGATCGGCGCGGAGGCGCCGGTGTACTGCCTGGAGGGTTCCATAGCGATAACGGGCGCGCTGGTCCAGTGGTTCCGCGATCAGCTCGGGATCATCCGCGACGCCGACGAGATCGAGACGCTGGCGGCGAGCGTCGAGGACAACGGCGGCGCCTACATCGTGCCCGCGTTCTCGGGCCTGTTCGCGCCCTACTGGCGCTCCGACGCGCGCGGTGTGGTCACCGGCCTCACCCGGTACGTCACCAAGGCACATCTCGCGCGCGCCGTGCTGGAGGCGACGAGCTGGCAGACCCGGGAGGTCGTGGACGCGATGTATCAGGACTCCGGGGTCCGGATCTCCACCTTGAAGGTCGACGGCGGAATGACGAAGAACAACCTGCTCATGCAGCACCAGGCGGATGTCCTCGGCGTGCCGGTGATCCGGCCCCGGGTGTCGGAGACGACCTGTCTGGGTGCCGCCTACGCGGCCGGTCTGGCGACGGGAGTGTGGAACGACCTGGACGAGCTGAAGTCGCACTGGCAGCGGGACGCGGAGTGGACGCCGGCGATGGAGTCGTCGGCGCGCGAGCGCGAGTACCGCAACTGGCGCAAGGCCGTGGAGAAGAGCTTCGGCTGGCTGGAGGAGGACGCGTAGCAGTTCGTGGCACGCGCGCGTGAGGGCTCCTCGACGGACCACGGCCCGTACCCCGGTCGGCGGGGGTACGGGCCGTGCCCGTGGGGCGGCCGAGGGGACCGCGCGCCCCGGTCAGCCGAGCGCGGCCTGGCGGCGGTCCGTCGCGTGGTCCATCGCGTGCTGGACGACTCCGATGAGCACCTCCTTGACCGACCCCCGATCACGGGCGTCGGTCAGCAGGACAGGTACGTCGTCGTCCAGGTCGAGGGCCTGCCGTACGGTCTCGGCCGGGTAACGGTCCGCTCCCTCGAAGCAGTTGACACCGACGAGGAAGGGTATGGAGCGCCGCTCGAAGTAGTCGACGGCGGCGAAGCAGTCCTCCAGTCGGCGGGTGTCGGCGAGGACGACGGCGCCGAGCGCACCCTCGGACATTTCGTCCCACATGAACCAGAACCGTTCCTGCCCCGGTGTGCCGAAGAGGTAGAGCACCAGGTCCTCGCGCAGGGTGATACGGCCGAAGTCCATGGCCACGGTGGTGGTGTGCTTCGCCTCCACGCCGTTGGTGTCGTCGACCGGGCGGCCGGCCTCGGAGAGCTGTTCCTCGGTGCGCAGCGGCCTGATCTCGCTGACCGCCCCGACCAGGGTCGTCTTGCCCACGCCGAAGCCGCCGGCCACCAGGATCTTGAGCGTGACGGGCTCGACCGGGGGCTTGCCGCGCTCAGAACGCCCGAGGATCATCGGTCTCTTCTCCTGCTTGATCGGGGTCGGGCGACGGCCGGCCGTGGCCGCCGCCAGGGGTTTTCGATGCCGCGTAGGCCGCCCGGGCCGAGACCGGTGACCGAGCAGCCGGCTCGGCCCGACGGGTCGGCGGTGGCGCCGCCCCGTTGGACGGCGGTGTCCTCGGGACGGACCGGCAGGTGCCGTGCCAGGACTCCGAGTCCGTGCGGCGGATGCCGGTCTGTCACGTCAGCACTCCGTTCCCGGGCCCGTCACAGCGCCCGGAGGCCGTTGATCACGTCACGCAGAATGCTCTCGTCCGGCAGTTCGGCCGGGGGCACCGGGCGCGTGACATGAACGAGTTCCGCGTGCACGAGATCGCCGATGAGGACCCGCACCACGCCGATCGGCAGGGCGAGTTCGGCGGCGAGTTCGGCGACCGACTGCGGTGCGTCGCGGCAGAGTCCGACGATCTCCACGTGCTCGGGCGACAGCGTCGGATCCGCCTCCGGGTCGCCCACGTGCGGTTCCGTGACGACCACCGCGATCAGATCGAGCCGGTGCTGGGCCGGGCTCGTGGTCCGGCCGCGCGTCATGGCGTACGGACGCACGACCGGTCCGGCCTCGTCGTCGAACCAGTGGTTTCTCACCTGACCGTCTGTGCTCATGTCATCCCACTACCCGCCTGCGGGCAGATCGGTGCGCGGGACGGTGCCCAGATGCACACCGACCCGCTTGACCAGGAGCGTCATCTCGTAGGCGACCTGGCCGACATCGGAGTCGGCGTCGGAGAGCACGGCGAGGCAGCTGCCGTCCCCTGCGGCGGTGACGAACAGGAAGGCGTCGTCCAGCTCGACCACCGTCTGCCGTACGCCGCCCGCGTCGAAGTGACGGCCCACGCCCTTGGCGAGGCTGTGGAAGCCGGATGCTACGGCGGCCAGATGCTCGCTGTCCTCCCTGGTCAGATCCTTGGACACACCCGTTGGCAGGCCGTCGCCGGACAGAACGACGGCCTTGCGGATGCTGGCGACCCGGTCGACCAGATCGTCGAGGAGCCAGTTCAGCTCCCCCTTGTTCGTCTCCGTGTGGCCGGTCGCCTTCGGTGCGGTCATCGACCGTCCCCCTTAGTCGTTCCTTGTGCTGTGCCGTTCTGGACGCCCTCGCCCGCGGCGTTCTCCTCGCGGCCGCGCTGCCAGCCGCGCTGGAGCGAGGCCATCCTGCTACGGACCTCGTCGGCGTCGCGCTCGGCAGGTTGCGCGGCACGTTCGGCGGGCCGCGCGGTGTCCTGCCTGAGCTGGGGAGCCAGGCTGGCCTGCCGCACCCGCCGGGGCAGCGGGCCGCCGGCCGCCTCGACCTCACCGCCGGACAGGGCCCCGTCGGGGGTGGGCTGCGCCGCCAGGCCGGTGGGCTGTGGCAGGTCGCCGGTGGGTCGAGCCAGGCCGCCCGTGCGCCGATGCAGGTCGCCGGTGGCCTGAGCCGTGCCCTCATCGGAAGGGGCCCGCTCACCGGTCGGCTCGGCCCCCCCTCCTTCGGAGCGGGGCCGCACGCCCGTCCCGGAACCGGACTCCACCCCGGCCGACCCTGCCTTGCCGTCGCGGGCCTGCCACAAGGGGCCCGGGCTCTCGTCCGCCGGTGTCGTGGCTCGCCTGCGTCGGGGCAGGGCGGGGACCTCGGACAGGGCTTCGGTGCCGTCGGCGGGAGCCCCCCCGCGTTCCTCGGGCCGGTCGGCGGGTTCCGCGGGGCGGTGGGAGGCCGTGGTGCGCCGGCGGGCGGGCAGCGGGGCCAGTCCGCCGGTGCTGTCGGGGCGGCGCGCGTCGGCGGAGGGCTGCTCGTCGGGTTCGTCACCGCGGGGGCGCTGGTCGGTGACGGGCTTGCCGTGCGAGCTGACCAGTTTGGGGGTCTGCCGGCGCGGCAGCGGTACCGGCCCGCGGTCGCCGCCCTCTTCGCGTGCCTCGCGGTCGGCGGACACGGAGGGCGCCGGGTCGTCGGTGCGGGACAGGGAGCGGCGGGGCCGGAACAGTCCGCCGCGCTCGCTGTCGTCGTCCCCCAGGACGCCGGGGAAGTCGTCGATGGCGTCGAGGTCCACCGGCGCCTCCAGCTCGACGGGCCCGTCCAGCAGCGAGGTCGGCAGGCCGGGCAGCTGCACCGGCCCCGCGGACCGCCCGCCGGCACGGCCCGCCACCTGCCCGGTCCCCTTCCCGCCGCGGTCCCGGTCGAGGCGGAAGCCGAGACCGTTGGTGTCGGGTATGTCGTCGCTGAGCAGCGCGTCGGGGATGAAGACGATGGCCGTGGTGCCGCCGTAGGGCGACGGCTGGAGGGAGACCCGGACGTTCTGGCGCTGGGCGAGACGGCTGACCACGAACAGGCCGAGCCGGTCGGTGTCGGACAGTTCGAACTCGGGGGTCTCGGCGAGCCGCAGGTTGGCGTCCAGCAGCGCCTCGGCCGCCATACCGAGACCGCGGTCGTGGATCTCCAGCGTGAAGCCGTTGGCGACCCGTTCCCCGATCACCTGGACGGCGGTGTGCGGAGGCGAGAAGACCGTGGCGTTCTCCAGGAGTTCGGCCAGCAGGTGGGTGAGGTCGGCGACGGCCGGTCCGGTGAGTGCGACCCGGGGCAGGCGCCGGACCTCGATGCGTTCGTAGTCCTCGACCTCGGCGACGGAGGCACGCACGATGTCCATCAGCTGCACCGGGCGGCGCCACTGCCGGGAGGGTGCGGCGCCGGAGAGGATCACCAGGCCCTCGGCGTGCCGGCGCATACGGGTGGTGAGGTGGTCCAGGCGGAACAGGTCGGCGAGTTCGTCGGTGTCCTCGGTGCGGCGTTCCATGGTGTCGAGCAGCGTGAGCTGCTTGTGCAGCAGCACCTGGCTGCGCCGGGCGAGGTTGACGAAGACCTCGGCGACACCGGACCGCAGCTCGGACTGTTTGACGGCGGCCTCGACGGCGGCGCGCTGGAGGGTGTTGAGGGCCTGGCCGACCTCGCCCATCTCGTTCTTGTCGTACTCCAGGCGCGGCACCTCGGTCTCGACGTCGACGTGTTCGCCGGCGGACAGGCGGCGCATCACGCTCGGCAGCCGGACACCGGAGGCCTCGTGCGCCTCCAGGCGCAGCTGGCGCAGGTCGCGGACGAGGGTGCGGCCGATCCGGACGGACAGGACGAGGGAGAGCACGAGCGCGACGAGACCGAGGAGTCCCGCGACGGCCGCCTGCACGATCACGCCGACGGCCACGGGGTGCGCACGGTCCTGGAAGCGGTCGCCCGCCTGGTCGTCCAGGGTGCCGAGTGCGTCCAGGACGCTCGCGGCCGCGGAGTCCCAGCTCTTCGCGGTGACGCCGTGCGGAGTGCCGGAGTCCGTGTCGATGACGGTCTGCTCGGCCGTGCGCAGCGGAGCGGTGTCGGCGTCCTTCCACAGGCGTTCGTAGCGACCGCGCTCGGAGGAGGGCAGCAGCGGCAGGCTGACGTCGTACAGGACGGTGCGCTGGGCGACGAGGTCGGAGAGGTCGCGGGTCTCGGCGCGGGTGAGCGTGCCGACGACGAGGGAGGAGCCGAGCAGGGCGTCCTCGCGGGAGAGCAGCTCGCGGGCGCGGCTGACGTTGACCATCGCGCGGGCCTGCGCGTCCAGTTCGACGTCGTCGATGCCTTCGAGGGCGGCGAGCAGCGTGAAGCAGGGGTCGACCAGGCGGTTGTAGAGGCCGAAGGCCTGAACCCGGGTGACGGTGCCCTGCTCGACGCTGCGGCGCAGGGCCTCAAGGCCGTCGAAGGCGTCCAGGACGGCGGTGAGGCGTTTGCCGCCGTTCGCGTCCATGGCGTCGAGGACGTCGTGGTCGCCGGCGTTCTTCCGGATCTTGGCCAGCGCCCCGTCGGTGGCGGTGCGGGTGCGCTGCAGCGCGGAGAGGGCGTCGGCGGCCCGCGGGTCGGCGAGGTAGACGAGGGTCTGTCGGCGCTCCTGCTGCAGCACCCGGACGGTGTCCTCGGTGGGGTAGCCGATGTCCTGCTTGACGTCCGACGCATGGAACAGCCGGGCGACTTCGCGCCCTGTCAGTACCGTTGCGAAGCCCCAGATGGCGGTCAGGGACACCAGCGGCACGAGAAGCAGCGCCACGATCTTCCGGCGGATCGACTTCCCGCGAAAGCGCATGGCCTCCCCCAGCTCGTCCCCCGCCGGCCGGGGGTGCACATGTCCGTCAACAAACGGCGCGAGCCTACTACCGCCTCACAGTTAACTCGAAGACATGTCCGGAGGATGAACTTCCGCTCCGGCGGCGAGACATGGCGAGTTGTCCGGGCATGGGGGGAGATTGCCACCGCGATCCGGCACTCACACCCGGTCGGGCCGGGATGCCGCGGCCGGACGGTTGGCTGGATTTTTTCGCAGACGGGGAATCTTCACGCGGTGTCGTGCGTCCTTCTCTATGGGAAATGGGGGCGGAATGGGCCACAGGAGCCGCATCCCGCACCCCGGCGGCGTAATACAGCGCAAGCCGGGCAGCCACTGGGGAGTCGGCGTCTTGTGACACCGGGGCGAGCGGTCTGCTGGCGGTGGGGAGTGACAAGGTGATGGGCACGGCGGAGCGGCGCGAAGCGCCCGAGGAGAGCGTGGCGGGGCGCTCGGCGGCGCGGCAGGGCCTCAGGGCGTCGGATCGCGACATTCCGGTGCGCGGGCACGCCGGGGAGTCCATGGGAGAACAGCGGCAGGACTACCGGCCGTTGTGGGTGGAGGAGCCCGCGAAGCGGCACCCGATGCCGGACCCGGTGCGTACGGCGGCGGTGCGCGCTGTCCTGATCATCTCGGTCACGCTGATCCAGGCGATGGTGGCGTTCCTGTGCACGCTGGCCGGGTCCTGGCTGGCGTTCCCGATGGTGATCAGCAGTGTGGCGAGCACGGTGGTGGCCACCTGGTCCGTGGTCGACGTATGGGTGACCCGCCAGGTGTGGAACCAGCGGTACGGCGTGGTCTCCGAGCCCAGCAGCACGGCCCGGGCGCTGCGCCGCGAGCGCCGGGCCCGCCGACGCGAGGAGCGGGCGGCCCTGCGCGAGCAGGAGCGGATACGCCGGCGGGGCGGCGCCGGGCAGCTGTCCCATCTCTGAGCCGGTACGGGCGGGTCGGGCGTGACCCCACTCGGTCACGCCGTCCCCGGCCCGTCATCGCTCGACGTCCTGGGCCCGCCGCTGCTCGCCGGTTCCGCCGTCACAGCACGGCCGGTACGGCCCGTTCCCGCTCCTCCCGCTGGAGTGCGCGCCGGGCCCGCATGAAGGCGCGGGGCCGGTCGACTCCGAGTACGGCGACGGTACGGCCGTTCCGCTCGTAGTGGGCGAGGAAGCCGGCCTCGCCGGGCCCCGGGTGACCGCCCGCGTCGGTGATCTCGCCCTCGGCGAGGCGGACCGTGTCGCCCTCGCGGTGCCGGCCGGCGAACTGGATGCGGGAGCCGTACTGGTCGGACCAGAAGTACGGCACCGTGCGGACCGTCTCAAGGGTGCGGCCGGCGAGGAGGTTGGTCACGGCGACGCGGGGTTGCTCGGTGGCGGACGTCCAGTGCTCGGCCCGGTTGCCGCCGACGCGGGCGACGTCGCCGACGGCGACCACCTGGGGCAGGGCCGTCGCGCAGCCGTCGTCGCACAGAACGCCGTCGTGCAGGGCGAGCGTCGAGCCCACCAGCCACGAGGTGTTGGGAGTGGCGCCGATACCGACGATCACGGTGTCGGCGGGAAGCGTACGGCCGTCGGTGAGGTCGACACCGGTGACGGAGGCGGTGCCGCGCAGGCCGGCCACGCCGGTTCCGGTGATCAGCTCCACCCCGCCGCGCCGGTGCAGGGCGGCGCACACGGCGGCCATTCCGGCACCGAGTTGGGGCACCAGCGGAATCGGTGCGGCCTCGACGACCGTGACCGCGTGGCCGAGTCCGGCGCACGAGGACGCGGTCTCGGCTCCGATGAATCCGCCGCCGATGACGACGACCCGGCGGGGTTCCCGGCCGAGGTCGGCGCGCAGGGCCCGGGCGTCGTCCAGGGTGCGCAGGGTGTGGACGCCGGCGAGGCCGTTGCCGGGGAGCCTGCGGGCGGCGGCGCCGGTGGCGATGACGACACCGTCGGTGGAGATGGTACGGCCGTCGTCGAGGAGGACCGTGCGGCCGCGGGCGTCGAGCCCGCGGGCGCGGATGCCGAGCAGCCACTCGGCGTCGAGTCCGGCGCTGTCGTCGGCGTCGGCGAGGGCGAGCCGGTCCTCGTCGGTGCGGCCGGTGAGGAAGTCCTTGGAGAGGGGAGGCCGGTCGTAGGGACGGTGGGGTTCCTCGCCGATGATCACCAGCCGGCCGTCGAAGCCCTGGGCCCGCAGTTCCCGGGCGGCGTAGAGCCCGGAGAGGGAGGCACCGACGATGGTGACGGTCCTCATGCGACATGGCTCCTCACGTGGGCGGCGGGAAGGAGAGGGTGGATCGATGTGTCACGGACCGGACGGCACAACGGTGTTGTGCTGGCGGGCCGGGGGGTGGCGGATGCCCCGGGGGCCGTGCTCACGCCACCGCGACAGCCGGAAACCGTGCTCACATGGCCGCGACGTCCGGGGACGGGGGCCGGGCGGCCGTAGGAGCCGGGTGTGGGGTTCATGCGGCTGTGCCCTTCTCCGCGTTGAGGTGGACGTGGATGACACCGTCCTCGACGGTGACGCGGTGGGTGCGAACGGGGCGCCGGGCCGGCAGGCAGGTCGGCTCGCCGGTGCGCAGGTCGAAGGACGCGGCGTGCAGCGGGCATTCGATCAGGCAGCCCTCCAGCCAGCCCTCTGAGAGGGATGCGTCCTGGTGCGTACAGGTGTCGTCGATGGCGTACAGCCCGCCGTCCTCGGTGCGGAACACGGCGATGGGCGGCGTGGTCTCGACGCGGGCGGACTCGCCCTCGGGGAGGTCGTCGAGGCGGCAGACGGGAATCACGGGCCCCCCTCTCGGTCCGGGACACTCGGTCCGGGACCTGCTCGATGCAGGCGTCAGGGATGACACAGGTATGGCTGACGGGAGTCCGGACCTGCGGTGGTCCGGCCCCGGTGCACAGGCAAGGGAATGGCGGACCTCATCGGTCCGGGTGGTCCGGCACCCTTCCGGGATCCGGACGCTTCGGTAACATGGTGTTTCGTATGGCGCACGAGCAAGCGCTATGCGCAACAGAATCCGGGCGGGACGACCGTCGCGTCAAGGGCTTCCCGCAGATGCGGCCCGAACCGGGCCCACAGGTGGTGAGAGTTGAGCCATGACCCGCACGCAGAAGAAGTCTGACCGCAACGAGGAGACCACGGAGAACCCAAGGACCCCGGAGAGGCAGAACGGCCGCGGCGCGGCCAGCGCGGTGCAGTCGGTGGACCGCGCCGTGAGCGTGCTGGAGATCCTCGCCCGGCACGGCGAGGCGGGCGTCACCGAGATCGCCGAGGAGCTGGACGTGCACAAGTCCACGGCGTTCCGGCTGCTCGGCGTACTGGAGAACCGCGGCCTGGTGGCCCAGGCGAAGGACCGCGGCAAGTACTACCTGGGGGCCGGCGTGCTCCGCCTCGCGGGAGCGGCGGCGGTACGGCTCGACATCTCCCAGGAGGGCGTCCCGGTCTGCCGGGAGGTCGCCGACGAGCTGGGCGAGACGGTGAACGTCGCCGTGCTCGACGAAGACGCGGCGGTCAACATCATGCAGGCCCGCGGCACCGCCTCGGTCACCGCGCAGAACTGGCTGGGCAGGCGCACCCCGCTGCACGCCACCTCCAGCGGCAAGGTGCTGCTCGCGCACATGTCGCCCACCCTGCGCGAGGGTCTGCTGGCGCGGACGCTGCCGCGGTTCACCGACCGTACGATCACCGGCGCGGCGATGCTGCGCGCGGAGCTGGAGGCCGTGGTCGAGCAGGGCTACGGCGTCACCATCGAGGAGCTGGAGCTGGGACTCGCGGCCGTCGCGGCCCCGGTGCGGGCGCACGACGGCAAGGTGATCGCCGCGATCAGCGTCTCGGGTCCGGTGTACCGGCTGAATCCGGACCGGCTGCCGGAGGTGGCGAAGCGGACGGTGGCGGCCGGCGCCGAGCTGTCGCGCCGGATGGGCTACGGCTTCTGACTGGGCCGGCGACAGACACGCGCACCGCGTTCACACCGCACGAACCGCCGCGCGGGACCGGGACGTTCCTGGTCCCGCGCGGTCGGGTGTCCGCCCGTGTGTCCCAGAGGTTTCGCCCCGCGGGTTCCCTTTTTCCAGGGGTTAACGCGCACCCCTTGACGGCCCCGTGACGCCGTTCTCAATATGTTCCTCATCGCGCAACCCATCGTGCAATGCGCAACAGCAGAGGAGCTTGTCGTGCCACACGAGGTCCGTGCCGTAGTCGCTGAGAAGAAGGGCGCACCCGTTCAGGTGCGGACGATCGTCGTCCCCGATCCGGGCCCCGGTGAGGTCCTGGTCGATGTGCAGGCCTGCGGGGTGTGCCACACGGATCTCCACTACCGGGAGGGCGCGATCAACGACGACTTCCCGTTCCTGCTGGGCCATGAGGCGGCCGGCACGATCGCCTCGGTCGGCCCGGGTGTCACCGACCTGAAGCCCGGCGACTATGTGGTGCTGGCCTGGCGGGCGCCCTGCGGCAGCTGCCGTTCCTGTCGCCGCGGCCGGCCCTGGTACTGCTTCGACTCCCGCAATGCCGCGCAGCCGATGACCCTGCTGGACGGCACCCCGCTCAGCAACGCCCTCGGCATCGGCGCCTTCGCCGAGAAGACGCTGGTCGCGGCCGGTCAGGCGGTGAAGATCGACCCGGCCGCGCGCCCCGAGGCGGCCGGTCTCATCGGCTGCGGGGTGATGGCCGGTTACGGCGCCGCCGTCAACACCGGCAACGTCGGCCGGGGTGACTCGGTCGCCGTCATCGGCTGCGGCGGCGTCGGCAACGCGGCCATCGCGGGCGCCTGTCTGAACGGCGCCATGAAGGTCATCGCCGTGGACATCGACGACAAGAAGCTCGACCAGGCGGAGAGGTTCGGCGCCACCCACACCGTCAACTCCCGTGGCACCGACCCGATCGAGGCCGTCCGGGAACTCACCGACGGCCACGGCGTGGACATCGCCATCGACGCGGTGGGCCGGCCCGAGACCTTCAAGCAGGCCTTCTACATGCGCGATCACGCCGGTCTGCTGGTCCAGGTCGGTGTGCCCTCGCCCGAGATGACGGTCGAACTCCCGCTGATCGACGTCTTCTCGCGCGGCGGAGCGATCAAGTCCTCCTGGTACGGCGACTGTCTGCCGAGCCGGGACTTCCCCTTCCTGATCGACCAGTACCTGTACGGCCTGCTCGACCTCAACGCGTTCGTGTCCGAGACGATCGCCCTGGACCAGGTGGAGGAAGCGTTCGGCAAGATGCACCGGGGCGAGGTGCTGCGCTCGGTGGTGGTGCTGTGAAGGGCGCCGTACGCATCGAACGCCTTGTCACCCACGGCACGTTCAGCCTCGACGGCGACACCTTCGAGGTCGACAACAATGTCTGGCTGCTCGGTGACGACGAGGAGGTGCTGGTCGTGGACGCCGCGCATGACGCCGAGGCGATCGAGCACGCCGTCGCGGGCCGCCGGGTCACCTCCGTCGTCTGCACCCACGCCCACGACGACCACATCGACGCGGCGGCCGCGCTCTCCACCCGCACCGGGGCGCCCGTCCTGCTCCACCCGCACGACCACGAGCTGTGGTCCCGCACCCACCCCGGCCGCAAGCCGGACGGTGAGCTGACCGACGGCCGTGTCCTCACGGTCGCCGGCATCGAACTCCAGGTGATCCACACCCCCGGCCACACCTGGGGCAGCTGCTGCCTGTACGTCCCGTTCCTCGACGCCGTCTTCACCGGCGACACCCTCTTCCACGGCGGTCCCGGCGCCACCGGGCGCTCGTACTCCGACCACCCGACCATCGAGGCGTCCATCCGCGCCCGGCTGCTCACCCTGCCGGGCGGCACCGTCGTCCACACCGGGCACGGCCAGGACACGACGATCGCCGCCGAGCGGCCGAACGTCCCCTTCGCCTGAGCGACTCTCCCGCACCTGCCATCCCCGCCACCACAAGGAGGGGCATGACCAGCAATTCCGCACCCCAGGACCGTGGCCCGCGCGTCGTCGTCATCGGCGCCGGCATCGTCGGCTGCTCCCTCGCCGACGAGCTGACCGCCCGCGGCTGGACCGATGTCACCGTCCTCGAACAGGGCCCGCTGCCCGCCCCCGGCGGCTCCACCTCGCACGCCCCCGGGCTCGTCTTCCAGACCAGCCCCTCCAAGACGCTCGCCGAGTTCGCCAAGTACACCGTCGAGAAGTTCTGTTCACTCCGGGCCGACGGTGTCTCCTGTTTCCAGCAGGTCGGCGGCCTGGAACTCGCCACCACCCCCGAGCGGCTGGCCGACCTGCACCGCCGGGCCGGTTACGCCGCCTCCTGGGGCATCCGCGGCGAGATCGTGAGCACCGCCCGCTGCAAGGAACTCTGGCCGCTGCTGGACGAGTCGGTCGTCCTCGGCGGATTCCACACCCCCGACGACGGCCTGGCCCGCGCCCTGCTCGCGGCCCGTGCCCAGATGGAGCGGGCCGTCGCGCGCGGCGCCCGATTCCTGGACCGCCACACGGTCACGGGCATCGAGCAGGAGAACGGCCATGTCACCGCCGTGCTCACCGACCGCGGCGGCTTCCCCGCCGACCGGGTGGTCTCCGCGGCCGGATTCTGGGGGCCGGTCATCGGCCGTATGGCCGGGATCGACGTACCGCTGCAACCGCTCGCGCACCAGTACGCGAAGACCGGACCGCTGCCCGAGCTGAGCGGCGCCGCGGCCGAGGCCTCGAAACCGATCCTCCGCTTCCAGGACCGGGACCTGTACTTCCGTGAGCACACCGACCGCATCGGCATCGGCTCCTACGCGCACCGGCCGCTGCCGGTGGACCCGTTCGCCGTGCTCGCCTACGACGAGGCGCGTGCGCAGGGCAGGGAGATGCCGTCCTCGTACCCGTTCACCGTCGCGGACTGGGCGCCGAGCTGGGAGGACTGCCGCCGACTGCTGCCCGCTCTGCGCGAGACGGAGATCGAGACCGGTTTCAACGGGGTGTTCTCCTTCACTCCGGACGGCATGCCGGTCCTCGGAGAGGCCCGGCAACTGCGGGGCTTCTGGCTGGCCGAGGCGGTCTGGGTGACGCACTCCGCCGGGGTGGCGAAGGCGGTGGCCGAGTGGATGGTCGACGGGCAGCCCTCCCTCGACGTGCACGAGTGCGACCTCACCCGGTTCGAGGAAGCGCAGCGTTCACCGGCGTACCTCCGTGAGCGCGGTTCACAGCAGTTCGCCGAGGTGTACGACGTCTTGCACCCCCTCCAGCCGATGGAACAGCCGCGCCCCCTCCGGGTCAGCCCCTTCCACGCCCGTCAGCAGCAGCTCGGCGCCTTCTTCCTGGAAGGCACCGGCTGGGAGCGCCCGCACTGGTACGAGGCGAACGCCCCGCTCGTCGACGCCCTCGGCGACCTGCCCGAGCGCGACGCCTGGTCGGCCCGCTACTGGTCCCCCATCGCCGCCGCCGAGGCGCGGGCGACCCGCGAGAAGGTCGCCCTGTACGACATGACCCCGCTGCGCCGCCTGGAGGTGTCCGGCCCCGGCGCGCTCTCCTTCCTGGACCGCATGACCAGCAACAACCTCCGCAAGAAGCCCGGCGCGGTCACGTACACCCTGCTGCTGGACGAGACCGGAGGCATCCGCTCCGACCTCACCGTCGCCCGTCTCGCGCCCGATCGCTTCCAGGTCGGCGCCAACTCCCCGGCCGACCTGGACTGGTTGCTGCGCCACGCGCCGGCCGGGGTGCAGATCCGCGACATCACCTCCGGCACCTGCTGCATCGGCGTGTGGGGGCCTTTCGCCCGCGCCCTCGTCCAGCCGCTGACCCGCGACGACTTCTCGCACGAGGGCTTCGGCTACTTCCGCGCGAAGGAGACGTACATCGGGCACGTGCCGGTCACCGCCATGCGGCTGTCCTACGTCGGCGAACTGGGCTGGGAGCTGTACACCACCGCCGATGTGGGCCTGCGGCTGTGGGACACGCTGTGGGAGGCCGGGCAGGAGCACGGAGTGGTCGCCGCGGGGCGGTCCGCCTTCAACTCGCTGCGCCTGGAGAAGGGTTACCGCGCCTGGGGCACCGACATGACCGACGAGCACGACCCGTTCGAGGCGGGCCTCGGCTTCGCGGTCCGCATGGACAAGGAGGACTTCGTCGGCAAGGCGGCGCTCGAACGTGCCGCAGAGCCCTCCCGCCGGCTCACCCCGCTCCTCCTCGACGACCCCGCCGCCGTGGTCCTCGGCAAGGAGCCGGTCCTGGTCGGCTGCGCCCCGGCCGGTTATGTGACCAGCGCGTCGTACGGCTACACGCTCGGCCGCTGTGTCGCCTACGCCTGGCTCCCCGCGGGACTCGCCACCGGCACCGGCGTACACATCGAGTACTTCGGCGAGAAGGTGCCGGCCACGGTCGCCGACGAGCCGCTGTTCGACCCGAAGATGACCCGGATCCGCCGTTAGCACCCTCCTGAAGGCCGCCACCCGCATGTACTCCAGCACCCCCGACGCACACTTCGTGATCGCCCGGCACCCCGCCCGCCCCACCGCCGCCGCGCCCGCCTGAGGAGCACGCCCGTGACGACGACACCGATCTCCCCGAGCCTCATCGCGACGCTTCCGGGCCGCTACTACACCGACCCGGACGTCTTCCGGCAGGAGCAGGAGAAACTCTTCGAGTCCCTGTGGTTCTGCGCGGTCCGCAGCGCCGACCTGGACAGACCGGGCGCCTTCCGGACGGTCCAGGTGGGCCGCGAGAGCGTCATCATCACCCGAACGCGCACGGGTGAGCTGCGCGCCTTCCTGAACGTGTGCCGGCACCGGGGCGCACGGCTGTGCACGGAGGAGTCCGGCGAGGTGCGCCGCAATCTCCAGTGCCCGTACCACGCATGGACGTACGACCTTGACGGCAAGTTGATCGCCGCGCCCAACTTGATCAAGATGCCGGACATTGATCGGGTCGCCTACGGGTTGATCAAGGTGTCCTTGCGTGAATGGCTCGGCTACGCCTGGGTGTGCCTCGCCGACGAACCGCCCTCCTTCGAGGACACCGTGATGGAGGCGGCCGTGGAACGGCTCGGTGACGCAGCCGCCATCGAGCACTACGGCACCGAGCAACTGGCTCTCGGCCGGCGCATCACCTACGACGTGAAGGCCAACTGGAAGCTGATCGTCGAGAACTTCATGGAGTGCTACCACTGCGCGACGATCCACCCCGAACTCGTCGAAGTACTCCCCGAGTTCGCCGACGGGTACGCCGCCCAGTACTACGTCGGCCACGGCGCGGAGTTCGGCGCGCAGATCAAGGGGTTCACGGTCGACGGCAGCGAGGGCTTCGGCAAACTGCCCGAGGTCGACGCCGATCAGGACCGCCGCTACTACGCCATCACCGTCAAGCCGACCGTGTTCATCAACCTCGTGCCCGACCACGTCATCCTGCACCGGATGTTCCCGCTGGCCGAGGACCGCACGGTCGTGGAGTGCGACTGGCTGTACGCGCCGGACGTGGTGGCGTCCGGGGCGGATGTGTCGAAGTCCGTGGAGCTGTTCCACCGGGTCAATGCGCAGGACTTCGAGGCGTGCGAGCGCACCCAGCCGGCGATGTCCTCGCGCGCGTACCGCGCCGGCGGAGTCCTGGTCCCGAACGAGCACCACATCGGGATCTTCCACGAGTGGCTGCTGAGCCGGCTGGGAGAGGCCGATGCCTGATCTCTTCATCGACGGCGCGTGGCGGGGCGCCCTGGACGGGCGCACCCGGGAGATCCGCTGTCCCGCCGACGGCAGCCTGGTCGGCGTCGTCGACGAGGCCGGCGGCAAGGACACCGTGGAGGCGATCGCGGCGGCCCGGCGCGCCTTCGACACCGGCCCCTGGCCGCGCACCCCGGCGCAGGAGCGCGGTGACCTGCTGCTGCGGGTCGCGGACCTCCTCGTCCGCGACCGGGACGCCCTGGCCCGCGCCGAATCTCTTGACACCGGCAAGCGACTGGTGGAGAGCGTGTACGACATTGATGATGTCGTCAACTGTTTCCGCTACTTCGGCCGGCTGGTGGCGACCGAGACCGGACGGGTGGTCGACACCGGCCGGGAGGGCGTCGACAGCCGGGTGGTGTACGAACCGGTCGGCGTCTGCGCCCTGATCACCCCGTGGAACTATCCGCTGCTGCAGACCGCGTGGAAGGTCGCCCCGGCCCTCGCGGCAGGCAACACCTTCGTGCTGAAGCCGAGCGAGCTGACCCCGCACACCGCGATCCATCTGGTGCGGCTGCTGGCGGAGGCGGGGCTGCCGCCGGGCGTGGCCAACCTGGTGCTGGGCGCCGGACCGGAGGCGGGCGCCCCGCTCGGCGACCATCCGGACGTCGATCTGGTCTCCTTCACCGGCGGTCTGCAGACCGGACGCCGGCTGATGGCGGCGGCGGCCGGCACGGTGAAGAAGGTCGCACTCGAACTCGGCGGTAAGAACCCCAACATCGTCTTCGCGGACGCCGACTTCGACGCGGCCGTCGACATGGCGCTGACAGCGGTGTTCCTGCACTCCGGGCAGGTCTGCTCGGCCGGGGCCCGGCTGCTGGTCGAGGACGCGCTGCACGACCGGTTCGTGGCCGAGGTGGTACGCCGGGCCCGGCTGATCCGGCTGGGCGGCCCGTTCGACGAGCGCGCGCAGACCGGGCCGCTGATCTCGGCGGCCCACCGGGCGAAGGTCGAGGCCTATGTGGCCCGGGGCGTCGAGGAGGGCGCGGTGCTGCGCTGCGGCGGCGCCCGGCCCACCGGATCCGGCTACGACGAGGGCTTCTACTACCTCCCGACCGTCCTGGACGCGTGCACGAGCGGGATGTCGGTGGTCCGGGAGGAGTCCTTCGGACCGGTGCTGACCGTCGAGCGGTTCACCGGCGAAGGGGAGGCCGTACGGCTCGCCAACGACACGATCTACGGCCTCGCGGGCGCCGTGTGGACGGGCGACGAGGCCAGGGCGGCCCGGGTCGCGGCTGAGCTGCGCCTCGGCACGGTCTGGATCAACGACTACCACCCCTACGTGCCCCAGGCCGAATGGGGTGGTTACAAGCAGTCCGGGTTCGGGCGTGAACTCGGACCCGCGGGGCTCGCCGAGTACCGCGAGACGAAACACATCTGGCGCACCACCGCGCCGGCACCGCAGGGCTGGTTCGACTGACAGCCAGAGGAGTCCACTGATGACCACCACGGAGCAACCACCAGGCCCCCACCACCACGACGACGCCGAACTCGCCGAGTTCGGCTACAAACCCGAACTCAAGCGCACGCTCGGCAACTTCCACACCTTCGCCGCCGGGATCAGCTACATCTCGATCCTCACCGGCACCTTTCAGTTGTTCTACTTCGGCTACGGCAGCGGCGGTCCGGCCTACTGGTGGTCGTGGCCGATGGTGTTCGTCGGCCAGTTCATGGTCGCCCTGTGCTTTGCCGAACTCGCCGCCCGCTACCCGGTGGCCGGCTCGGTCTACAACTGGTCGAAGAAGATCGGCAATCCGCATCTGGGCTGGATGGCCGGGTGGATGATGTTGATAGCGTCCATCGTGTCCATCGCGGCGGTCGCGCTGGCCTACCAGTTGACGCTGCCGCAGATCTCGTCCGCGTTCCAGTTCGTCGGGGACGGCACCGGCAAGTACGACGTCGCGACCAACGCGGTCATCCTGGCGACCGTGTTGATTCTGTTCACCACGCTGGTCAATGCGTTCGGCGTCAAGTTGATGGCCACGATCAACACGGCGGGTGTCTTCATCGAGTTGATCGCCACCGTTGTACTGATCATCCTCTTCGCCGTCCACATCACCCGCGGTCCGCAGGTCGTCATGCAGACGAACCACACCGGTGCGGGCTATTCGGCCGGCTATCTCGGTGCGTTCCTGGTGGCCTCGCTGGCCTCGGCATACGTCATGTACGGCTTCGACACCGCCGCCTCGCTCGGCGAGGAGTCCCTGGACCCGTCCCGGAACGCCCCGCGCGCCATCATCCGCGCGATCGTCGCCTCCTTCGTGCTGGGCGGCCTGGTGCTGCTGCTGGCGCTGATGAGCGTCTCCAGCCTCAAGGGCGACAAGCTGTCCACGGACGGCCTGCAGTACATCGTGCTCGACGTGCTCGGTCCGACCGCCGGCAAGGCGATGCTGTGGTGCGTGCTGATCGCGGTCACGGTGTGCGCGCTGGCCGTGCACACGGCGGCGATCCGGCTCGCGTTCGCCATGGCCCGGGACAACAACCTGCCCGCTTCCTCGCTGCTGGCCCGGGTCAGTCCGCGCTTCAAGACCCCCGTCCTGCCGGCCGTGATCATCGGCGTGCTGGCGCTGGCGATCCTCGTGGTCAACATCCGCCAGCCGCAGATCTTCACGGTCGTCACCAGCATCGGCATCGTCATGATCTACCTCGCCTACCTGGGCGTCACCGCTCCGATGCTGGTCGCCCGGCTGCGCGGCAAGTGGCAGCCGGCGGGCGGGGGCAGGTTCTCGCTGGGCCGCTGGGGACTGCTCGTCAACATCGGCGCGGTCGTGTGGGGCGCGGCCATGACGGTCAACCTGATCTGGCCGCGGGCCGCGGTCTACAACGCGAGCGCTCCGTACCACTGGTATCTGCGCTGGGGCGCGGTGCTGTTCGTCGCGGTCATCGCGGGCGGCGGCTTCGCCTACTACTGGTTCGTCCAGCGTCACCGCACCGGCGTGCTCGCCGAGCACCGCCTTGAGTCCGAGCCCGCCCCGACCGCTCCCCTCGCCGCCCCGGCGGCCGACTGATTCCGGCTCCAAGGAGGTCACTGCTCATGAGCATCGATGAGTTCGACTACGTGGTGGTCGGCGGCGGCACCGCGGGCAACGCGGTGGCGGCCCGGCTCTCCGAGGACCCGTCCGTGACGGTGTGCGTGCTGGAGGCGGGTCCGAGCGACGTCGGCGACGACGACGTCCTCAGGCTGGAGCGCTGGATGGGCCTGCTGGAATCCGGCTACGACTGGGACTACCCGGTGGAACCACAGGCCACCGGCAACAGCTTCATGCGGCACGCGCGCGCGAGAGTGCTGGGCGGCTGTTCCTCGCACAACTCCTGCATCGCCTTCTGGGCGCCGGCGGAGGACCTGGACGACTGGGCGGCCGGGGGCTGTACGGGCTGGAGCGCGGCCGACCTGTTCCCGCTGTACCGGCGGCTGGAGAACAACGACGCGCCCGGCGACCACCACGGCCGCACCGGCCCGGTGAAGCTGCGCACGCTGAAGGGCGGCGACCCGTGTGGTGCGGCCCTGCTGCAGGCGTGCGCGCAGGCCGGGATACCCACGGTCCCGTTCAACACCGGGAAGACGGTGGTGCGCGGGGCCAACTGGTTCCAGATCAACTCCGACGAGAACAACATCCGCCAGTCGTCGTCGGTCGCCTATCTGCACCCAGTACTGGGCAAACGTCCAAATCTGGACGTCCGTACCGGAGTTCGGGCCAAGAAGCTGGTGCTGGACGGCCGCCGGTGTGTGGGCGCCGAGTATCTGGACCCCGACCTGGTGCACACCCGCACGGTACGGGCCCGGCGTGAGGTGATCGTCTCGTGCGGCTCGATCGACTCCCCGAAGCTGCTGATGCTGTCCGGCATCGGCCCGGCCGGCCCGTTGCGCGAGGTCGGCGTGGACGTCGTCGTCGACTCCCCCGGCGTCGGCGAGAACCTCCAGGACCACCCCGAGGGCGTGATCATGTGGGAGGCGAAGCAGCCCATGCCCACCGCGTCGAGCCAGTGGTGGGAGGCGGGCATCTTCTACGACACCGAACCGGGCCTGGACCGGCCCGACCTGATGTTCCACTACGGCTCGGTGCCGTTCGACATGAACACCGCCCGCTGGGGCTACCCCACCTCGGAGAACGCGTTCTGTCTGACGCCCAATGTCACGAAGGCGAAGTCACGCGGCACGGTACGGCTGCGCACCCGCGACTTCCGGGACAAGCCGAAGGTGGATCCGCGGTACTTCACGCACGAGCACGATGTGCGGGTCATGACGTACGGGCTGAGGCTGGCGCGTCGCATCGTCGCACAGCCGGCGCTGAGCGGCTGGGCGGGCGCGGAGCTGGCTCCGGGGCCCGATGTCCGGACGGACGACGAGCTGCTGGACTACATCCACAAGACGCACAACACCGTCTACCACCCGTCCTGCACGGTGAAGATGGGCGCCGACGACGACCCCTCGGCCCCGCTCGACGCGCGGCTGCGGGTCAAGGGGGTCGAGGGGCTGCGGGTCGCCGACGGTTCGGTGATGCCGGACCTGATCGCGGTCAATCCGTGCATCACGACGATGATGATCGGCGAGAAGTGCGCGGACCTCTTGAAGGAGGACGCCTGACGGCTATGCCGGCTTCTTGAACATCCGCGTCGCCGTGATCTCGCTGTGCACCGCTTCTCCGGCCTGGGGCTGCTGCGGCAGACCGGGCCGGAGGTGTTCCTCCACGCTGATGTACTTCAGGCCCGCCCGGAGGTCCGCGTCGTTGCGCAGGCGGATGACCAGCGGGAACTCGGCGAGTGCGGTGGTGTCGAAGAGGCCGGTGGTGTACAGCAGCTGCACACCGAGCGCGTCGGAGACGGCCCGTTGCAGCTCCAGCAGGTACGTGGCGTTGGCGCGGCCGATCGGGTTGTCCAGGAACAGCGTGCCGGCGTGCCGGTGCTTCTCCCGCCCGCGGTCGTTCGAACGCAGGGCCGCCATCGTGCAGTACAGGGCGATCGCGGCGGTGAGCAGCTGGCCGCCGGAGAAGACGTCGCCCATCTGGCCGACGGGGACGCGCTCGGCGCGCAGTACGGCGTCGGGCTTGAGGATCTCGACGGCCACGCCCTTCGGCTGCAGCGCCGCCGCGACGCCCCGCAGCAGCAGCGACATGCCGTCGCGGCGCAGGTCGGAGTTCTTCTTCACGGCCGCGCGCGTGGCGTCGTCGATGACCTCGCCGAGCCGCTCGGTGAGGGTGGCCTGGTCGGGCTCCTCGAAGCGGATGCGCAGGAACTCCTGCCCGGACCATTCGCCGAGGCCCTCGGGGAGACGGGAGAGCCGCTGGGCGGAGCGCAGGGTGGCGAGGGCGGACTCCACGAGGCCGCGCAGCCGGTCCACGATCGAGTCGCGGTTGCGCTCCAGCTGGGCCAACTCGTCGGTGAGGACGCGCAGTCGGGGCGCGAAGGCGTCGGCCCACTTCTGCGCGTGCTCCGGCAGCGCGGACGCGGGCAGTTCGCGGATCTGCTGCCGGGCGGGGGTACGGACCTGTTCGTAGCGCGTGGAGTTGGCGTGCCGGACGAGGACGTCGCTCGCCTCGCGGACGGTCGCCTCGGCGGTGGACAGGTCTGCGGCGCAGCCGCGCAGCGAGCGGCGGGCCTCGGCCGCGGAGTGCCGGGCCTCCTCCAGGCTGCCGGGGTAGGGCTCCGGCTCGTCCTGGTCCTCCTCGGGGGCGTGCTCGCGCAGCAGGTCGCGGAGCATCGCGGCGATCTCGTCGAAGCCACCGGCCGCGTCCTCGGCGGCCCGGTGGGCCTCCAGCAGCTCGGCGTGCGCCTCGCGGGCCTCGGCCAGCGCCTCGGTACGGGAGGCGAGTTCGCCCGTCGCGGTGCGCAGCAGCGCCTGGGCGTGCTCGGCGTCGCGCGGGAGCAGTTCCCCAGGCAGCTCGGTGTGCGCCTCGCCGTCCTCGGGGGCGTGCCGTTCGGCCTCGCCGCGCAGCCGGCCGAGCTGCTCGCTCGCACTCGACATGCGGGTCTCCAGGAGCTGCACCAGCTCCTCCGCGCGTGCGGCGGCGGCCTGCCGGGAGGGCCCGTCCGAGCCGTCGGGCGACTGCAGCAGCTGCTCGGCGCGGGTGCGGACCTTGTTGCTGAGCCGGTCCAGCTCGGCGCGGGCGGCGCTCTCGTCGCTCTCCGCGCGGGCCTGCTCGGCGCGCAGGTCGGCACCGACGCCGACCTTCTCGTACACCTGGGAGGCGGCCCGGTAGGACTCGCGGAGTGCGGGCAGGGACGCCTTGGGGGCGTCCGCGTCCTCGACCGGTACGTCGTCCGGGGCGCCGGCGATCTCGGAGCGCTCGGCGCGCAGCGCGCGTGCGGTGCGGCGGGCGTCGTCGGCGGCGCGCTGGGCGGCGCGGCGGTCCTCGTCGGCGGCGCGGGCGCGCTCCAGGCACGTCTGCGCGCGGGCCTCGGACTCCGCCCCCTCGTCGGCGAGTTCGCGCAGGCGGGCCTGCCAGCCGGCGCGCTCGCGCAGCCGGTAGGCGAGTCCGGCGAGGGCGTCGGCGGCCCGGCGAGCCTTCTGCGCGGCCTCCTGCCGCTCGTCGCGGACCTGTGCGGCCTCGGCGGCGACCTCGTCGGCCTCCGCACGCAGGGTGCGCGCCTCGGCCAGCTCGGCCTCGGTCTCCCCGGCGAACGCCCGGGCCTCCTCGGCGGTCCGCGCCAGCTCGGTGAGGCGGCCGGCGGGGCAGCCGGTGCGCCAGGAGGCGAGCCGGGCGGCCAGTTCGCGGTCCTTGCCGAGGCGGGCGGCGAGGGTGCGGATCTCCTCGTCGCGCGCGGTGGCCCGCGCGCGCAGCGCCTGCCGTTCCTCGTCGGCGGCGTGCTCGTCGTGCATGGCCGGGTTCGGCGGCACGAGGAACACATCACCCGGGGTGGCGTCGGCGGCGGGGGGCGGAGCGAGCAGGGCGGCGGCCGTGCCGACGGCGACGGCGGAGCGGGGCAGCAGGGCGGCGTCACCGAGCGCCTCGCGGGCACGCGCGTGCGTGTCCGGGTCGGTGATGATCACACCGTCGACCAGTTCCGGACGGACGGCGAGCACGCGCGCGTGGTCGGCGGGGTCGACGGCCTGGGCGAGATAGCGCCAGCCGGGCAGCGCCGGGATGCCGTGCTCGCCGAGGAACTCCACCGTGGCCAGGACGTCCGGGCCGGGCGGCAGCAGTCCGCCGTCACCGAGGGCGCCGAGGATCCGGGAGTCGTCGGCGGCGGCGGTGCGCAGGTCGAAGAGGTGCCGTTCGGCACTCGACACGGCGTCGTCCAGCAGCTCGCGCAACTCGTCGGCGAAGCCGTCGAGTTCCTCGGAGGTGAGCGGGAATTCGGCGAGGGGACGAGGGGTGTCGTGCGCGCCCGGTGCCGTCGGCCCCGTGGCGCCGTCACGTCCGCCTGCGGGGCCGTCCGGCCCCCGGTCGGCATCCGCCTCGGCGCGCGCGCCGCCCCGGGCGCCCATCGCGTCATCGGCCCCGGAGCGGGGCGCGGGCACTCCGGGCTGCCCGGCCGCGGGTGCACCCGGCAGGCTGAGCAGTTCCGCGAGGCGCTCCTCGGCGGCCAGGGACTCGGCGAGGCGCCGCTCGGCCTCGAAGGCGCGCTCGGCCGCCGTCGCCGCGTCCGCCGCGCGGGCCGCGGTCAGTTCCGCCCGGGACTCGGCGGAGGCCGCCTCGCGCGCGTGCTCGGTGACCTTCCGGGCGGCCTCGCGGGCCGTGTCCCAGGCGGCGACGGCGGTCTTCTCGGCATCGCTGGCGGCGAGCGCGGCACGCGCCGGGTCGGCGTCCGGGGCGCTGTCGTCGAGCCAGCCCGCGCGGACGGCCTCGGCGGTCTCCTGCTCGACCTCGGCGAGCCGCTGCCGCAGATGCCCGGTCTCGCTGCGGGCACGCTGTGCCTCGGTCGCGGCGGCGGTGGAGTCGCGGTAGGCGCAGTCGCTGACCTCCTGGAGCGCGGCGGAGCGCTCCTCCTCCTCGTTCGCGAGGGCCTCGGCGCTCTCGGCGGCCGCGTGCAGGGCCCGTACGAGGTCCACGGCGGCCTTGGCGCGGGCGGCGAGCGCGGGCGCGGCGTCCCGCTCGGCCTCGTGGATGGCGGCGGACACGCGCGCGACGCGGTCGGCGGCGGCCCGGTGCCGCAGCACGGCCTCGGCGGCCTGCCAGGCGGAGTGCAGGGTGCGCGCGTCGGCCAGCTCGCGCTTCTGCGCGGCGGCGGACTTCTCGGCGGCGGCGAGTGCGAGAGAAGCGTGCCGGTAGGCGAGTTCGGCGGCGGTCAGGGCGCTGCGCTCCCGGGCGCCCTCGGAGTGGGTGACGGCGTAGGCAGCGGCCGTGACCCGCTGGGCGAGGTCCGCGGCCCGCACCCGCTCCCGCACCGCCCGCGCGGACAGCCGCCGGGCGAGGGTGCGGGTACGGCGCTCGGCTCCGGCGTGGATGTCACGCGCGCGTGCACGGGCGTCGGCGGCCTCGACGATCCGCCCGAGCAGGTCGGCCGAGCCGGCGGTGAAGTCCCGTTCGGCGATCAGCTCGGCGCGCCGGCCCAGCTTGTTGCCGAAGCCGCTGACGAGGTCGGCGAGTCCGTCGGTGTCGCGGGTGTCGGTGACGGCGCGCAGCAGCAGGTCGGTGAAGTCGGAGTCCTTCTTCACCGCGAAGAGACCGGCCGCCTCGCCCTCGTCGGCGTTCATCTCCCGCTGGTAGCGGAAGAGTTCGGGGTCGAGGCCGAGGTCGCCGAGGTGCTCGATCCAGCGGTCGTGGATCTCCTCCCAGTGCACCTCCAGGTGCGGGTAGGCCTTGCCGGCCTCCATGAGGGCGTCGCGGAAGCCCTTCATGGTGCGGCGCCGGCCCTGGGCGCCCGAGGTGCCCTCGACGGGCGGGCGTACGGCGGTGGCCTCGGCGACCGGCAGGTTGTCCAGGCTCAGGCCGGGCCCGGGCCGGAACGAGTACCAGGCCTCGGCGAACTTCCGCGGGTCGTTGGAGACCTGTCGCCCGCGCCACTCGCTCACCTTGCCGACGACGACGCACTCGCCTGTCTGCACATGCTGCCACTCCAGCGCCACGTGGCCGCAGTCGTCGGCGAGCAGGAACTTGCGCAGCACACCGGAGCTGGCGCCGCCGAGGGTGTTCCGGTGGCCCGGCAGCATCACCGAGAAGATCAGCTTGAGCAGGACGGACTTGCCGCCGCCGTTCTCCAGGAAGAGCACGCCGGCCGGCGCGGGCCGACGCGGCGGACCGGACGGCTCCTCCTCGAAGAACTCCGCCTGCGTGGGCGCCGGGTCGGGCACGGGCTCGCCGACACCCCGCAGGTCAAGCACGGTGTCGGCATAGCGCGCACCGGCGGGACCGATGGAGTAGAGGCGGACCCGGGACAGCTCGTACATGGCGGACTCTCGTCAGTTTTCTGGCAGATCGGGGCGGAGGTGCGGATCGGGAGGTGTTCAGGAGTGCGACGGCGTGTGGAAGGGCAGGCCGGCGTCGGCCACCAGCTCCAGGTCCTCGGTGTCGTCGGCGGGCAGCAGGCTGGCCGTGCCGTCGGTCACCGGTACGACGCCCAGTTCGAGCAGTTCGGCCATGGCGGCGCTGCCGGCCATGTCACGGACCTGGAGCTGGTAGCGGGCCGTGGTGCGGTACGTGCCGCCGCTGTCGTCGCCGGTACGCTGCAGAAAGCCCGAGTCGGTGAGGAAGGCCAGGGCCTTGGCCACGATGCCGGTGGTGGAGGCGGCCGGCCGGCGGGCGTCCTTGGTGGCCCCGGTGGCGCTGCGTCTGGTCCAGATGCGCCAGGCGGCTTCGAGGCCGGGCGCGTCGGTCGCCGGGTCGGTGTTCTCGCCCAGTTCCTCGGCGCGCTCCTCCAGGCGCCGGCAGGCCTGCCGTACGAACGCGTCGACGCCGTTGACGGTGACGCGGCCGATGTAGGTGTCGTCGGCCAGGTCCTCCGGGCGCGGGAACGCCAGTGCGGCGGCGGCGAGATGGGCCAGGCCGTGCAGGAAGCGGTCGCCGGAGTCGGCGGCGGTGCGACGCGCGTAGTCACCCATGCGGACGGCGAACACCGAGTCCTCGGCGGCCGTCACGGCCATACCCGCGCGCGGGGACACCTCCAGCACCACGAGCCCCAGGCCGGCGGCGACGGCGTCGGCGAGCCGCGCGAACGCGGAGTCGTCCCGGTACCGGCGCAGCAGCTCGGTGTACTCCTGGTCGCGCGCGGGCTGCAGCTTGGGCTGCAGCCCGAAGGCGACGAGCCGCGCCGCGTCGGCGGCGTCGGCGGGGGTGACGGCGGAGCCGGCCGGCGCGGCGGCAGGCTCGGGCTCACTCCAGTCGACGTGCTCGGTCACGGCTTCGGCTCCTTGTCGCGTTCTCGCTCGGTCATGCTGCTTCCGTCCGGTCCGCGGCCATCCCCGCCGCATCCAGCAGCGCGGTGCCCACGATCAGGTCCGCCCCGCCGAACTCGGGGTCGTCCAGCTCTGTCCCGTCGTCCACGGCGAACAGCAGTTTCTCCTCGCCCTGCCGGTAGGCCGTGCCGACGGCCGGGCTGGCCGCGTGGACGGCCAGCAGAGCCACCAGGTACGCCAGATCGGGGTCACCGGTCCGCCGGGCCTCGGCCAGCAGGCCCGACAGCCTGCGCGGCGCGTCGGCCGGAAGGTCCAACAGCTCGGTCGCGGCGGCCAGTTGCTCCTCGCTGAACCGGCTGTCGTCCGGCGTCGCGATCAGGTCCGGCTCGGGCATCTCGGCGCCCAGGTGCTCCCGCTCCACCGGTGGCGTCAGCAGTATCTCGACGAGATCGCCGACCCGCACCGACACCGGCGTGCGCAGACCCGTGCCCTGCGCGAAGAACGCGTCCGTGACCCGGATCGCCTGCTCCAGGGGCAAGGGCAGGACGGGGGCGACGAGATGGCCGTACAGGTCCGTCCCGGAGGTCGTGGCCGGCGTGGCGAAGGCCTGCCGGTCCTGCTCGGCGCGGAACAGCGGGCCCGCCTCCAGCAGCCGCGACTGCAACTGCGTGTGGCGCCGGATGCAGTCCTTGACGATGTCGACCAGCTCGGCGGCGCGCCGCTTGTGCTCGGGCTCCTCGGTCTCGTCGCGGGCCTTGCGGATGTTGGTGAGGATCGCGTTCTCGTGGCGGTAGCGGTCGGCCACGTGGTCCAGGGCCTCGGCGATCATGTCGGGCACGGCACCCAGCCAGTCGACCGCGCGGACGTTGCGCCGGGTGGCCTCCAGGGCGCGGCGCAGGGTCTCCGAGTACTGCACCGTGCGGTAGCGGGCCTGCTCGGCGGCGAGCTGGGCGTCGGCGAGCCGGCCGCGGCTGATCAGCACCTCCAGCTTGACCTCGGCGGCGATCTGCGCGCTGGTGACGTCGGTGTCGAGGGCGCCGACCAGGACGTTGACCGCCTCGTCCGTGGTGCGCAGATAGACCGTGCCACCGGGGCCGGGGACCTCTTCGATCAGCTTGAAGTCGTAGTCACGGCGGACGTATGTGCCGTCCGGGGCGAAGGTGCCGTAGACGGCGCGGAAGCCGCGGTCCACGCTGCCCACGTTGATCAGGTTCTCCAGGACCCAGCGGGCCACGCGCTCGTGCTCGGCGGCCGGCCGGTGCGGGGCCTGGGCGGCGATGCGCGGGACGAGCCGGGCCACGATCTGCTCGTGGTCGGCGCCGGTGTCGAAGTCCATGTTGAGCGTGACCAGGTCGATGGCGGCGAGGGCCACCTCGGCCATGCCGTACACCGAGTACTCGCCGGCCAGGTTGGCCTTGCGCGCGTCGAGGTCGTGCAGCGGCGCGGTGCAGGCGAGCGCACGCAGCCGACGCGCCAGCCCCTCGTCGGCGGCCGGGCCCGGAGCCGGGCGCGGCCCCGCGCTGAGCTGGGGCGGAACGCTGTCCGTCGATGCAGGCGAAGTCACGGTGCACAGACTAGGTCCTCGGTCTGACATCGACCCAAACGACCCAGAAGCGACGGACGTCACAGCATCTCGGGACGGGCGTCACGGACAGCCGGGACGGGTGTCACGCACAGACGAGGCGTGTGTCACGGACACTCAGGAGGTTCGGGCCGACTCCTCCCCGACGCGCCGCCTGTACACCTCGACGACCCGCTCCAGCGAAGCGGTGAGGTAGGTCTGCAGCAGCCGCTCGGCCTCGCGCCTGTCGCCGTCCTGCAGTGCCCGCAGGATCTCGCGGTTGCGGGCGAGGTAGGGCTCGTGGAGCCGGCGCGGATCGTCGACGACATGGAAGGCGAGCCGCAGCTCGGCGAAGACGCTGCGCATCAGTTCGTCGGTGCGTTCACTGCCGGCGAGGGCCACCAGTTCCCGGTGGAAGTGGATGTTGGCGGTGCCCAGCGCCTTCCAGTCGTTCCCGGCGGTCGCCGACTCGCCCTCCGCGACCGCCGCGGCGACCCCCTCCAGCCGGTACGGCGGCTCGCCGAGCCCGCGGACGACGGCGCACTCGACCAGGGAGCGCGTGCGGTAGATGTCCTCGACGTCCTCGACGGTCAGGACCCGCACGAACACCCCGCGGTTGAGTTCGTGGACCAGCAGGCGTTCGTGCGTGAGCAGCCGGAACGCCTCGCGCAGGGTGTTGCGGGACACCCCGAGGGCGCCGCCGATGCCGTCCTCCGACAGCCGGGTGCCGGGGGGGAAGTACCCGTCGGCGATACGGGTCCGGAGGATGTCCGAAACCCGCTCCGCCGTGCTCGTGCGCCCCAGGAGCGCACGGTCGTCGGCCAGTGCCGTCAGCTGCTCTGCCATGCCCGGAATTCAATCGCACGCACCGGAACCAAACAACATGGGTATCGTAGGATCGTTCAACGATTCTATACGCGAGCCGTATCCGGCACCGCGACCTCGCCGGGCACCACCACCTCGCGGACGGCCTCGGTCTTCTCGGCCCTGCCCTCGGGCAGGGCGGACAGGGCCGCGGACGTCGCCGCCGAGGCGCTCAGGTCGAGGCGGGTGCTGGTGCCCCGGGCCCGGTGGCGCAGTTCGTCGGCCGCCAGGCGGAGCAGCTGCGGCAGCAGGTCCCTGGAGCGCCGGGCGACCCAGGCGGTACCGGCCGTGGCCAGCCATAGCAGGCTCGCCGCGCGGGTCGGTGCGGGGAACTCCGGTTCGGCGGAGGGCGGTTGACCCGTCGCGCGGCCCGCCTCGGCGAGCAGGGCGTGGAAGCGGAGGGCGAGTTGCCGGTGGCCGCGCTCGCCCGGGTGCAACCGGTCCGCGCTCCACAGCGTCCGGTCGGTGATCCAGGCGCCGTCCGCGGCATGCAGATGGACGGCCCCGTAGCGTTCGGACAGCGCGTGGACGACCGTGTTGACGGCCCGTTGCCGGCGGGCCAGCGGGCGGGCCAGGGCGCCCGGCAGCCCCAGCATCGCGCCGGGGTCGGGCAGGCAGGCGGTGAGCACGGTGGCCCCCGCGCGCGTGAAGCTCGCGTAGACCTCGTCGAGGTGGGCGGCCACCGCCTGAATGTCGAAGGTGCGGCGCAGTGTGTCGTTGACGCCGATCACCACCGACACAAGGTCGGGACGGAGTTCGAGGGCGGCCGGAGTCTGCCGCTCCACGACGTCCCGGGTCTGTGCGCCGCTGACCGCGAGGTTGGTGAACCGCACGCCGTCGGGGGTCTCGGCGAGGGAGGGCGCCAGCAGCGCGGCCCAGCCCCTCCAGCCGTCCCCGGCGGGGTCGCCCACGCCCTGGGTCAGCGAGTCCCCCAGGGCGACGAAGCGGACGGATCTCATGCCACGCCCTCCGGCACGGTGCGACGGGCGCCGCCGGGGCGAACGCCGGTGGGCCGGAGCACCTCGGCGTCGTGGGCCGCGAGGAACGCCTCCACGGCCGTACCCCAGCCGAAGCATTCGGCACGCGCGCGTGCCGCCTCGCGCCGCTCGGGTTCGCCGCGGTCCAGGAGCAGCTCTACGGCGTCGGCGAACGCCTCGCCGCGGTCGGCGGCGGTGGCCCCGGCGGAGCCGATGACCTCGGGCAGCGCGGACGACGCGCTCGCCACGACGGGCGTACCGCACGCCATGGCCTCCAGGGCGGCGAGCCCGAAGGTCTCGGCGGGCCCGGGTGCGAGGGCGACGTCCGCGGTGGCCTGGAGGGCGCCGAGCGCGTCCCGGTCGGAGACATGCCCGAGGAACGTCACCGGCAGCCCGTGCTCCCGCGCGCGCTGCTCCAGCCGGGGCTTGAGCGGCCCGTCCCCGGCCACCACCAGCACGGCGCGCCGCCCGCGCCGCAGCAGCGACTCCAGGGCGTCCAGGGCCGTTCCGGGCCGCTTCTCCACGGAGAGCCGCGAGCATATGACGAGCAGTGCCTCGCCCCCGCGCGCGTGGCGGGTGTGCAGGCCCGGATCGCGCAGCGCGGGGTGGCGTTCCATCAGGTCGACACCGAGGGGGGCGCGTACGACGTTGCGTGCGCCGATACGCACGAACTCGCGCTCGGCGAACTCGGTCGTGCACACCACCCGCGAGTAGACGTGCGCGGTGCGGGTGTTGAGGGCGTCGGCCGCCCGGCGGGAGAGGCTCTCGGACAGGCCCCAGGTGCGCAGCACGCCGTCGGCGGTCTCGTGGGAGACCATCACGGCGGGCACGCGCGCGCGGCGGGCCCAGCGGCCGGTCCAGCGCAGGGTCGTACGGTCGGAGACCTCCAGACGGTCCGGCGCCAGCTCCTCCAGGAGGGCGGCCACGCGCCGCTTGTCGGTGAGGACGCGGTAGCCGCCGGTGCCGGGCAGGAGCGGGCCGGGCAGGGTGATGACCCGGCCCTGTTCGGTGTCACGGTCGGTGTGCCGTTCGCCGGGCACGACGAGCACGGGTTCGTGGCCCGCGGCCTGGAAGCCCTTGCCCAGCTCGCGCAGGGCGGTGCGCAGGCCGCCGGAGGCCGGGGCGACGAAGTTGGCGAGCCGGACGATGCGCAGGGGCTGTGACTGGCCGGTCATGCCGCCACCGCCGTCTTGCGTGCCGCGAGGACGTCGTCGTAGTGGGCGATCAGCCGGTCGCCGACGGCGGCCCAGGTGCGGCCCTCGACCATCGTGCGCGCGGCGGCGCCGAACGCGGCCCGCCGCGCCGGGTCGGCGGCCAGTTCGCGGACGGCCTCCTGGACGGCGGCGGCGTCGCGCGGCGGGACGAGGAGTCCGGTGCGGCCGTGGGCGACCAGATCGAGGGGGCCGCCGGCGGCGGGTGCGACGACCGGGACCCCGCTGGCCATGGCTTCCTGGACGGTCTGGCAGAACGTCTCGAAGGGGCCGGTGTGCGCGAACAGGTCCAGTGAGGCGAAGATCCGGGCGAGGTCGCCGCCGGTGCGGCGGCCGAGGAAGACGGCGCCGGGCAGGGCCTCGGTGAGGTGGGCGTGGCTGGGCCCGTCGCCGACGACCACGACCTTGACGCCCGGCAGGCCGCAGACGCCGGCGAGGAGTTCGACGTGCTTCTCGGGGGCGAGCCGGCCGACGTAACCGACGATCAGCTCGCCGTTCGGGGCGAGTTCGCGGCGCAGCGCCTCATCGCGCAGATCTGGCCGGAAACGTACGGTGTCCACGCCGCGCGGCCACAGCCGGACTCTGGGTACCCCGTGCGCCTCCAGGTCGCCGAGGGCGGCGCTGGAGGGGGCCAGGGTGCGGTCGGCGGCGGCGTGCACGGAGCGGATGCGCCGCCAGGCGGCCGCCTCGCCCGCACCCATGTAGGTGCGGGCGTAGCCGGCCAGGTCGGTCTGGTAGACGGCGACGGCGGGGATGCCGAGCCGGGCGGCGGCGGCCATGCCGCGGACGCCGAGGACGAAGGGGCTGGCGAGATGGACCACGTCGGCGCGGTGCTCGACGAGCGCCGCGGCGAGGCGCCGGCTGGGGAGGGCGACGCGGACCTGGGGGTAGCCGGGGAGCGGGAGGGAGGGGATCCGGACGACCGGGCACGGGGCGTCCGTGTCCGGTCCGCTGCCCGGAGCGGGGGCGGGGGCGACGACGAGCGGGTGGTGACCGCGATCTACGAGGTGCCGGGCGGTCTGGAGCGCGCAGTGGGCCACGCCGTTCACATCGGGGGGAAAGGATTCGGTCACGATGACGACACGCATACGGGTGTTGTCGCCGCGCAGGACGTGGCCGCGTCGACTTCGATCTTTCCGCCCGGGGAACGTCCCATGAGCGTTGGGCTGCACACCCGAGCAGGCCAGACGGTCGTCATGACCGCCTGACCTGCGGGACACCCGGTGTTCACCCGGCGGGCGGTCGTCCGCCCGCCGGGTGCGTGCGTGAGGTCAGCCGAGGGCGGCGTCGGGTCCGAAGCGGCTGCGGACCGCCGTCTGTACTTCCGCCTCCTCGGCCGGATCGGCGGCGAGGCGGCGCAGGCGTTCCACGACCCGGGTGTCGCCGGTCTCGGCGTGCCGGGCGGCGAGTTCGCGGGTGGTCTCCTCGCAGTCCCACAGGCATTCGACGGCGAAGCCGGTGGCGAAGGAGGGGTCGGTGGCGGCCAGGGCGCGGGCGGCGCGGCCGCGCAGATGGGAGGAGGCCGTCTCCCGGTAGATATGGCGCAGAACGGGGGCGGCGCAGGCGATACCGAGGCGTCCGGTGCCGTCGACGAGGGTCCACAGCGTGGGCGCGTCGGGGCCTTCGCCGCGTACGGCCTCGCGCAGGGCGCCGAGGACGAGGTCGCGGTCCTGGACGCCGCCACGGCAGGCGAGCATGCGACCGGCGGCGGCCCCGAGCACGTCGGGGCGCTGGGCCCAGCGGCGCGCGCGGTCGACGGCGGCGACGCTGCGCATCCGTTCGAAGGCGTCGACGGCGGCCTCCACGACGACGGTCGTGCCGTCGGCGACGGCGGCCTCGATCAGGTCGAGCGCGTGGGAGTCGTTGCTGTCGGCGAGATAGCGCAGCGCGGTGCAGCGCGCCCCGTCGATGCCGTTGCGGGCGGCCTGGACGATCTCCGGCCGGTCCTCGGGGCCGGCGACGGCGACCAGACATCGGGCGGCCGGCACATGGAGGGCGGCGCCGCGCTCCATGCCCTGCTGGGCCCATTCGAAGACGGCGCGCACGCTCCAGCCGGGCCGTGGGCCGGTGGGCCGCATCTGGCGCTGCCAGCGGTCGAAGCAGCCGGTCTCCTGCGCGGCACGCACACGCGTGGCGATCGATTCGCGCGGATCCTCGGCCCACAGGCGCCAGGGCCTCGGTTCGAAGGCGTCGCGTACGGCGGCGGCCAGCTCGGCCTCGCCCTCGGGGTCGGTGGCGAAGCGGGCCAGGACGGGCGCGGCGAGGGCGCGCAGCGCCGCGTCGTCGTCCCTGAGGGCCAGCTCGTCCAGGGCCCAGGCCCAGTTGGAGCCGTAGGCGGCGTACCTGCGCAGCAGTTCGAGCGCGTCCCGCCTGCCGTAGGAGGCGAGGTGTCCGAGCACGGCCAGGGCGAGGCCGGTGCGGGACTCGTCGTCGTCGAGGACGTCCTCAGGGTCGAAGAGGTGTGCCTCGATCGCGTCCAGCTCGCCGTTCAGGTCGAGGTAGAGCCGGGCGTAGTAGAGGGAGCGGTTCTCCACCTGCCAGTCGTGGCGGGGATCGCGCAGCACACAGTGGTTCAGGGCCGCGAGCGCTTCGGCGCGCGGGGCGGTGAGCGCGTGCAGCGTGCCGTCGCCGCGGCCCCGCTGGAGCAGGCCGAGCAGCGTACCGCTGGGCGCTATGACCGGATCGAACATGGGAAACAGCCTCACATCAAGCGTCGACGCAACCGGGGAACACGCACTACCTGGCCGCGTGACACAACGTCGGAGCGCCCGCCGTCTCTTGCTTGCTGTAGACCATCTCTCTCTGCCTCTCGTCTGTGGCCCATGCGGACCGCATCACGGCCCGCGCGGTGCGGCATCACCTGCCCAGCCATCGCGTCCGTGAATCACGACGTCATGATGGCCCGCGGTGTGTGCTGCCGCGACCGTATTTCCGGCGGCCCTTTACCGCCTCCCCCGTTTTCTCTGTCGTACCTGGTCAGGACATGCGCGTCAGTACGCGCCGAACAGCTCCAGGAGTTCCGTCTTGCCGAACATGCGGGCGGTGTCGACGGCCGAGGGCGTGCCCGCCTCGGGGTCGGCTCCGCCCTCCAGGAGAGCCTTGATCACTTCCGTCTCGCCCTTGAAGACCGCCCCCGCGAGCGGCGTCTGGCCTCGGTCGTTGATGCGGTCCGCCTCCGCACCCCGGGTGAGCAGGGCGCGCACCGCGTCGGCGTGGCCGTGGTAGGCGGCGAGCATCACCAGGGAGTCGCCGCGGTCGTTGGTGAGGTTGGCCGGAACGCCGGCGTCGACGTACGCCACCAGCGCCTCGGTCTGCCCCTGCCGGGCCAGATCGAAGATCTTGGTCGCCAGCTCCACGACCTCGGGGTCGGGGGCTTCGCTCATCGGCCGGACCGCCTCTCCTGAAAACTTCGGGGACTTCGGGGAGCGTACGGCAGCGAGCGGAACACGGCCGTACGAGTGAATCGCCAGGGTACTGGCTCGCGCCGCACATGACCCGTTGCGACCGAGGTAAAGATCACTGCGGAGCCCGCGGGACGCAAGTGCCCTGCCCAACCGGACCATGGACGGCTCCACCACACGGGGGAAATGATCAGAAATTCACCCGTTTGCACCTTTTATCGTATAGACACATCCTGTGATCCTGGAAGCACTCATGGTGACTGTCCCCTCTCAACACCAGGAGACCCCAAATGATCCTCTCCATCTCAGGCGTGATGCTGCTCGGCGTCGTCGTCTTCCTCTTCTTCCGCAAGGACGGCCTCAAGGGCTCGCACGCGTGCACGTCGGCCCTGTTCGGCTTCTACCTGGCCAGCACGGGCATCGCGCCCAGCATCAAGGCCGGCGGCGAGAGTCTGGCGAGCCTCCTCGGCGGCATCAAGTTCTGACCCCGCCCGTACGCACCACCAGGAGACAGCAGTGGCCCGGCGCCCTCTCCCCCGCATTCTGAGCAAGGACAGCGCCCAGATCGCCCGGACGCAGATCGCCCGGAGCCGGGAGCTGGCCCGGACGGCGGCGGACAGCGCCACCGACGTGCTCCATCCGCTGATCACCGTCACGCGCGGGCTGCGCCGGCTGGCCTCGGCCGGGCGGCGCAGATGGGCGGACACCCCCAAGGACAGGCGCGGCCCGCTGCTGTTCCTGGTGGCTTCCGTGGCCCTCGCCGTGACACTGGTGCCGTACGGGCCGCTGCTCGCCGTCATCGCCCTGATGGCGGCGGCGGGCTGGCACGGCCGGGACCGCACCCCACCGGCTCCCGAAGGCCCCGACGACTCCCAGGCCGAACGGCTCCAGTCCCTCTACGAGGCCCTGGTGCCGTACTTCTCCACCCCCGAGGACCCGGCGCCGCTGTACGCGCACGGCGGGGAGTGGGAGAAGGCCGTCCCCGCCCACGAGTTCGACGACGCCGGGCGCATCACTCATCTCGTGATCCGCTATCCCGCCTACTTCCCGGACGGCGAGCACGACGCCCGCGCGCGGATCGAGCAGCTGCTCACCGCCAAGTCCGGGCGGGGCCGCGAATACCGCTTCGCATGGGACGAGGAGGGCAACCAGCTGACCATGGGCGTCCTGCCCCCGCTGCCCGCCGACATCCCGGCCCAGCACTTCGTCACCGCGCCGGGGGAGACCGTCCTCGGCTTCACCGACCCGAGCGAGGTCCAGCGCACGCTTCCCCTCTCCTACGGAGAGGAACGGATCGACGTACCGCCGGTCGTCTGGCGCACCGGCGTGCGTTCCACCGAGCCGCATCTTCTGGCCATGGGCCACCCCGGCACCGGCACGTCGACCCTGCTGCGCTCCATCGCCCTGCAGGCCCTCCAGTACGGCGACGCGCTGATCGTCGACGGCGGCGGCACCGGCGAGTACGCGTGCCTGACCGGCCGGGACGGGGTGCTGGCCGTGGAGTGCGCGCTGCCCGGGGCGATGGCGAGCCTGGAGTGGGCCGCGCAGGAGACCGAGCGGCGGCTCATCGCCATCAACCTGGCCCGGCAGGCGGGCGATCCGCCGCCGGCCGACGCCCGGCGCGCGCTGTGGATCCTGGTGGACCGGCCATCCGTGTTCACCCACCTCGCCGCGGCGGACGGCCGCAAGGACCCGCAGGCGCTGCTCCAGGTGCCGCTGCGGCACGGCCGCGCGGCGAACGTGACGGTCGTCGTCGCCGAGCAGTTCGACGGCGTGGAGGCGCTCGGCGACGCGGTACGGCAGCACACACGCGCGCGTGTCGTACTCGGGCCCGCGACGCCCCGCCAGGTGGAGGCGGTGCTGGGCGCCCCGCCGCACACGACTCCGCTGGGGCATGTGCCACCGGGGCGGGGGTACGCCCGGCTGGGGGCCGGTCCGGTGCACCGGCTCCAGGTGCCGCGCACACCGGATCCGTACGACGACGCGACGAGCGATGCCGACCGGCAGGCGGTGCTGGAGCTGCTGCCCGCGCGGCCCACTGCCGTGGGGGCCGAGCATGCGGCCCCTGCCAATCCGACGGATCTCACGAAGCCGGCGGTGCCTGCGGAGGCCGCGGTCGCCGAGAGCCCGTGAGGCTCCTGCCGGGCGTGCGCCTAAGCCACGAACGTACGCGGCGCCTCCGTTCCCCCCGTGCCCCCCGTCTCCACCAGCCGGGCCGCCGCCGCGAGTCTCACCGCGGCCTCCTCCGCCACCGCTCCCCCGACGGTGAAGGGCAGCCGGACATAGCCCTCGAAGGCGCCGTCCACACCGAAGCGAGGCCCGGAGGGAACGCGGACGCCGGTCCGCTCCCCCGCTTCGGCGAGCCGGGAACCGGACAGGCCGCCGGCCCGGACCCACAGGGTCAGACCGCCCTGCGGGAGATCGAACTCCCAGGTCGGGAGTGTGCGCCGGATCGCCGCCACCAGCGCGTCCCGGTTCTCCCGGGCCTGAGCCCGGCGCAGCTCCACCGCCTGCTCCCAACCCCCCGTGCTGAACAGCCAGTTGACGGCCAGCTGCTCCAGTACCGGCGTACCGAGATCGGCGTAGGCCCGCGCGGCGACCAGGCTGCGGATGACGTCCGGAGCCGCCCGGACCCAGCCGATGCGCATGCCCGCCCAGAACGCCTTGCTGGCCGAGCCGACCGTGATGACGGTCGAGCCGGCCGGGTCGAACGCGCAGACCCGGCGCGGCATGCCGCCGCCCGCGCACTTCTCGTCCAGCCACAGCTCGGTCATCGTCTCGTCGGCGACGAGCACCGTGCCGGCCGAGCGTGCCGCGTCCACCAGCCGGCGCCGCTGGTCCTCGTCGGCGAGCGCGCCGGTGGGGTTGTGGAAGTCGGCGACCACATAGGCGAGCCGGGGCGCGGCCTCGCGCAGGACCTGGCGCCAGCGGTCCATGTCCCAGCCGGACAGCCCCTCGGCCATCGCGACGGGGACCAGACGGGCGCCGGCCTCGCGCATCAGCTGCAGGATGTTGGCGTAGGACGGGGACTCCACGGCGATCCGCTCGCCGCGGCCCGCGAAGAGATGGCAGATCGCGTCGATGGCGCCCATCGCGCCGGTCGTCACCATGATCTGCTCGGGCATGGTGGGGATCCCGGACGAGGTGTAGCGCTCGGCGATCATGGCGCGCAGGGCGGGCAGTCCGGCCGGGTAGTCGCCGTGCGTGTGGGCGTACGGAGGCAGTTCCTCCAGGGCGCCCTGGACGGCGCGGGTGAGCCACGGCTCGGGGGCCGGCAGCGAGGCACAGCCCAGGTCGATCACCGAGCCCAGTGCCTCGGGCGGCAGGGGCTCCAGTCCGCGCGCGGGCAGGGGGTTGCCGGCCGGGACGGCGGTCCAGCTGCCGGCTCCGCGCCGGGACTCCAGGAAGCCCTCGGTGCGCAGCGCCTCGTAGGCGGCGGCGACCGTGGTGCGGCTCACTGAGAGGGCGAGGGCGAGTTCGCGTTCGGCGGGCAGCCGGGCGGCCACCGGGACGCGCCCTTCGAGCACCAGCAGCCGGATGCCGTCGGCGAGGGCGCGGTAGGCGGGCGGGCGCCGGCTGCCGGGGCCGGCCGGGCGCTCCTGCTGGGAGTTGAGAAGCCGGGCGAGCTGCGCGGCCCCCATCGCAGAGGTCCACTGCGCCATGAAGATCAGTCCACCTTCCCCGAATTGGCCATGGATGATGTTTCATCCCGAGCCACAGAGTGACATGCGTCAGGCCACCGCCACCACCCAGGGGGGTATCTCATGTCCACACCCGGCCGCTCCAAAGGACGCCGACTCGGACGACGGTTGGTCCAGCTCTATGCCGGGCTCGCCCTCTACGGCGCGAGTGCCGCGCTGCTCGTGCGGTCGGGGCTGGGCCTGGAGCCCTGGGGCGTCCTGCACCAGGGGCTCGCGAAGCTGACCGGGCTGACCATCGGGGTCGTGTCGATCATCGTGGGGGCGGCGGTGCTGCTGCTGTGGATCCCGCTGCGGCAGCGCCCGGGGCTCGGCACGGTCTCCAACGTCTTCTGCGTCGGCCTTGCCATGGACGGCACGCTGGCGCTGGTTCCGGACGCGCACACCTTCGCCGTACGCGTACCGCTGCTGCTCGCGGGGATCGTGCTGAACGGCGTGGCGACCGGCCTGTACATCTCCGCGCGCTTCGGCCCCGGCCCGCGCGACGGGCTGATGACCGGACTGCACCGGCGTACCGGCCGCTCGATCCGGCTGATACGGACCGGGATCGAGCTGACTGTGGTGGTCACCGGGTTCCTGCTGGGCGGCACCAGCGGCGTCGGCACCGTGCTGTACGCCGTATCCATCGGACCGCTGGCCCAGTTCTTCCTGCGGGTGTTCGCCGTCCCGGCGGCATCGACCCGAAGCACGGTCGTTGCCGAAGCGACACTGGAACGGGCGATACTGCGTGCGTGACCCTCACGACACCGCGCAAACGCCACCCCTACCTCGACCACCCGGGCCCCATAGCCTTCGCCCACCGGGGCGGAGCCGCCGACGGCATCGAGAACACCGTGGTGCAGTTCCGGCGCGCGGTGGAGATGGGCTACCGCTACATCGAGACCGACGTGCACACCACGGCGGACGGCCGGCTCGTCGCCTTCCACGACTCGTCGCTGGACCGGGTCACCGACGGGGCGGGCCGGATCGCGGACCTGCCGTGGGAGGACGTACGGCAGGCGCGCGTGGGCGGCCGTGAACCGGTGCCGCTGTTCGAGGAGTTGCTGGAGACCTTCCCCGAAGTCCGCTGGAACGTCGACATCAAGGCCGAGCCCGCCCTGCGCCCCATGCTCGACCTCATCGAGCGCACGGGCGCCTGGGACCGGGTCTGCGTCGGCTCGTTCTCCGAGGCCCGTGTGCTGCGCGCCCAGCGGCTGGCCGGGCCGCGGCTGGCCACCTCGTTCGGCACGCGCGGAGTGCTGAGTCTGCGCCTGTGCTCGTGGGGACTGCCGGCCGCCGTACGCCGGTCCGCCGTCGCCGCCCAGGTGCCCGAGGCCCAGTCGGGCGTCCCGGTGGTCGACCACCGCTTCGTCCGCGCCGCCCATGCGCGCGGGCTGCAGGTGCACGTGTGGACCGTCAACGAACCGGAGCGCATGCACCGGCTCCTGGACCTCGGAGTCGATGGCATCATGACCGATCACATCGACACGTTGCGCAAGGTCATGGAGGACCGCGGCGTCTGGGTCTGACAGCCCGGCCGCCACGGCTCGCGCCTTCGCAGTTGAACGGGGAAGCGAGGGCACGGGTGACAACCGACACCGTGCGGACGGGGGCGGCGGACGAGACCGCCGGTCTGCGGCGCGAGCAGCGCGGCTGGTACTTCTACGACTGGGCCTGCTCGGTCTATTCGACGAGCGTGGTGACGGTCTTCCTCGGGCCGTACCTCACCGCGGTCGCCAAGCGGGCCGCGGACGCCGACGGCTATGTGCATCCGCTGGGCATCCCAGTCCGGGCGGGTTCCTTCTTCGCCTACTCGGTGTCCCTGTCCGTGATCGTGGCGGTCGTGGTGATGCCGATCGTGGGCAGCGCGGCCGATCGGACGGGCCGCAAGAAGCCGCTGCTCGCGGCGGCGGCGTACACCGGGGCCGCGGCGACCACGGGCATGTTCTTCCTGGACGGCGACCGGTATCTGCTCGGCGGGGCGCTGCTGCTGGTGGCCAATGCCGCGCAGTCCGTCGGGATGATGCTCTACAACTCCTATCTGCCGCAGATCGCCCCGCCCGAGGAGCGCGACGCGGTCTCCTCGCGGGGCTGGGCCTTCGGCTACGCGGCGGGCTCCACGGTCCTGGTCGCCAACCTGGTCCTGTACTCGGCGCACGCCTCCTTCGGCCTGACCGAGACGGCCGCGGTCCGTATCTGCCTGGCCTCGGCGGGCCTGTGGTGGGGTGCGTTCACGCTCGTGCCGCTGCGCAGGCTGCGCGACCGGCACGCGCGCGTGGAGCGCGCCGCGGCGCCCGGGCTCAGGCAGCTCGCGGCGACGGCCCGGGACATGCGTCGGTACCCGCTGACGCTCGCCTTCCTGCTGGCGTACCTCATCTACAACGACGGCATCCAGACGGTGATCACCCAGGCCTCCGTCTACGGCTCGCAGGAGCTGGGGCTCAGCCAGTCGACGCTCATCGTGGCCGTGCTGCTGGTGCAGGTGCTGGCCGTGGCCGGCGCGCTGGCGATGGGCCGGCTGGCCCGGACGCACGGCGCCCAGCGCACGATCCTGGGCTCGCTGGTGGCCTGGACGGTCACCCTGGCGGTCGGCTACTTCCTGCCCGCGAAGGCGCCGGTGTTCTTCTTCGTGCTGGCCGGGGGGATCGGTCTGGTCCTCGGCGGCAGCCAGGCGCTGTCCCGCTCGCTCTTCTCGCATCTCGTGCCGCCCGGCAAGGAGGCCGAGTACTTCTCGGCGTACGAGATGAGCGACCGCGGGATGAGCTGGCTCGGGCCGCTGCTGTTCGGCGTGACCTACCAGCTGACCGGAAGCTACCGCTCCGCGATCATCTCGCTGGTGGCCTTCTTCGTCATCGGATTCGTCCTGCTGGCGCGGGTCCCGGTGCGGCGGGCGATCCACGAGGCGGGCAATCCGGTTCCTGAGAAGATTTGACATCGATTTAGCGCTCAACCCGAAAGGGCGGTAGTGTACGCCTTTGGCCTGCCAGGCGTACCGTTACTGCGCGTCAAAGATGCCGATTCGCTGGGTGACATCTGCTAGCAGATGTGACAAACCGGGCGCTGGTGGGTACGACATTGGTCAGCAAGGCTGCGGCTACGACGGCGACGCATGACCCGGAACGGGACACGGGACGGGAATCTTTACCGCCGACCGGACGTTGACCGGATGACGACGACAGCGACACCTGTCCTGTGGGCGACAAGCCCGGGAGGCACGATTCATGAGTGAGCGAGCTCTTCGCGGTACGCGCCTCGTGGTGACCAGCTACGAGACGGACCGCGGTATCGACCTGGCCCCGCGCCAGGCCGTGGAGTACGCATGTGAGAAGGGGCACCGCTTCGAGATGCCCTTCTCGGTCGAGGCGGAGATCCCGCCGGAGTGGGAGTGCAAGGTCTGCGGGGCCCAGGCACTCCTCGTCGACGGCGACGGCCCTGAGGAGAAGAAGGCCAAGCCCGCGCGTACCCACTGGGACATGCTGATGGAGCGGCGCACCCGTGAGGAACTCGAAGAGGTCCTCGAGGAGCGCCTGGCGGTTCTGCGCTCGGGGGCGATGAACATCGCGGTTCACCCCCGGGACAGCCGTAAGTCGGCCTAGTCCCTGCGGGGCTGGGCCGAGACACAGCGCACGTCAATAACCGCGGGCGCCGTACGTGAACTCCACGTACGGCGCCCGCGGTTTGTGCATGTCCGGATGCATGTTGTGCATGTCCGATGGATGCCTGGCCGGAAGCGTGGTCAGCGCGTCAGCGGCGGGTGCTGCTCCCCCGGCTCGGGTCGCTCCGGCCGGTCCTGCCTGATGACCTCGCCCGGTACGACCTTGCCGTCGGGGCGGTGGATACGCGCCTGCTGGAAGGCGTCGCCGAAGCTGCCCGGGGCCGCCGCGCGCAGCCTCTTGTCCAGGGCGTTCTCGGCGTAGCGGCTCACGGCCTGCTGGACCGGTGGGAGCAGCAGGAGCAGGCCGACCGCGTCGGAGAGCAGACCGGGGATCATCAGCAGCAGGCCGCCGAGCATCATCAGGCCGTTGCCACCGCCGCGCTCCGGCGAACCGCCCCGCTGCAGCGCCTCGTTCAGGCTCTGGAAGGCGCGGCGGCCCGCCCGCTTGATGACCACGGAGCCGGCCACGAAGCCCGCGACGAGCAGCAGGAACACGGCGAACCCGCCGGCCGCGCCCGCGACCAGGGTCAGCAGCCAGATCTCCAGCACCAGCCAGGCGGCGACCCCGAGCGGCAGATACCTGCGCAGCCGGGATCGCGGGGGCCGGGTCGTGCTGTACGGAGAGGTCGGAGCGCCAGTCGTCATGCTCCCAGTGTGCCTGGCCGCCCCTCAGCGCGGGATAAGGGGCCGCCCGGCCCCGGCTCCGCGCGCGCCGCTAGGCCCGCTTGCCCTTGCCCTTGCCCTTGAGCTTGGCGATGCGGTCCCCGGCGCCCCAGGCGGTGACCCGCCACAGGGCCTCGACGAGGATGTTCTTGCTCATCTTGGAGTCGCCGAGTTCACGCTCGACGAAGGTGATCGGGACCTCGACCACGTGGTAGCCGGCCTTGACCGCGCGGCGGGCCAGGTCGACCTGGAAGCAGTAGCCCTGGGAAGCGACCTCGTCCAGGCCCAGGCCCTCGAGGGTCTCGCGGCGGAACGCGCGGTAGCCGCCGGTGATGTCGCGCAGCGGCAGGTCGAGGGCGATCCGGGAGTAGAGGCTGCCGCCGCGGGAGATGAACTCGCGGGACTTGGGCCAGTTCACCACGCGGCCGCCGGGCACCCAGCGGGAGCCGAGCACCAGGTCGGCACCCTTGAGGGCGGTGAGCAGCCGGGGCAGTTCCTCGGGCTGGTGGGAGCCGTCGGCGTCCATCTCGACCAGCACGCCGTAGCCGCGCTCCAGGCCCCAGCGGAAGCCCGCGAGGTAGGCGGCGCCGAGGCCCTCCTTGCCCTTGCGGTGCAGCACCTGGACGTGTCCGTCCTCGGCGGCCAGCTCGTCGGCGAGCTTGCCGGTGCCGTCGGGGCTGTTGTCGTCCGCGATCAGCACGTGCGCCTCGGGGACGGACTTGCGCACCCGGCCGACGATGGTCTTGATGTTCTCCGCCTCGTTATAGGTCGGAATGATCACCAAGGCCGTGCCGAGCGGACCAAACTGCCTCCCCTGGGCATTGGCCGCCAGGGTCCCGTCGCCGTCGTTCACTACTGCCCCTTCTGGTCGTACGCAGGGATCCACCATAGTGGTCACCGGCGGGGAAGACGTACCGCCCCCGGTCGCATGGGGGTGTCGATTCCGCAAGAGCGGGGTAAGAATGCGTTTTTCGGCACCTTCATGGCGCGGATCCGCCGTCTCCCCGCCACGGCGGATGGGGGCCCGGCGCCCTTCGGGCCGACCTGGGACCCGCTGGCTGCGGATCGACCGAAAGCCGTTGTCTACTGAGCGCACGGGCCCCACCCGGGTCACACCTTGCCGGGCCGGAACGTTCCCTCGGCGGCGCGGGCGCTGAGCCTGGCTCCCAGCGACGGTGCCCCGGTGCGGCACACCGTCCCTGACCCAGCGGCGCTGCGACGAACTGCGCGAACGTTCCCCGGTCGGGCGTCCGGTGGTGGACTCGGCCGAACCTACCGGCCCTCGGCCGTCGACTGTCAACAGCCCTCTGACCTGCAACGACGCCCCGGACACAGCGCTCACCGGCGAGGATGCGCAGGTCGGGCGGCGGGGTGGCGGCGGGCGATGAGAGCCGCGCCCCGCCCGTAGATCACTCGCCCGGCCCTACGAACACCGTCCGTCCGCCCACCACGGTGCGCAGACAGACCGGCAGGTCACGGCCCGGGGTGAGGTCGGGCAGGCCGGGCGTGCCGGAGCGGGGATCGGTCGACCAGCGGGCCACCCGGTCGTCGGGGGCCTGGACGACCAGCTCGTCGGTGCGCCAGACGGCGTAGTCGGCGGGCGCGCCGGGCACCAGGACGCCCGCGTCGTCCCGGCCGATGGCCCGCCAGCCGCCGCGCGTGTGCGCCGTGAAGGCAGCCCGCACGGAGACCCGGTGCCCGGGCGTGTGATGGAAGGCGGCGGCGCGGACGGTGCCCCACGGGTCGAGCGGGGTGACCGGGCTGTCGGAGCCGAAGGCAAGGGGCACACCCGCGCGCAGCAGGGCCGCGAAGGGGTTGAGGGTGCGGGCCCGCTCGGCGCCCAGCCGCCGGGCGTACATGCCGTCCGCGCCGCCCCACAGCGCGTCGAAGGCGGGCTGCACGGAGGCGATGAGGCCCAGCTCGGCGAAGCCGGAGACGGTCTCGGCAGTGAGCATCTCGGCGTGCTCGACGCGATGGCGGGCGGCGCGGATCCGGGCGAGGCCCAGCTTCTCGGCGGCTGCGCGCACCCCCTCCACGACGGCGCTCACGGCAGCGTCGCCGATGGCGTGGAAACCGGCCTGCAGGCCCGCCTCGGTGCACGCGACGACATGGGCCGCGACGGCCTCGGCGTCCAGATAGGCGGTGCCGGCGTGGTCGGCGTCGGCGTAGGGCTCGTGCAGGCACGCGGTGTGCGAGCCGAGGGCGCCGTCGGCGAAGAGGTCGCCGGCCGCGCCCACGGCGCCCAGTTCCCGCGCTTTGTCGACATTCTGTTCGCCCCAGTAGCCGACGACCCGCGGTCCCGGCACCTCGGCGGCGAGGGCCAGCAGGCCGGTGAAGTCGTCCTCGGAGGAGATCTGCGGGCCGCCGCACTCGTGCACCGAGCCGATGCCGAGGGAGGCCGCGTGGGCGAGGGCGGTGCGCTGGGCCTCGATGCGCTGGGCCGGGGTGATGGCGGCGAGCGCGGCCCGGCGTACGGCGTGGTGGTCGTCCTTCGTGAGCGGGGCGTCCGTGCGCGCGACGCCGCCGGGGACCAGGTCCAGCAGGGCGGTGGAGACGACCGCCGAGTGCACGTCGATGCGGGAGAGGTACAGCGGGCGGCCGCCGGTGGCCTCGTCGAGTTCGGCGCGCGTCGGCGGGCGGCCGCCGGGCCAGCGGGCGGCGTCCCAGCCGTGGCCCAGCAGGACGCGGTCGCCCGGGCGGGCGGCGGCGAAGTCGCGGACCAGCGCGAGCGCCGCGTCCAGGGAGGGGGCGCCGGACAGGTCCAGGCCGCTCAGGGCGAGACCGGTGGACGTGGTGTGCACATGGGCGTCGGTGAAGGCCGGTGTGACGAGGGCGCCGTCGAGGTCGACCACCTCGTCCACGCCGTTGGCGAAGGCGTCGGCGGCGCCCTCGGAGCCGACCCAGGCGACTTGGCCCTCCTCCACGACCATCGCCGTGGCGAAGGGGTCGGCGGGGCTGTGGACCTCGCCGCGGCGCAGGAGGACGGTCTTGGGGGGCTCGGCGGTGCGCTCACTCATAGCGGACAGTTTCCCGCCTCGGCCGGCGTGAGCTGTACCCGGGGCGCCCGCGGGGCGCCCCGCACCGCAGCGCTCAGATCCGCGGCGGCCGTGCCTCGTAGGGCGTGGACAGGACGACCGTCGTACGCGTCGACACCCCGGCCAGGCCGCGCAGCCGGGCGAGGAGTTCCTCCAGCTCGTGGGGGGTGGCCACGCGGACCTTGAGGATGTAGTTCTCGTCGCCCGCGACGCTGTGGCAGGCCTCGATCTCGGGGACGCCGGCGAGGCGGTCCGCGATGTCGTCGGGGGCGCTGGGGTCGAACGGTTTCACCGAGATGAACGCGGTGAGCGGCAGCCCGACGGCCTCGGGGTCGACCACCGCGGCATAGCCGCGGATGACGCCACGCTGTTCCAGCCGCCGCACCCGCTGGTGCACGGCCGACGTGGACAGGCCCGTGGCCTTGCCCAGGTCTGTGTAGCTCATCCGCCCGTCCTTGACGAGCAGCTGCACGATCTGTCGGTCCAGCTCCTCCATGGCGCCAAAACCTACCGTGCGCTTGATCCCCGGGGATAGTCGAGAGCGCAGGTCATAGCCGCTTCGACACAAAAAGCACCGCATAGGGCCCGCACCGCGCACCTGCATCCGGCATGTGACGAACGACACACGCCTCGAACCGGCTCCGTGATGTTCTCGTGATTACCGCCGAGGGCGGACGGGAAGTGCTTGCTGTGGTCGAGGCCGCAGTGCCTTCACGGCCCAGCCTTAGGGGGAGAATCCCATGCAGAGTGTCCATCACCCTGGTCGATCCGCGTCCAAGCGGCAGCAGTCGGTCGTCGATTCCGAGCCGGAGGGTGCCGAACCCGACGCCTTCGATGACGAACTGGACGCCTACGACACCTTCGAGGGGTTCCGGGTGGTCTGCCCGGACTGCGCCCAGCCGATCGCGCTGCTGGCGGACGAGGAGGTCCTGCCGGAGCACGCGCTGTGCGCCTCGCCGTGGAACCCGTTCGGGCTCACGGTCTGTGCGGGTACGGGCCGTTCGGCGACCGACGCCCACCCCGCGGACGAGTCCGCCGAGCCGCAGGAGCAGGACACCGCCCTGCTGCTGACGCTCCCCCAGGGTCTGGACTGGCGGACGCAGCCCTTCTCGCACGTCGGCGGCCCGGGCTCGCGCCCGATGCGCGTACCGGCGATGCGCCGCCAGGCCGCCTGAGCCGGCTCACCGTACCCAGTAGGCACCCCACACCATGGCGCGCAGGCTGTCGTGGTGCAGGATCAGTGCGTCCGGGTCCGCCGGGACGGCGACCTCCCCGAAGTGCGCCTGGCGGTAGGCGATGCGCAGCATGACGATCGCGTGCCGCAGGGCGGCGTAGAGGGTGTGGAACTCCATGTCGCGCGGGGTGTGGCCGGTCAGGCGCGCGTAGCGGGCCTCGACGCGGTCGCGGCGCAGGAAGTCCGGCAGTCCGCGCTGTCCGGAGGCGACCGAGAGGTCGTGGAAGAAGCGGTGCAGATAGATGGTCCAGCCGAGGTCGACCTCGCGCGGGGCGAGGGCCGCCATCTCCCAGTCGAGGACGGCGACGGGGTCGAAGCCGTCGTAGACGATGTTGCCGATGCGTGCGTCACCCCAGCTGAGGACGGGTTCGCCCAACTGGCGCGGCCAGAGCTGCTCCAGCCGGTCGAAGGCGGCCTCGATGAGGGGCGAGCGGGGCAGGCCGTCGATCACCCAGGCGTAGTAGGCGCGTTGGGCCGTCACATGCCGGCGCAGCGCGTCGCCGTCACCGGGAGCGGCGAGGAACTCGGCCTCACTGGGCGGCACTTGGTCGTGCAGACGTGCCAGCAGTCCGACGGTCGCGGTCTCCAGGTGCGCGCGCTCGGCGTCGCTCGCCGCATGCAGCCAACTGCCCTCGTAGGTGTACGGCATGACGTCCGGCGGCACGCGTCCGGCCACCCGCTCCATGACGAAGAACGGCGCCCCGAGCGGGCCCGGATCCTCCTCCAGCCACAGCACACGGGGTACGGGCACGTCCGTGTGCTCGGCCACCAGGCGCAGGGTGCGGTACTGGCGGGCCATGTCGTACGCGGGGAAGACCGTGTACGCCGCCGGGTCCGCCGCCAGCCGCAAGGCGCAGGCTCGCCAGGGCGTTTCGGGGTGTTCGAGGTCGAACAGCAGGGTCTCGCTGGACATGCCGTTGGAGGCCGGGACGGTGACGCCGGTGGCCTTGGCGCCGGGCAGCCGGGTGCCGAGCCAGGCGGTGAGGCGCCGGGTCAGGTCCTCGGGGTCGCGGGTGGTGGTGCGGGGACGGGGTGCGGTGGCCATGCCGGGCTCCTCCCTCAGGGCGCGACCGAGTCGAAGCCGGTGAAGCCGCTCGGGTCGTGCCGGCCGAACGAGCCGTGCTCGAAGATGCCGTGGCCGGTCCGGCCGTCGAGCCGGAAGCGGGCGGAGTGGTCGGTGACGCCGTAACCGGCCAGCGGGTGGGGCAGGGCCATGTCGTACGTCCGGCGGTCGGTCCATCCGGGGCCCCGCCATGTGCCGTGCTGCCAGTCGTCCGCCGGCGGATAGCCCGCGCCGAGCGCGAGCGGCGAGGAGGCCAGGATCTCCACGTCCAGTTCCTGCGGCCCTTTCACATCCCCCAGACGGATGACCGCCCGCTCCGGGTGGCGGGTGCCGGTGCGGTAGCCGATCTCGGCCCGGGGCCAGCCCAGTTGGCGGTCGCGGTGGCCGGGGCGGACCAGGGTGGCGTCGTTCAGGGTTCGGTAGCCGTCGGCGTCCTCCTGGGTGATGACCATCAGGAAGCGGTCCTCGAAGCGGACCGGGCACCAGATCCAGTGGAAGCCCTCGGTGGGGTGGTCGGCGGCGAGCCGTCCGCCGTCCTCGCCCGGCAGCGGCCGCACGCCCCAGCTGCGGTCCCGGGTGCCGGTCCAGTCGTCCGCGCCGACCCGGAACTCCGCTCCCCGGGCGCTGATCACGCCCTCGGCGGTGCCGGCCTGGACGAAGCGGCGGCCCTCCAGGGTGAGCCGGTCGCCCCGGCGCTGGAGGTGGTGCGGCTCCCAGAGGGCGGGGAAGGCGGCCGTCCAGGTGAGGTCGTACGACAGCTGCTCGTCCTCGCAGATCAGGCGCAGCTGCCGCAGCGGCCGCGGGACCTCGATGCGCAGCGGGCCGACGGCGAGCCGCATCCGGTCCTCGCCCAGGGCGTCCGAGGCGCGTACGGCGTGCAGGGTGTCGCCGGTGCGCAGGGTGGCGTAGGCGTCGATGACACCCAGGTTGGGGTAGACGCCCAGGCCGAGGATGAGCAGGGCGCGGCCGCTGTGGTCGAAGACGTGGAAGATGCAGCGGTCGTAGGCGTTGCGGTCGCCGGTCGCCACGTGCTTCATGGACAGCGGTACCTGGTGCACCGGGTACTCGTCGAGCGGTACGGGACGGTCGTCGGTCACGGCACCCCCTGGACGATGGTCGGCTGACGGTACGTCAGCCGACCGGAGGAGGCCAGAGCGCGGACGGGATGCGCCTGAACTGACGCTCGATTCCGCCGGGCGGTGACCTGTCCGGCCTCCGCCGCGTTGCCCGGGTATGACCCCCACGTACTGGGCCACCGGGCGTCAGCGCCGCGTCTTCGTCCCGCGCCCCGCAGAATCGCTTCCGCCGCCCGCGCCGCAGGACCCGCCGATCTACCGCGATCTCATGCGGACCTGGGCCGACCGGGGCCGGACCCTGCCGGGCCGCCACGACCCGGAGTGGATCAGGCTGGCGGCCCCGACGGTCCGCACGGGGCAGTTCAGCGACCTTCGGGTCCCGCCACGTGACGGGCGATGACCATCCGCTGGATCTGGTTGGTGCCCTCGACGATCTGCAGGACCTTGGCCTCGCGCATATAGCGCTCGGCCGGGAAGTCGGCGGTGTAGCCGTAGCCGCCGAGTATCTGCACGGCGTCCGTCGTGACCTTCATGGCCGCGTCGGTGCAGTGCAGCTTGGCCATGGCTGCCTGCTTGGCAAACGGCTTGCCGACGTCGCGCAGCCGGGCCGCCGCGAGGTAGAGCGCACGGCCGGCCTCGATCTGGGTGGCCATGTCGGCGAGCATGAAGCGCAGCCCCTGGAAGTCGGCGATGGGACGGCCGAACTGCCGGCGCTGGGTGGCGTAGGCGACCGCCTCGTCCAGTGCGGCCTGGGCGAGGCCGATCGCGCAGGCCGCTATGCCGAGCCGCCCGGAGTCGAGGGCGGACAGGGCGATGAAGAAGCCCTGGCCCTCCTCGCCGATGCGCCGGTCGTCCCCGACCCGTACGCCGTCGAGGTGGACCTGCGCGGTGGGTGAGCCCTTCATGCCCATCTTCTTCTCGGGCACCGCGCCGCTCAGGCCCGGCGCGTCACCGGGGACCAGGAAGGCGGTGATCCCGCGCGGGCCCTCCTCGCCGGTGCGGGCCATCACGGTGTAGAAGTCGGCGATGCCGCCGTGCGTGATCCAGGCCTTGGTGCCGTTGATCACCCAGCTGTCGCCCTCACGCACGGCCTTCGTCCGCAGCGAGGCCGCGTCGGAGCCCGAGGACGCCTCGGAGAGGCAGTACGCGCCGAGCAGGCCTCCGCCGAGCATGGCGGGCAGATGCTCGACCTGCTGCTGCTTGGTGCCGTACGTCGCGAGCGCGTAGGAGGCGAGTGTGTGCACGCTGACACCGAGGCCCACGGTGAGCCGCGCCGCGGCAAGCTCCTCCAGGACCTGGAGGTAGACCTCGTAGGGCTGGTCGCCGCCGCCGTACTCCGAGTCGTACGGCAGGCCGAGCAGGCCGGACTCGGAGAGCAGGGTGAAGACCTCGCGCGGGAAGTGTCCCGCGTCCTCCTCCTCGGCGGCCTTCGACGCGATCTCGCGCTGGGCGATGTCACGGACGAGCGCGAGCAGATCCCGCGCCTCCTCCGTCGGCAGCTGACGCTCCACCGGCTGCGGGTCGCGGTCGGACATGGCGTCGATCTCCTCCCTGTTCGGGCACCGGCGGTGCGGCCCGTCGGGTGGGGGCGGCTCCGCCTGGTCGTTCCGTGTGGCCGAAGGCGCCCGCTCCCGGGTCTCGGAAGCGGCTGACCAGCGGCTGTGCGCTGTGAGTATGCCCGATCAGCGACCTCCCGTCACCAGTTAACGACCGCTTACTTCAGGAAAGTCCGGCTACCCTGTGCACGCAACCCTCAGCGGAAAGTGACGTCGAGCGTCAGGCTGACGCAATCGCTCTGGGAGCCCTCCGCCGCCTTGTATGTCAGGTGCCGCGGCGGGCCGGCTGCGGTGCCCGGTAGGCCGGGTCCAGTTCCTCGACGGCGCGCAGGGCTCCGCCGAGCGTCTTCACCAGCAGCGCGCGCATGGTGTCGCGGGACAGCTCCGGGCGGTCGATCCAGTCGAGGGTCGCGCCCTCGACGCTGCACACCCAGGACAGCAGGCTCATCCGGGCCAGCGGCGCGATGTCGCTGCGGCCGTAGGCCCCTTCGGCAATGGTGGCGATGATCGCCTCGCGCACGCCCTCCCGGATGGCGTGCACCTCGGCGTCGAAGCCGACGCCGCCGCTGACGATGGTGCGGTAGGCGGCGTGGTTGTGCTCGGCGTAGCGCAGATAGCCGTCGATGGTGCGGTGGACGCGGTCCACGGCCGGCATCTCCAGGCCGCTCGCGGCGGAGGTGACCAGGTCGGCGACGGAGTCCTGGATGATCGCCAGGTAATAGCCGCGCTTGGACTGGAAGTAGTAGTAGATCAGCCCCTTGGCGACATGCGCCTGGCGGGCGATGTCGTCCATGGACAGCGCGTCGTAGGACGTGTCGGCGAACAACGCCCGCCCGATGGCGATGAGTTCGGCGCGACGCGCCGTCGAGCGCTCGGTACCACGCATCCGGGGACGGACGGCGGCACGCTGATGCGGCATATTCAATTTCGACCCTGTTCCAGGCGGTCGGCGGGACATCCGCAGTATGTCAGAACATGCCGCACACGTGAGCGGTCGCTCGGACAGTCGAGTCAGAGCAGGCCGAGCTGGGTCACGAGCATCGCGACGACCGCCACGAGGACCCAGCCCATGGCGTGCTCAAGGATCTTCGGGCCGTCTTCCTGAGGGCCGCCGGTGCGGACGCGGGTGGCGGTGGCCGGGTGTGCGGTCATGGCGTTACTCGCAAGGTCGGACGTACGGGTCGCGCGTACGGATCGCGCGTACGGATCGGATGTTCGCAGAGGGCCCGCGCGGAGCAGACCCGTTTGTCCACCTTGCCACCCGCGGCGCCTTTTGCGGCGATGAGCTTGCTCACACGGTCAGCGCACGCCCACCGCCGCGAGCGCCTTGCGCTGGCGCGGGCTCGGGTGGGCCGGGAAGTAGAGGTAGCAGACTCCCCCGCTGCCGGAGGCGACCTGACCGGAGGCGTTGTACCTCTTGGTCCGCAGCCAGATGTTCTCGAATTCCCGGCGTAGATAGACCCGCCGTACGGCGTCGTCGCTCGGCGAGGCCGGGTCGTTGGCGATCACATCGCCGTCCGCGGTGAAACCGATCACGGTCATCAGATGGCCGGACGTGCCGTAGCCGGCGCCGGTCAGCTCCGTCTTCAGGAACGACTGGGACGTTATGGCGGGAATGCCGGCCGCGATCAGCGTCTCCAGGTCGGTCAGCGAGGCGAGCCGGGTCACCACGCCCTGGAGCCCCTGGAACGTGGCCGCGTAGGCCGCGTTGAACGGCCAGTTGCCGCAGCCCTCGTACTGGTAGTCGTAGGTGAAGCGGGCGGCGTTGTCGACCTGCGGGTCGGCGTAGGAGGGGTCCACCCAGGACAGCTGCTCGGGGGTGAGCCGGCCGCCCCAGTACTCGACGATCATCTGCGAGGACGTAGGGCTGCACCAGGCCTCCCCGCCGTTGTCGTACTGCGGGTACTGGCCCTTGTGGATCTCCTGCGAGTAGCGCGGGACGGACAGTTCCTGGGCGAGGCCCGGGGTGGAGGCGGGCACGGTGAAGCGGTCGGGGATGTCCGAGCCCATGGCGCCGATCCGCCACACGGTGGGCGTGAGGCGGGTGCCGGGCCTGCGGTAGAGGGTGAGGCGCAGCCGGTACGACACCAGGCGCAGGCCGGTGCTCGCGTCGTCGATGGCGAAGGTGTCGGTCGAGACGCCGCTCTTGCCGTCCTTCTGGCCGTCCACCGAGGTCCGCTTGATGTCCTGGTCACCGGCCGCCCAGCGGCCCATCACGTACCAGGGCGTCGCGGTGCCGTCGGAGTAGGTGCCCTGGAGTTCGGCCTGGAGCCAGGTGCCGGCGGGGGTGTGCGCGTTCCAGGAGGCGACGACCTCGGTGGCGGGGACGGTGAGCCGGTGGACCGGGGCAGTCCAGGTGGCGTACTCCCAGGTGGCGGTCGTGCCGGTGTGCGGGTCGGTGTAGTCGGTGCGGCCGGCGGGGACGCCGATCACGAGGCCGGGCCGGGCGCCGCCGACGGCCCGGGTGCCCTGGGCGGCGCCGAGGCGCCACTCGCGGCATGTGGTCCAGGACTGGTAGTCGATCGGGCGGACCTGCGTCTCGTGTGTTCCGCCGGGGTCGTCGGCGTCGGTGGCGGGCCGCCCCGCGGCGACGGCAGCGGGGGCCGCTGAGCCGGCCACGGCCACGGCGACGGCAGCGGCGGCGGTGAGGACGGTGCGGCGGGACGGCTGCTGGGCTCTGCTCATGGGCGCGATTACCCCCAGGTGTCCGGGTCGGGGCTGATCTGCTGCACGGGTGTGCGCCAACTATGGAACAGGCGGCATGCCCCTGCCAGCACTTCGACGCACGCGGCGCGATGAATATTGGTCTGGGCCAGTGGAAGATCGATGACGGGGAACGGCCCCGACCCGGACGCACCGCGGTGAGCCGGGGCCGTGTGACGCCCCTGGGTCAGACGAGATCCATCGCCGCGACCTCGTCGGGGCGGCCGTAGCTGATCGGGCCCTGGAAGCGGCGGCGGGCGGTGGCGAACCACCACACGGTCGCCACGACCAGGACCGCGGCCAGCGCGATCGGCGCGTAGTTGAAGGAGTCGACGGTGATCGGCGAGGCCTGCGGCAGCATGAACAGGACGCTGCTGAGCACGATCCAGATCACCGCGAGCCAGCCCACCGGCCGCCCCCAGCGGCCCAGGTGCCACGGACCGGGCTGGAACGCGGCGCCGAGCCGCAGCCGCAGGAAGATCGGCACGGCGTAGGCGAGGAAGAGGCCCACGACGTTGACGCTGACGATGGCGGTGAAGGCGGTGTGGGACCACCAGCCCGGCACCACCAGGGCCAGCGAGCAGACCACCGCGAGCCACACCGCCTTCACGGGCGTACGGGTGCGCGGCGAGACCGAGTGCCACCAGCGGGAGCCGGGCATGGCGCCGTCGCGGGAGAAGGCGAAGATCTGCCGGGTGTTGCTGGTGAGGTTGGCAAGACCGCAGAAGAGCATCGCGCCGATGACGACGAGAAGCATGGCCTTGGCGGCGCCGAGTCCGAGACCGTCGATGAGAATCTGGACGGGCGGCGCATCGGCACCGGCAACCTTGGCGTAGTCGCCAATGCTGTAGACCAATGCCAGCATCAGGATCAGGCCGGTGATCGCCGAATAGCCGATGGCGCGCGTGATGCCCCTGGGTGCGTTGACCGTCGCGTGGACCGTTTCCTCGGACATGTGGAAGCTGCCGTCGAACCCGGTGAACGTCCAGCTCGTGACCAGCAGGCCGAGCATGCCGCCGTAAAGTCCGCTCGTGAAGCCGGTGTTGTTCTCGAAATGGGTCACGAACGACGCCGGCTGATGGTGATGGGGCATCACTATGAGTGCACCCACGATCACGACGAGTCCGATCAGCAGCCACCACACGGAAATACGGTTCAGTACGGCGACGAGCTGGACGGTGTAGGTGTTGGCGAGACCCTGCACGACGATGATCAGGGCGGTGATCAGCACCGTCTGGTGCACGGTCGGCTGGTAGGACGGCCACTGCAGCTGGATGAAGGCCTGGACGAAGGTGGCCGCCGCATAGCCGGTGGCGGCCGTGCCGCCGATCTGGCCCACGAAGTTCAGCCAGCCCGTGTACCAGGACCAGGCACCCTTGTGCCGCTTCGCGAGTTTACCTGCGGAGAAATACAGGGCACCGCTCGTCGGATAGGCCGAGGCGACTTCCGCCATGGCCGCACCGATGAGCAGCACCATGACGGATACGCCGATCCAGCCGAAAACGAGAATGCGGGGACCGCCCGCACCCATACCGAATCCGAAGGAGGAGAAAATACCCGAGAGGATATTGATGATGGTGAAGGAGATCGCAAAATTGTCGAACGCCTGGAAACGCCTGGTGAGTTTCCGCGGATAGCCCATCGCATGCAGGGTCGCGTCATCGTCGAGCACGAGCGGGTCCTGTGCCGCGCGGGCCTTCGCCCGTGGGGCCGACTTCGGTTCCGACACTGTTCGCCTTTCTCTCGGTGGGGGGGGCAGAGCACGTGCGGATCAGGCGGCTCCCGGGACGGGCAGGCCGCAGGCCCGCCGGGCCCGGGAGAGCTGCTCGGCGGGGTCGCCGAAGGCGCTCCAGGGCATGCGCGAGGCGTACGGGCCCATGGCCATGAACACCGCCCGGGCCTCGAACTCGCGCTGGGCCATGACCAGCGCATGCGCGAGGTAGGCCAGGTCGAGCACCGGGGTGAAGCGGTAACCGGCCGCCGCGGGCAGCCAGTTGTGGTAGATCGCCAGCGCGGTGGAGCGCCACTGCGGCTGTTCCCAGATGCGGTCGGCGAGCAGCTGGGTGGGGTTGTAGCTCTCCACCAGGGCCACCAGGGGCAGCAGCCGCAGGGCGGAGTCGGCGGGCGCCCGCTGGCTGAGGAAGGCGGCCACGTCCCAGGCGGCGTTGACCGAGCCGCCGTGGCGCGTGAAGAAGCACGACAGGAAGCGCTGGTGGCCCTCGCGATGCCACGGGTCCAGCGACAGCACGTGCGAGAACAGCCGCCAGGGGCCGGGCGGGGCGGTGAGCAGGCCGTGCGGGGCCGGGTCACGCAGCCGGTGCAGCCGGGCCATGGCGAGCTTGGCGACCCAGGGCGTGGGGTCCTCGGGGGCCATGGCGGCGGCCCGGTCGCAGGCGGTCAGCGCGATCCGTTCCAGCGCCTCGGCGCGCTCGTCGCGCGCGTCGGCGGCCCGCAGCGCCCGCTGCACCGCGACCCGGGCCCACATCAGCGCCGCCTCGGCTGTCGGCTCCTCGGCGAGCCAGCGCTCGACCAGATCGGTGCCGGCCGCCTCGGAGGCGAGGACCAGCGAGCGATGGGCGCGCAGGGCGAAGTCGGAACGCGTCTCGGCGAGGGCCTCGTCCGCGTATCGATAACGGCCGGCGCGCACATCGACGCATACGCTCGCCAGGACACGGTCGTCGGCCGCCGGGTGCCACACATAGTGCCCTTCGAATAACTCCGCGGCCATGTCCCCCTGCCAGTCCCCGTACGACGCATAGCGGTTGCGCTGGAGGCACCATACTCAGCTGCGGGCAGCCCCGGAACGCCGAGTTCGACATATCGGTCAGGCGATTCACAAATGTTTATTGCTGCCATTGACTGGCTGCCAGCCGATGATTCAAACCGTGACCGCCTCCGCCCCGCCCCCGTCCCGGCGGCCTAGACGGTTCTGCCGCTATGGGCCACTACTACACTGTTTCCGGAAAACCACCCGCATCGACCCACACCTGGGGAACCGTCATTCGCGACCTCGCCGCCCGGCTGCGCGGGCTTCCCCCTTCCCTCGGGCCGGTCCGGCTGATCGGCGTCGACGGGCACGCCGGCTCGGGAAAGTCCACCTTCGCCGGGCACCTGGCCGGGGCCCTCGGTGGGGCTCCGGTGCTGCATCTCGACGACATCGCCAGCCACGAGCAGCTCTTCGGGTGGACCGACCGGCTCATGGCCGAGGTGATCCGCCCGCTCGCCCGCGGCGAGAGCGCGCTCTACGCACCCTACGACTGGCACGCCCGGGCCTTCGGTGCACCGTGCCCGCTGCCGGCCGCACCCGTGGTCCTCGTCGAGGGCGTCGGCGCCGGCCGCCGGGCGCTGCGGCCGTATCTGGCCCGGCTGCTGTGGATGGAGCTGCCCAGGGAGGAGTCCTGGGCGCGTGGGCGGCTGCGGGACGGGGCGGAACAGCGGGAGTTCTGGGGCGGCTGGGTCGCGGCGGAGCGCGCGCACTTCGCCGCGGACCCCTCGCGCCCCCATGCCGATCTGCTGGTGCTGCAGACGCCGGCGGGGTACGAGGTTCTGCCGGGGCCGGGGTCAACCTCTGGGTCGGACCAAAGCGTGACCCAGAGTGACGAACCATCCGCGTTGTGGTGAAGTTGTGAAGACACGTGTGGGGGAACTTCTCCCAGTGCCCCAACTCCGCTTGACCCGGGGGCCGTACAGGTCTTACGTTCTCAATGTGCGGTGATGCGAAGCCGCCCACAGACGCGAAGCCCCCGGTTGTTCCCCCGTGATCGGGGGCTTCGTTCTGCCCTCGGGCATTTTTCCCGGCGCCTCATACACCGATCCGCTCACCCTGGGTCACGAAGCGGTGTGCGCCCCGTCTGCTCCCACCTCGTCAAACGGCCCGTGCGGCACCCTTCGGCACGCGGTCGCCACGCGGGTACGATGCCCTCGGGGCGACCTTCGATGCTGCCTCGCGCACTGGTAACTCCGGTCCGCGGCACGGCGGTTCGAGCGCGGCGGCCGTCGGGTGATCGCCCGGTGGTGAACCACGGGGGCACGGTCTGTGGGGGGACGGGATGGACTTCGGCACGCAGGGCCCCGAGGCCCCGGCCGACCTGGCCTGGCTGCGAGGGGTGGACGCCTACACGATGGGCGCCTATCCGCAGGCGGAGGAGGAGTTCCGCATCGCGGTGCGGATGGACCCGGGGATGGCGGACGGCTGGCTCGGGCTGCACGCGCTCCGGGTCGACACGACGACCTCGCTGCTCAGGATGTTCCGGCACCGCGACCGCTTCGGCGAGCAGCGCGCCCGGCATCGCAGGACGCTCAACTCCTGGTACTGGCTGGGCTGGTGGGTGCAGCCGGTGCTGGAGAGCCCGCGTGATCTGCTGCTCGCGCACGCCTCGCACTGGCTGGACGGCCGGCATGTGCCCGAGCTGGACCGGGCCCTCGCCGGGCTGCCGCCGGTCGACACCGACCCCCAGGTCCGCTTCCTGCACGCCTGCCGTGCCTATCTGGTCAAGGACTGGGAGCAGCTGGTACGGCACACCGACCCGCTGCTGGACGATGCCCTGCTCGGCATCGAGGCGGGCCTGTTCGGCGGCATGGCCAGAGTCCGGCTGGAGATGTACGGCCAGGCCGAGCCGCTGCTCTCGGCGGCGCTGATGCGCTGCCGCAGCGAGCAGCCGCAGCGTAAGGAGCTGCGCTACTGGCTGGCGCGGGCACACGAGGGGACGGGCCGCTCGGCGGCGGCGCTCCCCCTGTACCGGGCGGTGCACCGGGTCGACCCCGCCTTCATGGACACCTCGGCGCGGCTGGCGGCGATCGCCGAGGGCGACGGGTACGACGACGCCGCCGACCTCGCCGCGATCACCCTGACGGGTGCCGGGCAGGACAGCGTGGACGGGCCGGACGGCTTCGATCCGCTGTTCGGCACCGAGGGCCGTGATCTGCGGCTTCCCGAGCCGGATCTGCCGACCGGGCCCCTGCCGTCGGTGACCGATCCGTCGGTGCGGGTGAAGAGCGGGGTCTCCTCCTCGCCGATCCCGGCCGGGCCCACCGATCCCGCCCTCCTGGAGGAGGCGCTCGCCGAGCTGGAGCGCATGGTGGGGCTTGAACCGGTGAAACGCCAGGTCAAGGCGTTGTCCGCACAGCTGAACATGGCCCGGCTGCGGGCCGGGCAGGGGCTGCCGGTGCAGCCGCCGAAACGGCATTTCGTCTTCTCGGGGCCCTCGGGGACGGGAAAGACCACGGTGGCCCGGATCCTCGGCCGGGTCTTCTACGCGCTGGGCCTGCTCGGCGGCGACCACCTGGTGGAGGCCCAGCGGGCGGACCTCGTCGGCGAGTACCTCGGCCAGACCGCCGTGAAGGCCAACGAGCTGATCGACTCCGCGATCGGCGGGGTGCTGTTCGTGGACGAGGCGTACTCGCTGTCCAACTCCGGGTACGGCAAGGGCGACGCGTACGGCGACGAGGCCCTGCAGGTGCTGCTGAAGCGGGCCGAGGACAACCGGGACCATCTGGTGGTGATCCTCGCCGGCTATCCCGAGGGCATGGACCGGCTGCTGGCGGCGAACCCCGGGCTGTCCTCCCGTTTCACGACCCGTGTCGACTTCCCCTCCTACCGGCCGCAGGAACTCACCGAGATCGGGAAGGTGCTGGCCGCGGAGAACGGGGACATGTGGGACACGGAGGCGCTGGAGGAGCTGCGCTCCATCGCCGGGCATGTGGTCGAGCAGGGGTGGATCGACGAGCTGGGCAACGGACGGTTCCTGCGCACGCTGTACGAGAAGAGCTGCGCGTACCGGGATCTTCGGTTGTCGACGTATGCGGGGTCGCTGTCCAGGGAGGACTTGGCCACGCTTCGGTTGCCCGACTTGATGCAGGCGTACGGGGAAGTGCTGTCGGGTCGGGGGCCGCAGGATCCGTCGGCCATGTAGAGCGCCCCTCAAGGGGCGCGGGGCTGTGTCGGCGACCAGCCCCGCGCCCCCGTGGGCAACGACGGTCTAGGTGGCCAGTGCCTGCTCCGGCTCCCCGGTCACCCTCGGCTCCGCCAGCTTGACGTCGGCCGTCTCCCGGTGTGCCGGATCCCGGACCTCGCCCACCAGCATCTCCAGGACGTCCTCCAGGGCGACCAGGCCCAGGACCTTGCCGGAGGGACCGGCGACCTGGGCCAGATGCGTGGCCGCTCGGCGCATGACCGTCAGCGCGTCGTCGAGCGGCACCTCGGCCCGCAGGGTGGCCATGGGGCGCCAGACGTGTTGCGGAACGGCGCGGTCGGACTCCTCCAGGTCCAGGACGTCCTTGACGTGGACGTACCCCATGAAGGGCCCGTTGTCCGTGGCGGCGACCGGGAAGCGGGAGTACCCCGTACGGGCCGTCAGCTCGACGATCTCGCCCGGGGTGACCGCCGGCTCCACCGTGACCAGCGACTCCCGGCGCAGCAGGACGTCCGTCACCGGGCGGGAGCCCAGTTCCAGGGCGTCCTCCAGGCGCTCCCGCTCCTCGGGGTCGAGCAGGCCCGCCTGGCCGGAGTCCTCCAGCAGCCGGTTGAGCTGCTCGCTGGTGACGACGGCCTCGACCTCGTCCTTCGGCTCGACGCGGAACAGCCGCAGGATGCCGTGGGCGCAGGCGCCGAGCGCCACCGTGATCGGCCTGCACAGGCGGGCGAACGCCACCAGCCCGGGGCTCAGCCACAGTGCCGCCTTCTCGGGCGCCGCCATCGCGAGGTTCTTCGGCACCATCTCGCCGATGACCAGGTGGAAGAAGACCACCGCGGCCAGGGCGATGACATAGCCGAGCGGGTGCACCATGTCGTCCGGCAGGTGGACCGCCGCGAACACCGGCTCCAGCAGATGCGCCACCGTGGGCTCGGCGACCGCGCCGAGCGTCAGGGAGCACACGGTGATGCCGAACTGGGCCGCGGCCATCATCTGCGGCAGCCGCTCCAGGCCGTGGAGGACCTGGCGGGCCCGCGCCGTCCCCAGCGGTTCGATCTGGCTGCGGCGGACCGAGACGAGCGCGAACTCGGCGCCGACGAAGAAGCCGTTGGCGAGCACGAGCAGCGCGGCGAAGACCAGTTGGAGGACGCTCATCGGGCGGCCTCCATCACGTTCACCGTCGGAGCCGTCCTGACCAGGCGGACCCGTTCGGCGCGGTAGTGGCCGACCTGGCGGACCGAGAGCCGCCAGCCGGGCAGCTCGGCCCGGTCTCCGGGGGCCGGGATGCGGCCGAGCACGTCGGCGACGAGCCCGGCGACCGTCTCGTACGGCCCCTCGGGCACGTCGAGGCCTATGCGCTGGAGGATGTCGACGCGGCAGCTGCCGTCGACGTCCCAGGCGGGCTTGCCGTCCTCGGGCGGGGCGGCGGCCAGCTCGGGCACGTCCGTGGCGTCGTGCTCGTCGCGGACCTCGCCGACGAGTTCCTCGACGATGTCCTCCAGGGTGACCACGCCCGCCGTGCCGCCGTACTCGTCGACGACGACGGCGATGGGCTGCTCGGAGCGGAGCCGGGCGAGCAGCGGCTGGACCGGCAGGGTCTCGGGGACCAGCAGCGCCTTGCGGGCGATCCGGCTCACCGGGGTGCGCAGCCGGTCGTGCACGGGGACGGCGAGGGCGTCCTTGAGATGGGCCATGCCGACGATTTCGTCGATCTTCTCCCGGTAGACGGGGAAGCGGGACAGGCCGGTGGCCCGGGTGAGGTTGACGATGTCCTCGGCGGTGGCCGTGTCCTGCAGGGCGCTGACCTTCACCCGCGGGGTCATGACGTGCTGGGCGGTCAGCTCGCCCAGCGACAGGGTGCGCACGAACAGGTCGGCCGTGTCCTGCTCCAGGGCGCCGGCCCGGGCGGAGTGCCGGGCCAGGGAGACGAGTTCGCCCGGGGTGCGCGCGGAGGCCAGTTCCTCCGCGGGTTCGACGCCGAGGGCTCGTACGAGCCGGTTGGCGACCGTGTTGAGCGCCGCGATCACCGGGCGGAACAGTCGGGAGAAGTGGTGCTGGGGGCCCGCGACGAAGCGGGCGACCTGAAGCGGCTTGGACACGGCCCAGTTCTTGGGCACCAGCTCGCCGATCACCATCTGAACGGCGGAGGCCAGCAGCATGCCGACGACCACGGCGACGCCGGAGACGGCACCGCCGGGGATGCCGAGGGCGGCGAACGGGCCGTGCAGCAGCCGGGCCAGGGCCGGTTCGGCGAGCATACCGACGACGAGCGAGGTGATGGTGATGCCGAGCTGGGTGCCGGAGAGCTGGAAGGACAGCTCCTTGAGCGACTCGGCGACCCTGCGGGCGCGTCGGTCGCCCTCGGCGGCGGCGCTCTCGGCCTCCGTCGCCTCGACGGTCACCAGGCCGAACTCGGCCGCCACGAAGAAGCCGTTGGCGAGGATCAGCAGGAAAGCCGCTCCGAGGAGCAGCAGGGAGATGGTCACGCTGCCACCGCCTTCCCGGTATGTCGGGTCGGGGCGGCGCAGGTACTACAGGACGATCCGTCCATCGCTGGAGGGAGTCACTCCTCGGGTAGCAGGAACCCCTGTGCACCGGGTGGCGGCAAGGGGCGGAGGCGCAGCGAAAGGGCCTCCGCCACCAGATTAATCAAGACATGGGCCGCTCGGGCAGGGTGGGCACCCCCGAGTCAGCCCCGATCTGCCCCCGGGTCAGCCCTGATCTTCCGCCGGACGGGCGGTCGCGCGGGCTTCGGCGAGGGCCCGCAGGGCCTGCGCGTCGGCGATGGCGCGCTGCCTGGCGAGGCCCGGCTGGATGCCGAGGGCGGGCAGGCTGGTGCCGTCGCTGAGGTTGAGGAACACCCAGGGGTCACCCGGACGGAGGTTCACCTGGAGGATCTCCGCCCAGTCCAGGCGCCGCCTGCTGGCGATGTTCACCACGGTGACACCGGACTCGTCGGCGACGACCTTGACCCGGGCCAGCTGGGCCAGCACCCAGAAGATCAGCGCCCCGGTGACGACGAAGCTCGCCTGCTCGCCGGGGCTGAGCTGCTCCAGCAGCAGCGCGATCCCGGAGATGGTCAGGAAGATCGCGGCACCGGCGGTGAGCAGGATGGCCCGGGTGTGGCCCGGCCGGAAGGTGACGGGAAGGGAGGGCGTGTCGGACATCTCGGTGCGTGTCCCTTACAGGCGGCAGGCGTGGATGGCCGTGGTGAGGATGGCGCGGGCGCCGATGGCGTACAGGTCGTCCATGATCCTCTGCGCCTCCTTGGCGGGAACCATGGCACGGACCGCGACCCAGCCCTCGTTGTGCAGCGGGGAGACCGTCGGGGACTCCAGGCCGGGGGTGAGCGCGACGGCCTTCTCCAGCTGCTCGACGCGGCAGTCGTAGTCCATCATCACGTACGTCCGGGCGACCAGGACGCCCTGGAGGCGGCGGAGGAACTGCTGGACCTTCGGTTCCTCGGTGTCCGCGCCGGTGCGGCGGATGACGACCGCCTCGGACTTCATGATCGGCTCGCCGAAGACCTCCAGGCCGGCGTTGCGCAGGCTGGTGCCGGTCTCCACGACGTCGGCGATGACCTCGGCGACGCCCAGCTCGATCGCGGTCTCCACGGCGCCGTCCAGGTGGACGACGGAGGCGTCGATGCCGCTGTCGGCGAGGTGGCCCGCGACGATGCCCTCGTAGGAGGTGGCGACCGTCTTGCCCTTGAGGTCCTGGATGCCGTTCGCGGTGTTCGGCTTGGCGGCGAAGCGGAACGTGGAGCGGGCGAAGCCGAGCGGCAGGATCTCCTCGGCGTCGGCGCCGGAGTCGATCAGCAGGTCGCGGCCGGTGATGCCCATGTCGAGGCGGCCGGAGGCGACGTAGATCGCGATGTCGCGGGGACGGAGGTAGAAGAACTCGACCTGGTTCTCCGGGTCGACGATCCGCAGCTCCTTGGACTCGCGGCGCTGCTGGTAGCCGGCCTCATGCAGCATGTCCGCCGCAGGGCCGGACAGTGAACCCTTGTTGGGGACGGCGATGCGCAGCATGAGGTCGGCTTCCTTTGCGTGAAGGGGTTTCTACGGCTGTTACGGCGGGGGCGGCTTACAGGTGGGCGTAGACGTCGTCGAGGGAGATCCCGCGGGCGACCATCATCACCTGGACGTGGTACAGCAGCTGGGAGATCTCCTCGGCGGCCGCCTCCTTGCCCTCGTACTCGGCGGCCATCCAGACCTCGGCGGCCTCTTCGACGACCTTCTTGCCGATGGCATGGACGCCCTTGCCGACCAGCTCTGCCGTGCGGGAGGTGGCCGGGTCGCCGTGGGCGGCCTTCTGCTGGAGCTCGGTGAACAGCTCCTCGAACGTCTTCTTGGACATGGTGGTCCTCACCCTACGCGCTCCGGCCCGTGCCTCAGTGCCAGGGTTCAGATACTGAGCGGAGCGTGGCGGCGGTCGCGACCGCGGCGGTCACCGCCTCGTGCCCCTTGTCCTCGTTCGAGCCCTCCAGGCCGGCCCGGTCCAGGGCCTGCTCCTCGGTGTCGCAGGTGAGCACGCCGAAGCCGACGGGGACGCCGGTCTCGATGCTGACCTGGGTGAGGCCCTGGGTGACGCCCTGGCACACGTAGTCGAAGTGCGGGGTGCCGCCGCGGATGACCACACCGAGGGCGACCACGGCGTCGTAGCCGCGCCCGGCCAGCACCTTGGCGGCGACCGGCAGTTCGAAGCTGCCGGGGACCCGGATCAGGGTCGGCTCGTCGATCCCCAGCTCGTGCAGGGCGCGCAGGGCGCCGTTCACCAGACCGTCCATCACCTTCTCGTGCCACTGCGCCGCGATGACGGCGACCCTGAGGTCGCTCGCGTTGCGTACGGACAGCTCCGGTGCACCCTTGCCGCTCACGTGTTTCCTCTCCGTGCCTTGCTTACTGGTTGCCACAGGCTGCCACGGCGGGCGTGTCCAGCCAGGGCAGGTCGTGTCCCATCCGGTCGCGCTTGGTGCGCAGGTACCGGAGATTGTGCTCGCCGGCCTCGATCGGCATCGGCTCTCGGCCGGTGACCCTCAGGCCGTGGCGCAGCAGCGCGTCGGTCTTGTCGGGGTTGTTGGTCATCAGCCGGACGCTGCGCACGCCGAGGTCGGCGAGGATCCGCGCGCCGGCGCCGTAGTCGCGGGCGTCGGCGGGCAGGCCGAGTTCGAGGTTGGCGTCGAGGGTGTCGCGGCCCTGCTCCTGGAGTTCGTACGCCCTGAGCTTGGACAGCAGGCCGACGCCCCGGCCCTCATGGCCGCGCAGATAGACGACCACGCCCCGGCCCTCCTCCTGGATGCGCTCCAGGGCGGTGTCCAGCTGGGGGCCGCAGTCGCAGCGCAGGGAGCCGAAGACGTCGCCGGTGAGGCATTCGGAGTGGACGCGGACCAGGACGTCCTCGCCGTCGCCGATCTCGCCGTGGACCAGGGCGACATGCTCGACGCCGTCGACGGTGGAGCGGTAGCCGTAGGCGGTGAACGTGCCGTGCTTGGTGGGCAGTCGGGTCTCGGCCTCGCGGCGGACGGTGGGCTCGCTGCTGCGGCGGTAGGCGATCAGGTCCTCGATGGAGACGATCGTCAGCCCGTGCTTGCGGGCGAACGGGATCAGCTCGGGCAGGCGGAGCATCCGGCCGTCCTCGCCGGCGATCTCGACAATGGCGCCGGCCGGGCGGAGCCCGGCGAGCCGGGCGAGGTCCACGGCGGCCTCGGTGTGGCCGTTGCGGACGAGGACACCGCCGGGCTTGGCCCGCAGCGGGAAGACATGGCCGGGGCGGACGAAGTCCGTCGGCTCCGCCGTGCCGCCCGCCAGCAGCTGGAGCGTGGTGGCGCGGTCGGCGGCGGAGATGCCGGTGCTCACCCCGTGCGCCGCGGAGGCGTCGACGGACACGGTGAACGCGGTCTTCATCGACTCGGTGTTGTCCTCGACCATCTGCGGCAGCCGCAGCCGGTCGAGTTCCTCGCCCTCCATGGGGGCGCAGATGAGTCCGCGGCACTCGCTCATCATGAAGGCGACGATCTCGGGGGTCGCCTTCTCGGCGGCGACGACGAGGTCGCCCTCGTTCTCCCGGTCCTCGTCGTCCACGACGACGACCGGGCGGCCGGCCGCGATGTCGGCGATGGCCTGCTCTATGGGGTCGAGCCCGAAGCTCTCGATGGTGACCGTGTCGTACAGAGGCGGTGCCGAGGTCATGCCGGGGCTCCTTCCAGGACGGGCTGCGGGTCCCGGCGGGAGCGCAGCCACCAGTCGCGCATGCCCCACAGGACGAGTGCGCCGTAGATGACGTAGACGAAACCGGAGAAGGCGTAGCCATTGGCGAAGTTGAGAGGGACGCCCACGAGGTCGACGAGCAGCCAGGCGATCCAGAACTCGACCATGCCCTTGGCCTGGGCGTACATGGCGACGATGGTGCCGACGAAGATGTACGCGTCGGGCCAGGGGTCCCAGGACAGGGACGGGTAGGCCGTGAAGAGCAGGGCCACCGCGACCGTGCCGGCGGCGGCCGCGCCGAGCATCGCCGCGCGCTCGCGCCAGGTGGCGAACCGGGGGGCGATATGGCCGTCCGCGGACCGGCCCTTGCTGCTCTGCCACTGCCACCAGCCGTACAGGGCGACGACCATGACGACGACCTGCTTGCCGGCGCTGCCGGTCAGATGGCCGTAGAAGGCGGCGAAGAGGACGAGGCCGGAGAGGAACTGCACGGGCCAGGTCAGAAGGGAGCGGCGCCAGCCGAGGGCGAGGGTGATCAGGCCGAGGATGTTGCCGACCATGTCCGACCAGATGATGCGCTGGCCGAAGAGGGTGAAGGCCTCGGAGTTCAGCCAGTTCACTTGCCCGCTCCGCGGGCGCGGTCGCCGAGGAGGCGCTCGACGTACTTGGCGACGACGTCGACCTCGAGGTTGACCGGGTCGCCGGGCTGCTTGTGGCCGAGCGTGGTCAGGTCGAGGGTGGTCGGGATGAGGCTGACCGTGAAGTAGTCCGGGCCCGCCTCGACCACGGTGAGGCTGATGCCGTCGACGGTGATGGAGCCCTTCTCGACCACGTAGCGGGCGAGGTCGGCGGGGAGGGAGACCTTCACGATCTCCCAGTTCTCGGAGGGCTTGCGCTCCAGCACCTCGCCGGTGCCGTCGACATGGCCCTGCACGATGTGCCCGCCGAGGCGCGCGCCCACGGCCATGGGGCGCTCCAGGTTGACGCGGGAGCCGACGGTGAGCGCGCCGAGGCTGGAGCGGTTCAGGGTCTCGGCCATGACGTCGGCGGTGAACTCGTCGCCCTCGTGCTCCACGACGGTGAGACAGACGCCGTTCACGGCGATGGAGTCGCCGTGCTGGGCGCCCTCGGTCACGACGGGGCCACGGAGCTTGAAGCGGGAGGCGTCGCCGAGGTTCTCGACGGCGGTGACCTCACCCAGCTCTTCGACGATTCCGGTGAACACTTCCCGGGTCCTCCTGCCTCATTCGGGCACGGACTCCGGGGCCTGTCGATGACGACAGAATGGACGAGTGAGCACACCGGGGCGACGCCGACAAGGACCCGTCCGCGTACGGACGAGCCCAGATACGACGGCGCGCACGGAGACGTGCCCGCTCGCCGCGCACTGCCTCCCATCCGGACTTTAACCGTCGGTCCAGGAATTTCACCTGGTCAACCGGCCGCTGGAAGCGACCGGGTCGCGGACTGTAACCGCCGGTTCGGACTTTCACCGACCCCGGAGTGCGCTGCTTCTGGTACAGGGCCAGTGTGCCACGCCGAGTGGACGTACAGACAGACGGCGGGTGTGGGCTCCCTCACAGCGCGTGTCGCCGGTCTTGCGCGGAGCAGTCATGGCGTACAACTGCCGTACGACCAGGGCGGGTTGCCCTTGGTCCGGACCCATTGACCACACTGGTCTAGTCCTTTTAGGGTGCGGACGGGTCCGGTGGCGGTGACGACGGCCCTTGCCCGCCGCCGGACCGCCAGGCCGGTGCCGTCGCGGCCGGGCCGGCCGGCATGTCACATTTCCGCGCTCTGCGCTGTCTCAGCGGGTGAGGGTGCTCCGATCGGGGGCACACGGAGTCCGAAGGGACGGGACCGGCATGACCACGATCCTGGTGACCGGCGGTACCGGCACGCTCGGCCGGCGGGTGACGGAGCGGCTGCGGGCGGACGGGCACGAGGTGCGGGTGCTCAGCCGGCACACGCAGCCGTACGCCGTCGATCTGCGCATGGGCGGGAGCGGGCTGGACGCCGCGCTGGCCGGCGTCGAGACCGTGGTGCACTGCGCGAGCGGCACGCGGGGCGGGGACGAGTAGGCGGCCGGGCATCTGATCGCGGCCGCCCGGCGGGCCGGAGTGGGCCATCTGGTGTACATCTCCATCGTCGGCGTCGACCGGGTGCCGCTCGGCTACTACAAGACCAAGCTGGCCGTGGAGCGCCTGATCGAGGCCTCGGGGCTCGGCTGGACCGTCCTGCGCACGACCCAGTTCCACGACCTGCTGGTCACGATCCTGGGCGGGCTGGCCAAGCCGCCCGTCATGCTGGTCCCGGCCGGGGTCCCGGACCAGCCGGTGGAGGTCGGTGAAGTCGCGGACCGCCTGGCCGACTTGGCGCTCGCCGCTCCGGCCGGACGGGTGGCGGACATGGGCGGCCCCGAAGTACGGTCCCTCGACTCCCTGGCCCGCGCCTACCTCCGCGCGACCGGCCGGCGCCGGGCCGTGGCACAGGTACCGCTGTTCGGCAGCGCCTATCGCGCCTGCCGCGCGGGCGGACTGCTGACACCGGAACAGGCGGTGGGCAAGACGACGTTCGAGGAGTACCTGGGCCGGCGCTTCGGCGACTGACGGGACGGGAGGGAGACGGGGCGCACGGCACGCAGCGCTGCTCGACGAACTCGCCCCGAGCCTACGGCCGTTGCCGGAGGGCACGCGGGGCCGCGCAGCGAACTCACCCAGGGGTAAGGCCGTTGCCGAGAGGATCGCCTGGTTCCAGGACCTCGGCCCCGAGGCGCGATCGGCAGTGCCGCACAACCCGTCGGTCCTCGGGTCCAGCAACCTGATCGGCATCCGGCTCGGCAAAGTGGCCGGCCCGGCGCCGGGCCGTGAGTGGCTCAAGGCCTTCCGGCTGCTGATCCGTGTCCTGGGGCTGGCGGACATCCGCGGACGGGAGCGCCTCCGCGGCGCCGGCCGCGGCCATGGCCGGCGCCGGTTGCCGGCCGTCCCCGAGCCGGGGGTACCGGCCGGCTGAGGGGGTGACGCGCTGCCGGTTCCGGTGCGGGGTATGGCCCGGCCGGCTCCTGGCGGACGGCCGGGGCCGGCAGGCCGTCAGTTCCGGTCCGGGGGTGTGAAGAGGTCGTCCTGGGCGCGGTCCCGGGCGGTCAGCAGGGCCCCGCGCAGCACCGCCGTACCGCCGAGGGTGCTCGCCCGCACCTGAGTGAGCAGCGGCGACATCCGGCGAAGCCGGTCCTCGACGAGCCCCGCGAGCACCGGGCCGCCGGCCTGCCCGGCTTCCCCGCCGAGCACCACACAGCCGGGATCGAGTACGGCCACCACGGAGGCGGCGCCGACCGCGATCCGGTCGGCGAGGGCGTACAGGAAGCGGTCGGCCGGGCGTTCGGTACCGGAGGCAGCCGTGTCCGTACGGCCCTCCCCCGCCGTCGCCGCCACGGCCTTGCGCACCACCAGCGCCGCGGCCGGCCCGTCCATCGCGGCCGGGACCGGCAGGCCGCACTCCGCCGCCAGGGCACCGATCGCCGCCGCCCCCGCCAGCGAGTGGAAGCCGCCGTCGCAGTCCCTCGCCGAGGGAAGCGAGCCGGTGCCCGGGACCGGCAGGAAGCCGATCTCGCCGGTGCCGCCCGAGGCGCCCCGGCGCAGCGTGCCGTCGAGGACGACCGCCGCACCGACGCCGTGCCCGAGCCAGAGCAGGACGAAGGTGTCGCGGTCCCGGGCGGCGCCCTCGCGCTGTTCGGCCAGGGCGGCGAGGTTGGTCTCGTTCTCCACGGTGACGCGGGCCCCGGGCAGCCGTTCCTGCAGGGCGGCGGCCAGGCTGCGGTGCCACTCGGGCAGTCCGCCGGAGTCACGGAGGTCTCCGGTGGCCGGGTCGACGAGGCCCGGCGCGCCGATGCCGACGGTGTGCAGCCTCCCCCATGCCCGAACGCTGTCGCGCGGGGGCGCCCCCGTCGCCCCGGCCTCCTTCAGGGTCCGCTCCACCGCGGCCACCGCCTGCTCCACGGCGGGTCCGGTCCCGGTGTCCCCGCCGATCGGCACGGACGCCTCGGCGAGCACCCGCCCGAGCAGGTCGGAGACCAGGACGACGACACCGCCGGTGCGGACGTCGAGCGCGGCCAGACGGGCCCGGTCGGCGACGATGCCGTACAGCCGGGCGTTGGGGCCCCGGCGCTGCTCGCCGGACTCGCCGACCACGGTGATCAGTCCGGCGGCGCTGAGCCGTTCCACGAGGTCGGCGACCGTCGGCCGGGACAGACCCGTGTGCTGCTTCAACTGCCCTGCCGTGAGCGGGCCTTCCTGCTGCAACAGGCGAAGGGCCAGGCGGTCGTTGATGGCCCGGGCGGTGCTGGGTGATGCGGGCATGACGGGAATCCTCGCAGATCGACGCGCGCGGGACGGCGGCCGTAAAACCGTCTATCTATCAGGCAGGGTCCCTGATAGTTTACGCCGCGAGCCGAGAGGACGACCTGTGGGGAGGGACCGGAACATGGGTGAGGTGGGCTGTGCTCGTGAGGAGGTCAGGCGCGCCCGGTACGCCGTGGCGGCCGTGTTCGCCGTGCACGGCGCCGTGACCGGCTCCTTCGCCACCCGGGTGCCGTGGATCCGGGAACACGCCTCGCTGAGCGCGGGCCAGTTGGGGTTCGCGCTGGCCTTCGGGGCGTTCGGCGCCTCGTGCGCGATGCCGCTGGCGGGCTGGATCAGCCACCGCTTCGGCAGTCGCACGGCCCTGCGCGGGCTGCTCGCGCTGTGGACGCTCTCCCTGGTGCTGCCGTCCCTGGCGCCGAACCTGTACACCCTGTGCCTGGCGATCTTCGCCTACGGCGCGAGCGCGGGCATGTCCGACGTGGCGATGAACGCCCTCGGCGTCGAGGTCGAGCGGCTGCTCGGCAGGTCGATCATGTCGGGGCTGCACGGCATGTGGAGCGCGGGCGCCCTGACCGGTTCGGCGGCCGGCACGCTCGCCGCGCACCTCGGCACGGACGCCCGGCTGCACTTCGTGCTCGCCTCGGCCGTGCTCACCGTGCTCGGGCTGGTGGCCTGCACCTGGGTGCTGGACCTGCAGCCCGCGGCGGACGAGGAGCCGCCGCCGCGGTTCACGCTGCCGCCGCGCTCGGCGCTGCTGATCGGCACGGTCGGCTTCTGCGCGGTGTTCGCGGAGGGCGCGAGCCTGGACTGGTCGGCGGTGTTCCTACGGGACCGGCTGGACAGCTCGGCCGGTGTCGCGGCGGCCTGCACCACCGGATTCATGCTGACGATGGCGGTGGCGCGGATCGCCGGGGACGCGGTGGTGAACCGGTTCGGCGCGATCCGCACCGTCCGGACCGGCGGCATCCTCGCCGCGCTGGGCGGGGTGCTGATCGTCCTCGCCGGGCATCCGGCGCCGGCGATGGGCGGGTTCGCGCTGATGGGGCTCGGTATCGCGGTGGTCGTACCGCTGTGCTTCGCGGCGGCCGGGCATGCCGGGCCGAATCCCAGTCAGGCCATAGCGGGCGTGGCGACGATCACCTACACCTCGGGGCTGGTCGCGCCGAGCCTGATCGGCGGGGTGGCCCAGGCGACGAGCCTGGTGGTGTCGTTCTGTGTCGTGACGGCGCTGGCCTGCGGGCTCGCGGTGTTCGCGGGTGTGCTGCGCACGGCCGGGCGGGTCGGCCGGCCCGAGTTCAGCCGGCCGGCCGGAGCAGTTCCCGGCCCACGGCCCTGAAGGCGTCGGACCAGGGCGCCGGGCGCATGGTCGTGGCGTCGAGCCGGACCAGCACCCGGGTGCCCCGGGCGTAGGTCTGCGTCCCGTCCGCGGAGCAGAACCGGAAGCCGTAGGTCAGTCCGGTGGTGCCGAGCCGTTCCAGCCAGAGGTGGACGGCGTAGGTGCCGGGGCTGGTCACCGGCGCCTCGTAGCTGATGCTCAGTTCGCGGACCGCGTTGCAGGCGTCGCCGGCCGCGTGCCAGTCGCCGTCGAAGCGGACGCCGTGCTCGTTCCACAGCTCGGTCCAGGCGCGCTCGACCATCAGCGGGTAGCGGGCGTTGTGCAGGAGTCCGAGCGCGTCGAGGTCGTCGAAGTGCACGATGACGGGGATCAGCCGGCCGTGCGAGACGACGGGGGCTGTCGGGGCTTCGGCGGTCACGGGAGGGACTCCTCAACGTCGCTGTGGTTGATGATTCATCCTAAGCGAGCGCTCAGAGACCCCTTCCGGGTCCTGGAGGCCTGGCTGAGGTGCAGCCGTGACAATGGGGTGCAGCCGTGACAATGGTGCAGACCTCTTCACGTACGTAAGAAAGCGAAACCCCACCATGGACCTCGGCGTGCGCTGGAAACTGCACGGTGACGGGCGCACGCCCGCGCCCGGAGCGGTGGTACGCCCCGATGAACGGCTCTCCTGGCCCCGCACGGTGGGCCTGGGCGCCCAGCATGTGGTCGCGATGTTCGGCGCGTCCTTCGTCGCACCGGGCGTGCATCACTAGGGGTCCGCACTGTCGCGGGTCTCCATATGCCCCGGTTTATTGACGGATGTTCACTGCCCGTAGAGTTGAAAGGCGTGAGCATCATGGCCCCCGCACCTGCACCGATACGTTTGCGTCCCACTGCGGACGACGGCGTTCCTGCCACCTTCCGGCGCAAGAAGCGCGGCATCATCTACGTCCGCGTATCTCAAGCTCGGGCGGACATGATCAGCCCGGAACTCCAGGTCGGCCACGGCATGAAGCTCGCAGACGCGAATGACATCGAAGTCATCGTTGAGCCAATCATGGACCTCGGGGAGTCAGGCCGAGAGTTCGAGGACCGGAAGATCTCCGAGATCAAGGAGATGGCCCGAAACAAGGAATTCGACGTCCTGATCCTCTGGATCTGGTCCCGCTTCGGCCGCAACCTGCGCGAGTCACTGCAACATCTTGACGATCTTCTGGCCTACGGCGTCGAAGTCCGAGCAGCGCACGAGGATTTCGACGGCAAGACGACGATCGGCCGGTTCGCCATCGCCCAGATGCTCAACATTGCCGAGCTGGAGTCCAACCAGAAGTCGGACATGTGGAAGGCGACCATCGAGCGTCGGAAGAACCACGGACTCCCCCACGGTTCGGCCGGCCGAGGAAAGTTCGGCTACTACCGCTGCGATACTTGCCCGCCGCCGAAGCCGGGAGAACCGATGGACAAGTGCCCGAACTGCAAGGACGGCATCCTCAAGCGCGACAACGTCACGAATCCCGTCTACGGGCAGCTCTACCTCGATGCCATCGACGGGAAGTCGGCACGGTCGATGGTCCTGTGGCTCCGCAGCAAAGGGGTCGTCCACTGGACGGGCCGGGAGATCGATGCGGGAGATCTTTACTCGATCTTGGATTCCGGCTTTGGCCTGGGCTATGTCCGGTACACGCTGCCGGAGGAACTCCACGAGGTGGTCACCCGCGAGGACGGAACAACGAGGAAGAAGCGCAAGAGTGCGCACAGGGACATCACCTCGTACCTCTACTACCGAGGCAAGCACCAGGCCATCTGGGATGACCCGGTCTACTGCGAGCAGGTATGGGACGCCTATGTGGCACGTCGCCTCAAGGGGAAGCAGAACGACGACAAGGCGCACGATCACTCAGCCAAGTACGAGGTGTCGGGTGCGCTCACGTGCTCGGGCTGCGGTAACAACATGCACGCCATGCTTCGAGCCAAGAAGGTCCAGCGGCCTTGGAAGGATGGGAAGCCCGACCCCTTCGACGTACTGTTCCGGTGCACGCGGCAAATGAAGTTCAAGGACTGCCCTGGCGGGGGCGTCTACGTCTCCTTGGCGACGGTAATGACGGCCGTGAAGGACTGGCTAAAGCAGCGAGTCGAGGACGACCCCGAGGGCGCTGAGAGCGTGCTGGCCCGTGTGGCTCAGCTCCAGGTCCAGCAGATCAAGGAGAAAGCGACCGAGGAGACGATCCGGTTGGATCAGATCACGAGGGAGCTCACAGAGCTGCGGGAGAAGGAAGACAGGCTGACAGATGCCGTTCTGGACAAGCTGATCTCGGACGAAGCGGCTCGTCGTCGCCGAGCGGAATACGACAGTGAGAAGTTCCGGCTCAAGGAGGAGCAGACGATCCTCAAGAAGAGGGTCAAGGGTGCTCCGGTGATCACGCCAAGGCCGAAGGTTGAGGACTTTGCAGTGGCCATGAAGCTGCTGGAGGTGGCCGACGTGGCCGATCAGCGAAGGTTGATCAAGACTCTGGTGCGGGAGATACGAGTGCATCGTGGTCGGAAGGTCGAGACCAAGTGCACGATCTGGCCCATGTGGGTCCCGCCGCCGCCGAAGCCGGAGCAGACGGATCAAGGGCTGGCGGCCTAGTCCTCGCAGAGCTGGTCGGCGTACTTGATGGTCAGCTCGGCAACAACCTGCCAGAAGGCGTCCATGCAGTCTTCTTGCGTGTGAACGTCAGTATCGCGGTTCATAGTTGAGTACCTGTAAGCAGGAAGAGGCCCCCTCGCCCGAGGAGGCCTCTTCGCATGTGGTCAGTTGTTCAGCGGCGTGTCTGACGGGGTTATTCGCTGTCGGGGTCGTCAGCGAGGAGTACTTCTTGGGGGTGCATCTCCTTCACCCAGTAGTCCGTAGCCATCTCCTGAGCCAAGACGTGGGGGACACCAGCCGCTATCGCTTCCGTGTAGATGACACCAGCGATGCGGGCCAGGGTGACAACGGCCGTACCGCCCTTCTCGATTAGAGCCTGACTCATCTCCGTCTCGATGCCGGAGATCAGCTCGTCAAACCCATCAGCGTTGGTCAATTCATTCCTTAGTGCTTGCTTGCTTCGAGGTCGAGGACGCTCCCCCATGACTGCTCGCCGATCTCGGCGTCAACGGGGACGAGGAGGCCCTTGACCGTCATTTCCATGATTCGAGCCGTCTTCTCGGCCAGCTCCGCTGCTCGCTCCCTAGGGAAGGAAAAGATCAGCTCGTCATGAATCGGGAGGCGGACGAACTCGGTGTACTGGTGGCGATCGAGCTCAATCAGAGCTCGGGCCGTGATGTCACGACTCGTGGACTGGATGAAGTAGTTGAGGGCGGCGTAGATCCGACCCCGGTCTACGGGGATGCGTCGGCCGGTGCCGGTGTAGATGTAGCCAGTGCGTCTGGCCTCGCGCTGGAGTCGCTCAGCCAGGCGCTTCACGCCGGGATAGGTCTCCCAGAACGCCTTGACGGCCTTCTTCGCCTCGGTCTCCGAGACGCCGTACTGCTCGACGATGGCCTTCCAGCCGCCTCCGAAGCAGACGGTGAAGTTGGTGCCCTTGCCGGCCTTTCGGTCGACGCCGGCCGCGTCAGCGGTGATCTGGTGAAGGTCCAAGCCGCGGTGGAACGCATCGAGCATCGTCGGGTCGCCGCTGAAGGCAGCCAGCACGCGCAGCTCCATGTTTCCGTAGTCGGAGGAGACGGTGACGTGCCCCGGCTCCGCGAGAAAGCAGTGCCGAACAGCGGAGTCCCCCGCGGGGAGGGTCTGCGCTGGCACCGCCCCCGAGATCGTCATACGGGCTGTTCTGGCCTGGCAGGAGTTGATGCTTGCCCGGACCCGGCCTTCCGCGTCCTGGCCCTTGAGGGCCCGGTCGAACCAGGTGGCCTTCCACTTCTTCGCCTTCTTGGCCTGGACGATGGCCTCGGTCAGCGGGATGCCGACCGCGGACAGCACCTCATCATCGACGGATATATTCCCCTTCTTGGTCGTCTTCGTGAGCTTGATGCCGCGCTCCTGGAGGGCGGCGATGATCTGCGCGTTCGCGTTGACGTTGTCGACACCTTCTCGGCGGGCGACCTCTTCCCACTTGAGCTGCTGCTCGTACAGTTCCTCCGACTTGGCCTGCGCGTACGCCCCATCAAGGAGGTAGCCCGTGCGCTCGATCTTCGCCGTAATGTGGGCGAGCCGGTGCTCCCACGGGATGAGCCCTTTCTTCCGGCTGCGCACCGGAACCTTCGCCTTGAGGATCTTGAAGAGCCGGAAGGCGAGGATGGGGTCCATACCCGCGTACAGGTTGTAGCCGTGGTGGTCGATCGGGATGACCGGCCATACGTCGTCCTTCTTGACCCCGAGTTCCTTGGCGATGGCTGTCATAGAGCCCTTGACCTCATCGGCCACTACTGGGCAGATGTAGTGCTTGGTCAGCTCTTCGAGCTTGAGACCAGGGCCGCCTTCCTTGACGGCCCGAGGGTCGACGAGGTGGGCGAACAGCTTCGTGTCCCAGCTCTTGGGAGCAAGCTCTTCCATCGGGATGCCAAGGCAGCCTTCTGCAACGTGCAGGTCGAAGGTGCCGTTCTGCGCGATGAGCCGGTGCGCGGTCTTGAGCGCCCAGCGGACCGCGTTGCGGAACGCGCGTCCCTTCTCGACGGGGACGACGAACGCCTCCTGATCGTTGCCGAACTGCCAGAGACGGGCCCGGAAGCCGAGGTTGGCGTTCCACCAATCCAAGCCCGTGGTCTCGCAGTCGTGGGCTAGGAGTTGCTGGTTGGCCAGGATGAACGAGTGGAAGTCGGGAAGGTCGTCTTCGGTCTCCACCGCGTGGATGCGGACCGGTTGCCCCTTGATCGGGTAGTCAATGACCCGGATGTGAGTCCTCCTTACTCGTGGGGGCCGACGAGGCGGCCTCCACATCGCACATCAACTTTCTGGGCAGAGTTAATTCATTACTTCGCCCGGAAGGTTCCGTCCTTCTGCCGCCAGAGCGGGGGGCACTGCTGAGGCTTGGGAAGGTGGCGACCAGCGCAGAAGTAGACAGCCCAGGAGTCCGGTCCGTTGTCCTTGAATACACGCTGACCGTGGTCACAGGTGTAGTCGCCGCTGCCGGTGTTCGAGGCGACGACCTTGCCGTTCTCGAACCGCTTGGGAGTGGAGCCGGGCCCACCCTTGTACTGATCGCGGGTGTACTGGGCTGCCTGCGCAGTGAGTTCGATGGCGCCGTGACCCTTCAGTGCACGCACCAGCTCGACATAACGCTTGGCGGTCTCGTCGGCAGTGCCCCCATGAACACTTCCGGTGATCCATTCGGCCTCAAAACTAGAGGCGGCCTTGAGAGTGATGCCGAGCTTAAAGGGGGCGGGGTTGGCAGAGGTCACGGGCTTCTCCTCGGTGGGGTTGGTGTTCTCGGCAGAGGTGGTGGGCTCGTCCCAGGGGGACACGTCGGCGAACGGGTCGTCATGCAGCATGAATCTGGCCTCCATAGGCAGAGTTGAGGATGTCGAGCAGTGCGGCCACCTCTCGGGGGTGGAGGTTCATCTCGACCAGGTCCCCATGAATGTCGAGGTGCCCGACGTAGGTGTACGAGTCCGGTTCGTCGTCGTACACGACCTTGAGACGCGCAGTCGAGCGCTCCTCTGGGTCATAGCGGTCGAAGGTTTTCACCGTCTCGATCACGCGGCGTTCCTACGGGTGCGCAGGGTCCGGTTCATCTGCTGGGCAAGAGCGACAGCGGCGCGGCTGAGTGCCTGTCGGTCGGCTTGGTCGGGGACGGGAAGGCCGTAGACATGACGCCGCATGAGGAGCTGCTGGTATCGCTCGGGCAGCTTCTTCATGGAGACCGAGGCATCGATACGTGCGGACACAATGGTGTCGGTAACACGGGCCTGTAGGAGGTCGTCCTTCTTGCCCACCATGTGACTCAGTTCGTCGTCGGTGTAGAGGAACGTCCGCAGCGCGGCCTTGGCCTCGTCGGGGGTGTAGTAGTACGCGTCGTCCAGGAGGTCGCGGTAGTTGCGTTCCTTGCTGGCGTACTGGGTGCCGGCCTTGCTGAAGATCTTCCAGAGGAAGTCTTCGTTGGCATAGTGGGCCTCGATGGTAGGCCGGTGTTCGTAAGCGTGAAGCAGGATCTCCTGCTTCACGTCGTCCTGTTCAACGATGCTCCACTTCTGCGCGATGTTGTAGGCGACTCGCTCCGCTAGGGCCGAGAGATAGGCCCAGTCCAGATTGACGGGCTCAGACATTCACGCCCTCCTGTAGGTAGCGGTAACCGCCGAACTCGAACTCGTTATTACTGTCCATGTAGACAATTTCCGGGAGGAAGTTCCCACTCTTGCTGTAGTGGAGAACTCCGAACGCCTTCTGCCAGTCGCCGGGGGAGCCCTTGAGGTAGTCGGCACAGGACTCGTCCATAATGTGTCCAACCTCAACTCCCCAGATAGTCTTGGGTGCCCCGATACCGAGGGTGTGCGGGATCGCCGCGGCTCGGTGCGTGTGCCCCATCACGACCGACTTCGTGAAGCGCTTGGCAGCATTAAGGGCCGTCATGCCTGCGACCTGGGCCAGCCGGATACGGCCGAGGTGACCATGTGTGGTGATCACATCTGGGAACACCTCGTAGAAGTCCGGAAGCCGCCGAACGCCGTAGTCCTCGAATCGGCACAGGTTCTCCAGGTTGAAGAACTTGCTGTCAGCCAAAGCCGGGGCATACTTCTCCAGATACTGACGAGGACGAAGGTCGTGGTTGCCCTCATGGATTCCGAAGAACCCGTCGTGGACGGCTCGTACTGACTCGATGAACTCGCGAGTAAAGCCTTCGGCTTCCTGCTCAACGTTGCCCGCATATTCCTTGCGAGTGTCCTTTGTCCAGCGGGCTGGTCCCTCGAAGTCGAGCGCGTCCCCGATGTGGATTACTCCAGTGGGCTGGATGTCGGCAATGAACTCCACGATCGCCTTCAACGCCACGGGATCATGCTTCGGATTCTGTGAGTCCGGGCAGACGACTACGGTCTGATCATTCATCTCTTACCAACTCCCCCGAATAACTGCTTCCACGAACACGCCACGCTCCTTCACGCAGCCTGTCACCTTCCCTTTTTCCCAGAGAAGGTCATAGATGCGCTCTGTCGCATTCTTGAGTCCTTCTTGGTAGGTCTTGCACATCTCACAGACATTCGGGAAGCAAGCGTCACCACCGCAGTCGTAGTGATCCGCAGCATCCATCCAGCCTTGGCACCATTTACACATCTCCTCCTTAGCGAGGTCGATGTCACAGGCTTCATTCGCGTGACAGATTTGACGTACGCTCATCGCTCCCCCTGCTTCTCTATGAACTTGCTGGCGTACCAGATGAGCTTCTTAAGGTCCTGAACGCCGCCATCGGCATGCTTGTGCTGGCAGCGAAGTAGGTACTTGGTCATGTTCCCGAGGAGGTAACCACGGAAGGCTTCCTCCGACAGCGAGTCCTCGATAGTTTCTATTACTTCGTATTGGCCCGTCGTGTAGTGACTCGGGCTGTTCACCAATTCACTACGCGAATCAAATTCGTTCACGGGCTTGAATGCGGCCTTCATGACTTTCTGCGCCTTGTAGGGGTCGACACCGAGTGACAAGCCCTTGGTTTCGCTGAGGAGGCGCCGCCCCGGGTTGGACTCAACTGCGAGCATCAGCTCATCGTCGGTAAAGCACAGGGCTCCACCGGCGTGCAGCTTCACGTCGTTCGGGTACGGCTGGCCCTCGTGGACGGCTTGGATGACGCCGCGTTTGTCCTCGTAGAGCCAGCTCGCCACGTGTCCCGATGCGCCGACCACGACAACTTCGTCGTCGACCTTGAATCGCGCCATCAGAGGCCCAGCCTTTCTCGGAACCTTTTGGGCCCGAACTCGTGGATGAATCGGTTTGCGTCGTAGCCGTCGCCCAGGTCGACAGCCTTGGCGTTGGGTAGGCGCTCGCAGATCTTGGCTGCGAAGCGACGGCCGGCGTCGTCTCCATCGCCAAGTACGAAGACAACTTCGAAGCCCGCGAATGCCGGGTCGAAGTGGTCGCGCCAGCTCGACACACCAGGAGTTCCTACGGAAGGAACGTCGGATCCCTCGACCGCCACACTGTCCAACTCCCCCTCGTTCAAGGCGATGTAGGGCCTACTGGTGAGGAGAGCCCTCGTGTTGAAGAGGCGGGGCGGGTGGCCGGGCAGCCCTATGTATTTGCCATGACCGTCGTGTTTCTCCTGATGTGACAGCAGGTAGGAACCGTCCGGCGCCTTCACGCACGCATCAGCGATGCAGCGGAAACGGATGGTTGCCACAGAGTGGATACCGGCGGCGGGGCGCCAGTACGGGATCGCCAGGCGCCCGCGGTGGAGTTCATGGCCTACGGCTGGATCCGAAACGTAGCCGAGGCGGAGCTTCGCTACGCCGCCGAGGCCGCGGTGTGCCATGTACCGGTCCGCCGGACTGCCCTGGTAGTTGGCCGCGTAGCGCTTGGCCGCCGTGACCAAATCGGCTTTCTGCGAGTCGTGTAGCTTCGACAAACCCCGTCTTCTCCTGTCGCATGATGATGTCGATCGAGTCCAAGGAGAGGTCACAGGCGAAGCAATGGACCTTGTTCTTGGTGTAGTTGATGCTTGCTGAGGGGGTGCGCTCGGCATGGAACGGGCATAGGCATCTACTCCAAGCCCCTGTGTCAGTCGGACGCGGCGGTCGCCACTCTGGGAAGTAGTGGGCGAGGACTGTGGCGATGGGTGGCTTAGCGGCCTTCTGCTCGCTCACCATCGCCTCGCGGTTCAACTTTTTGGGTATGGATCGGGAAGTCGTATTTGCGGTAGGAGGCCTCCATGAAGGCTTTGTTGCCGCGCCACTCGCGGTAGGTGGTGATGGGCCTGCCATAGCTCTTCGGTGTCACTTGTCCTTGCCTTGGTAGTAACGCCGACCCATGAGGCGCGGGGCGGGCGGGTCATCGAGGTACTGGGCCGCCGCACGGAGAACACGGGGCTGGTCTCTGGCTGCCGTGAGGAGTCGGCCGTTGCACATGCGGCATAGCAGTCCTCGGACGAGTTGCGTTTTGTGACAGTGATCAACCGAGAGGCGCTGTCGCCGGGTTCCGCCGCAGATGGCACAGCGGCCTTCCTGAAGGCGGAACAGGAGGTCGTACTCTCCGGGCCCCAGGCCGTAGGTGGAGCGAACGCGGGCCTCATGGCTGGCGGCGCTCCGTGCGGCTCTCGTACACGCCTCACAGATCCTGCCGCGTGGTGTGAAGAATCGCTCGGCGCGGTTCCTTTCGCAGCGCACGCAGCGCCGGAAGCCCTTGCGCGGGCCGGTCACGCAGCTTTCCGGAGGGTACGTTCAAGGTGGATGAGCCGGCCGGTCTGGTCGCAGTCCGCCGCGTAGGCGCACAGCGTGTCGACGGCCATGACCTTGACGAGCTGCTGGCCCCCTCTTCCGCGCCGGGTGACGATGGCCTGCAACTGGCCTCGGCCGCGGAGTTCACGGGCGAGTTGGCGGGCGTTGGCAGCGGTGATCACGTCGCCGAGTTCGACCAGCAGAGCCACAGGCTCGGTGAGCCTGGCGCGTTCGTCTGCGTCGAGTGGAAAGCGTTCAGTGAGGTTGCCGGACAGGTCCATGGAGATGCTGAAGCCCTTGGGACGTCGGCTGGACTCGCGGGTGCGGGTGGTGATCACTGCATTCTCTTTCACGTAGAACCCCAGGCTGGACATCGCACATCAACTTTGTGGTGCTGCTTCAGAAGACGGCGCCGAGCGCGACGTCCTCCAGTCGCATGTTGGTGGTGTTGAAGCTGAAGGAGGCATAGGTCTCGCCGCTGCTGTCTTCGAATCCTTCGCGGTTCTTGACGGGGCTGATGTGCAGGGTGCGGCCGTCCATACCGTCGATCTCCTTGTGGATGGTCAGAATGAGGGCTGGCACTCTGCTGATCTTCCCCTTGAGACCAGATTGCGGGATCGGCTTGAGGCCGTCCGAATATTCGCCGACGACGTGATGCATAGCCATAACGTGTGCGTGTGTTTCACGGGCAAGTTCATTGAGGTAGTCGCACAACCCCTCCAGAGAGAAAGTGAATTCGTCGGCATTTGAGGTACCGCCCGCTTCGACGTTGGTGATGTTGTCCACCACGACGAGGTGCGGGTAGATGTTGAATACCTCGTAGAACGCCTCAAGTTGGAGCTCTATCTCGGCCGGCGTGGGCCGCGCCGAGTAGTTGAACCGCTGCCACCAGCGCTCCGCCAGCACATCGTTGTACCCCTCGAACTCGCCCGCGTGCAGTTTCGCCTTGATGCTCTTAACGTCATCGCCCGTAAGGATGGCCGTTGCCCTGGAGAGCTGCGTTGCGGCGGTCGAGTCTGCCGAGAAGTACAGCGTCGGAACATTACTAAGGATAGCCAGATTGATGGCTGCCACAGATTTTCCGGTGCCGCCAGCAGCGGCTACAACGGACAGTTCGCCCCTTCGGAACTCCGCCCCAAGCTTGGTCAGCCCCTCGAAGGGGGATCTGATCGGCTCACCAGCGGCACCCTTCATTCGCACCGACTGACTTAGTGAATACATCTACCCCCCTCTCCTTCTTCCTTTAACACTAGGCGAGTTCACCTCGCGCATCAACTTATTTCTTAAATGAACATGCGTGCGCTACATCACAAAAGCGGCAGGAGAAACCGGGGTTGGCAGGAAAATCACCCCGCTTCACACCAGCGTCCATAGCGGCAAATCGTTCGCCTACCGCTTCTTCGGTGACGCCGTCCAGGACGAGAGGCCTCGACAGCCGGCCGGTCTTGGCGAGGTACCAGTCCGCCCTGTTGACCTCGACGCCGTAGACCTTGCGTACTGCGACCCCGTAGGTCTCAAGCTGGAACTTGCTCTTCATGGAGCCGGTCTTCCAGTCCCTCGGTCGCACCGTGCCGTCGGCCTCGTGAACCAGCTGGTCGATGAAGCCGCGGACCCGGACGCCGCCGAGTTCCACCATGAAGGACAGCTCCACGGCAAGAGTGCCGTCGGGAGTGCGGTAGGTGTCGGTGGGGTTCTCGGCCGCCCACTCCACGTACCGCCGCGTCTGCTGCTGCCCGAGCGCGTACCGCCGCTCGATGTCTTCTCCCCCGGTGCCGGTGGCAGACAGCCAGAGGTCGGTGTTCGGTTCCTTGTCCAGGTCCTTGTTCACCAGCGCGCTGTACCGCTCGGAGAACAGCGTTACCGCATCGTCCGCCGTCATGGACTGTCCGGACAGTTCGAACTCTTCGGCAGCGGCGTGGAATGCGGTGCCGTGATGGCTCCATGCGGCAGGCCGCGGCACGACCCGCTCCACACGCTGGAGGTAGAAGCGGTACCCACACTTCTCGTACTGCTCGGTCTGCGACACGGAGCGCGGTTGGGTCTCAATGCTCAACGAGTTACCTCCGGGTGGATGACGTACAGGGTGGACTCAGTACTGCCAGGGAAGAACATGTTGGGGCGGGGCATGTGGACAATCTCGATTGCGGAGTCCCGCCAGCACTGGATGCCTTCCTCCTGGAACGTGGCGTCAACGTCCTTCTCGCAGTCGTCTGTGGCTTGGTCGCTCACGACGAGGTGGTAGTACGTGATCCCTACGGCGGCGATCTTGCACACCATGGCGCCGACGCTGACAAGCAGATGGCTGGGCGCCTCTCGGATCGGAGCGCGCTCGATCTCGTCGACGAGGTTTCGGACCAGATGCGGCTTGGCTGTGGCCAGGCCGCCGGACAAAGCCATGCGCATTCTCCTCCTCGCATGACTCGGGGGCACAGCTTGCACGCCTCCCCCCGAGGCGGTCACACATCAACCTGTTGCAGAAAGGGGGCCCGATGCCGTGGTGGCATCGGGCCGTCGCGAGCGTCAGACCGTTGGGTCAGTGCCCCATCCCGAATCCGCCGTCAACAGGTATGACAGCCCCCGTGATGTACGCCGCCTCGTCCGAGGCCAGGAAGCGCACGGCAGCAGCGACTTCTTCCGGCTGCGCGGCCCGACCGAGCGGGATCTGCTCGCACAGCTCATTGGTGCGGTCCTCAGAGAGAGCTGCCGTCATATCTGTCGCCGTGAGTCCTGGCGCCACGACGTTCGAAGTGATGCCCCGCGGAGCGAGTTCGCGGGCGAGTGACCGAGAGAACCCGATCAAGCCCGCCTTGGACGCCGTGTAGTTGGACTGCCCCGCCTCACCCGACATCGCCATGACGGAGGAGATGAAGATGAGGCGACCCGCACGGGCCCGCATCATTCCGCGACTGGCGTGCTTGGCCAGTCGGTAGGCCGCCGTGAGGTTGGTGCTCAACACATCAGCGAAGTTCTCCTCCGACATCCGGAGCAGCAGCCCGTCCCGCGTGATGCCCGCGTTGCAGACCAGCACCTCGACGGGGCCATGTTCCGCCTCGATTTGCTTGTACGCAGCCGCGACTTGGTCGGAGTCTGTGATGTCGCACTTGATGGCGAGCAGACCAGCCGGGGGCTGGCCGGATCGATAGGTGATGGCGACCTTGTCGCCAGCGTCTGCGAGCGTGCGTGCGATCGCGAGGCCGATTCCTCGGTTACCCCCGGTGACGAAAACGCTGCGGCTCATGATTCTAGTCCCCCTCGAAGCGGGTAGTACGGGCAAGCGCCAGATGGTCCGTTCCGACGCGTGGCACACAACAACATCACAGGTCAGATGGCCTGTGATGGCTGTGCGCCGTGCGCCAATCCTGCCTCGATTCGGCGCAAGATTTCTTGACCATTTAGGGTGCAACCACCAACCGGCACGTGAACCACCGGAAGTCGGACTAACGGTTTCCGGGAATTTTTTACCTATATGTCCATTTTGATCTACAGGAACAAGTGTGCGAACACTCTCGGAAGAGAGCTGGCGCCACCCCAGGACCCCGGATCCTTGACTTGTTCTTTACCTAAAGTAGGTGTGCTTCCGCGAATGACTGACCTCGTGCGCTTCTCCCGACTCCTGCGGCACCTCCGGGAAAACTGCAATGGAAACAACGTCCCCGGACTGACCGTGTTCACAGGCCCGACAACGAAGCTGGGCATCACTCAGGCTCAGATCAGCGTCCTCACCGGCATCTCCGAAGGCTGGTACCGGCAGTTCGAGACAGGCCGCAGCGCACCCTCTGCTGAGTGGATTGAAACGCTGGTACGCGCCCTGATCCTGAACGAGGGGCAGCGTCATGCTCTGCACGTGTACGGAACCGGCGCTGAGCCACCCAGCCGCTATCGCCCGGACAAGAGCACCATCCACCCCATCGAGAACGAGCACGTCCAACTCCAGCAATGGACCGCCTACATCAGCGACTTCGCATGGGACGTCGTAGTCCTCAACGCTCAGGCCGGCAAGGAATGGCCCTGGATGCTGAACGGCGTCAACGTCATGATCTGGGCTCTGACTTATCCCGAGGCCCGGATGCAGCTCATCGACTGGGAAGAGTCCTGGGCCAAACCCATGGCGAGCGCTCTGCGCCTTCGGCACAAGGCCAACCACGACCACCCACGGCTGAACGAGGTCATCGCAGAGATCAAGAAAGACCGCTGGGCCGCCCGCATCCTTGAGGACGACCTCACGACCAACCACCATCCCGACAAGCAGCGCAGGCAGGCATATCTACCGGGCCACGGCGACAGCGTCTTCGATGTGACGTTTCTGGCCTACATGCCGATGTCTGACCCGGCCATGCGCCTCATGATCGCCCCGGCTAAGCCCACCGAGTAAGTGGCACGCCACAGAGCCGGTCGAGGTCTGTGTGCCTCAACCGGCTCTTGCTCATGGCGCTACGCGGCGAGTGCGGCCATGCCTTCAACCAGTGCGAAGGTGCCCTGCGGCACGTCCTCCGCTCCCGCGTCCTGGTAGGCGGCGGCCGTTGAAGTGAACAGGCGCTCAGGGTGTGCCCACTCCCCTGCATGTTGCTCCTTCACCCGCCGCGCCGCCTCCTCCAGCGGGATGCCTGCCGTGGCGCACGCAGTGGCGGTGTTGGCCACACCAACCAGGTGGTCGAGGAATTCAGCGACGCCGGCCCGGTCGAGTACGGGGCCATGGCCTGGCACGATCACTGTCGCTCCGGTGTCCAGGATGGCTTGGCACGACTTGACATAGTCGCTGAGCGATCCGGACCACACCACCGTGTGCATGCCGGAAAAGACAGCATCGCCCGCGAATATGACGCCTTCCTCGGGTACGTGTACGGCGACGTCCCCTTCGCTGTGGCCGGGCCCCAGGTCGATCAGCTCAACCAGGGTGGTGCCGACCTTCACTTCCTCGCGGCCCGTGAAAGTGCGGTCCGCGGGGCGGACCTGAATGCCTGAGAAGTCAAAGACGCCGAAGTGCTCGGCCGCGTAGGCCACAACCGGCGTCGAGGGGTCCGCTCGGCACAGCTCCGTGAGCTGGGTGGGATTCATCTCGCGACACAGGTGGGCTGCCGAGGCCGTCGAGGTGATGATCTCCGCATCAGGCAGTAGCTGATTCCCCCAGGTGTGATCCCCGTTTTGGTGGCTGTTGACGACGGTGCTGATTGTCGCGCCCGGGACGGTACTGGTGATGGCAGTCAGCAGTTCGCGGGTGGCTGCCAGCGTGAACTGGGTGTCGACGAGAAGGGCCTGGTCGTCGGACACGACCAGGCCGCAGTTACTCCACCCGTAGCCCGCGCGGTCTGGGATCCACGCCCAGGTTGATTCGGACAGCGGACGCAAAGACGGGGGCACTACGGTGGTTCCTTGATCTTGTGAACGACCCCGGGGCACAGTGCTCCGCGGAATCGGATGACTTGCTTTGTGGCCGAGCAGGGGTCCTACTCGGCCTCGTAGCCGCCCCCAAGGGGCAGCTCCATAGCGTTCTGAAGGTCCGCTTCCGGCAATTCCTTGTCTGCCGGCCAGCGGATGATCCTGCGTTCGTCCGTTGACTCACGCGGCACGTACGCCCAGCCCTCTTCTGTCGCCGGGTCGTAGTCGATGACCACCCCGTCACGCACCAAACGGCCAATCAGCCAGTCCGCTTCCCGTCGCTGCGTCTCGCTCACGGTGTCGCCCAGCTGCACACGCATGTACACCTTGAGATTTTTGAGGATGTACGCGTTGTGATGGCTGGGGCCACTGCGGGAGGTCTTGACGTCTGGCCAGACGGACTTCACCAGCTCATTGACGCGGACAGCGATGGGCTTCTTACGCAGCTCCATCCTCACGAGCCTTTTGTTGACCGCCTGGACCGTCGCCCCGTACTGCTCGGCGATGTCGGCGTCCGTCACACCCAGGTGAAAGAGCTTAGCGAGTTCGGCATCAGAGGGCAGCTTGGTCACGAAGGGCGACCTTTCGAGCACGGACTTCGACGCACCTTCAACGGAAGGGGTCATCGCAGGGACAGCCCCGGACAGTAGCAACAACAACGTCGCACATCAACTTTTGAGCGCAAGGTTGCCCCCGGCCAGGGGATTGTGACGTGCATCTCACTTCGTCTCCCGATCGGCCATGTCGGCTTGGGTAACACCTACATACTTAGTGAGACCGAGCAAAGCGAGGTCGAACAGAGAAACCCTCTTGAAGTGAATGAATTTATCTCTGACAGAATCCTTCTTCTTGTTGATCTTCCAGAATCAATGAATATCCTTTCTCGGTAGAGATCCAGGAAGACCATGGCCCCGGCTGCCAGAACAGCAACCAGCCGGGGCCCTCAATCGGTTCGCTGCGGCTGATCCCCGCAGCGGATGAAGGCGCGGTCGCTCCGCGCCGGAGTCGCGGTGTAGGTGTGCACGCAGGCCTCAGTAGGGACCGCTGTCCCGAACACGGTGGAGGAGCAGGTTCGATTCCTGCCGACTCACAACATCACGGAGGGGAGCCACGATGCCCCGAGCCAAATCCATCTGCATGTCCGTGGGCTGCACTTCCGTGACCGTCCGCTCTGGGCGCTGCGAGAACCACGCCCCTCCTAAGCGGAGTTGGCGGACCTCAGCGCGAAACCTCAACCGGCCTGGCGACGTCCACAAACGCCGGTCCCTGGTCCTGGCCCGGGACCGTTTCACCTGCCAACGCTGTGGAAGCCGCGAGGAGTTGGAGGTTGATCACCTAGTCCCTGTCGCCAAGGGCGGTACCTGGGACCTGTCGAACTTGTGGGTGCTGTGCCGGGACTGCCACAGGCGCAAGACCTACTTCGAAGACCGCTCATAGCAGGGGCTCTTGGCCCGGCTATTGATTCATTGAGCTCTTTCAGCGTTGCCGCTCCAGCGTGAGGACGGCAGCGGCGATTGACGTCATTCGATTCGGGCTGCACCGGGATCGGCGGAAGATGCGCC
>NZ_JBFAWH010000029.1:0-81607 GCF_040680235.1 Streptomyces sp. NPDC052101
GCGGCCACCGCCTCCCTGGGCCTGTCGTCCCGGCACCGTACCGACCCGTACCTCAGAGCCGGTGTCCTGGCCTGGCCCACCCGTCCGGGCGGCGCCGTCCGCCGCCTGGGCCTTGAGGGCCCGCTCGATGCCCGCGCGGGACTCCGAGACGAGGCGGCGCAGGGCCGCGTTCGGTTCGGCCGTGGCCAGCCAGGTGTCCGTCTTGGTCAGGGTCTCCTCAAAGACCTGGACCGTCGGGTACAGGCCGATCGCGATCTGCTGGGCGATCTCGTGCGAACGGGAGTCCCAGACGCCCTTGAGCGCCTCGAAGTACGTGTCCGCGTACGGCGCCAGCAGCTCGCGCTGGTCGGTCTGCACGAAGCCGCCGATCACGGCCTCCTGCACGGCGTTCGGCAGCTTGTCGGAGTCGACCACCGAGGCCCAGGCCTCCGCCTTCGCCTCCTCGGTGGGGCGGGCGGCGCGAGCCGTCGCCGCGTGCCGCTCACCGGCGGCCGTCTTGTCCCGCTCGTACTCGGCCGCGATCTCCGCCTCGTCGAAGCGGCCGACCGCCGCCAGCCGCTCCACGAACGCCCAGCGCAGCTCGGTGTCCACGGCCAGGCCCTCGACGGTCTGGGTGCCCTCCAGCAGCGCCTCCAGCAGGTCCAGCTGCTCCGGGGTACGGGCCGTCGCCGCGAAGGCACGGGCCCAGGCCAGCTGGTGGTCGCTCGCCGGCTCGGCCGCACGCAGGTGCGCGAGCGTGGCGTCGGTCCAGCGGGTGAGCAGGGACTCACGGGCGGCCGGGTCGGCGTACAGGTCGATGGCGAGCTTGACCTGGCGGTGCAGCGACTGCACGACGCCGATGTCGGACTCCTTGCCGATGCCGGACAGCGCGAGCGAGAGGTAGTCGCGGGTGGCCAGCTCGGCGTCCCGCGTCATGTCCCAGGCCGAGGCCCAGCACAGCGCGCGCGGGAGGGAGGCGTCGAAGTCGCCGAGGTGCTCGGTGACGAACGCCAGCGACTGCTCGTCCAGGCGGACCTTGGCGTACGACAGGTCGTCGTCGTTGAGGAGGACCACCGCCGGGCGGTGCTTGCCGGTCAGCTGCGGTACGGCCGTCAGCTCGCCGTCGACGTCCAGCTCGATCCGGTCGGTGCGCACCAGCTTGCCGGAGTCGGCGTCGAGGTCGTACAGGCCGACCGCGATGCGGTGCGGGCGCAGCACCGGCTCGCCCTTGGCTCCGGCGGGCAGCGCCGGGGCCTCCTGGCGGACGGCGAAGGAGGTGATGACGCCGTCGGCGTCCGTGGCGATCTCGGGGCGGAGGACGTTGATGCCCGCCGTCTCCAGCCACTTCTTCGACCAGGTCTTCAGGTCGCGGCCGGAGGTCTCCTCCAGGGCGCCGAGCAGGTCGGACAGGCGCGTGTTGCCGAACGCGTGGCGCTTGAAGTAGGCCTGCACGCCCTGGAAGAACTCGTCCTCGCCGACGTACGCGACGAGCTGCTTCAGGACGGAGGCGCCCTTGGCGTACGTGATGCCGTCGAAGTTGACGAGCACGTCGTCCAGGTCACGGATGTCCGCCATGATCGGGTGCGTGGACGGCAGCTGGTCCTGCCGGTACGCCCAGGTCTTCATGGAGTTCGCGAACGTGGTCCACGAGTGCGGCCAGCGCGAGCCGGGGGCGGCGGCCTGGCAGGCGATGGAGGTGTAGGTGGCGAACGACTCGTTCAGCCACAGGTCGTTCCACCACTCCATGGTGACGAGGTCGCCGAACCACATGTGGGCCAGCTCGTGCAGGATGGTCTCCGCGCGCACCTCGTACGCCGCGTCGGTCACCTTGGACCGGAAGACGTACTGGTCCCGGATGGTGACGGCGCCCGCGTTCTCCATCGCGCCCGCGTTGAACTCGGGCACGAACAGCTGGTCGTACTTCGCGAACGGGTAGGCGTAGTCGAACTTCTCCTGGAACCAGTCGAAGCCCTGCCGGGTCACCTCGAAGATCGCGTCCGAGTCCAGGAACTCGGCGAGGGACGGGCGGCAGTAGATGCCGAGCGGCACGGACTGCCCGTCCTTCTCGTACACGCTGTGCACGGAGTGGTACGGGCCGACGATCAGCGCCGTGATGTACGACGAGATGCGCGGGGTCGGCTCGAAGGCCCAGACGTTGTCCTTCGGCTCCGGCGTCGGGGAGTTCGAGATGACGGTCCAGCCCTCGGGCGCCGTCACGGTGAACCGGAAGGTCGCCTTCAGGTCCGGCTGCTCGAAGGAGGCGAAGACCCGGCGGGCGTCCGGCACCTCGAACTGGGTGTACAGGTACGCCTGCTCGTCGACGGGGTCGACGAACCGGTGGAGGCCCTCGCCGGTGTTGGTGTACGCGCAGTCCGCGACCACCCGCAGGACGTTACGGCCCTCCAGCAGCCCCGGCAGCGCGATCCGCGAGTCCGCGAAGACCTCGGCGGGGTCGAGCGCGTCGCCGTTGAGCGTCACCTCGTGCACGGCCGGTGCGACCAGGTCGATGAAGGACTCGGCGCCACCGCGCGCGACGTCGAAGCGCACCGTGGTCACGGACCGGTAGGTACCGCCCTCCTGCGCGCCGGAGAGGTCGAGATCGATCTCGTACGAGTCAACGGTGAGCAGCTCGGCCCGCTGCTGCGCCTCTTCGCGAGTCAGGTTTGTGCCAGGCACGCGGTCATCTCCTCGTTATGTGTGGGTTGCGCCATCCTTCCATGGGATCCACGGGGAACGCGATGTCCGGTTGCCGCCGGTGAGCGGGGCGCCGGGAGCGGACGCTGGACCCATGACGACGACACGCTCCGCAGCGACGTACACCGCACGTCCGATCAGCCCCGAGGCCCTGAGGGACCTGCGGACCGGCACCGACGACGCGGGCCGCCCCATGGCTCCCTTCACCGACGAGGAGGGCGGCGCCCCGCTGCGCTGCTGTCTGCGCCGCAGCGAGCCCGGTGAGTCGATCGCCCTGGTCTCGTACGCCCCCCTGCGCCGCTGGGCGGCCGGGACGGGCGCGGATCCCGGCGCGTACGACGAGCAGGGCCCGGTCTTCGTCCACGCCGAACCGTGCCCGGGCCCGACCGGCCCCGCCCTGCCCTTCACCGACGCCCACCGCGTACTGCGCCGCTACTCCGCCGACGGCCGCATCCTGGGCGGCCGCCTGGTGGACGACGACTTCCCGTCCGCCCTCACGGAGGCCTTCGCCGACCCGGAGGTGGCGGTGGTGCATGTGCGGGCGGTGGAGTACGGGTGCTTTCTGTACGAGGTACGGCGAGGCTGAGGCCGCGCCCTGGTACCGGGTCACTAGTGACCACCGGCGGTGGCCGCGTCCCGGAGTGCCTGCAAGGCGTGGGTCACCGCTCGGCCCATTTCGCCGCCCCTGCGGACCGCCGCCGTCACATGCCGGACCGGGCCGTCGGGCCCGAGGTCGCGCATCACCACACCGTCGCGGCGGGCCGCGGCCATTCTCGGGACCAGGGCCACGCCCATGCGCGCCTCCACCATGGCGAGGATCGCGGTCCAGCCGGAGGCCGAGTGGCCCTGGTGGGGGCTGAAGCCGGCCGTCTCGCAGGCGCGGCGGGTGATGTCCGACCAGGGGCCGCTGCCGCCGAAGATCCAGGGTTCGGCGGCCAGGTCGGTGAGGGTCAGGGTGGGGGCCGCGGCCAGGGGGTGGTCGGGGGGCAGGGCCACGTCCAAGGGGTCGGCCAGGAGGGGGACTTGGGTGAAGCGGGGGTCGGCCGCGCTCGGGGCCTGGGCCGCCAGGGACAGGGCCAGGTCCACGTCGCCGGCGGTCAGGAGGTCGTAGGCCTCCGCCGCCTCCGCCTCCCGTACGCGGACGGTCACTCGGGGGTGCGTGGTCCGCAGGGCGCGTACGGCCGGTACGACCAGGGCGGGGACCGCCGTGGAGAAGGCGCCTACCCGGACCTCGCCCGCCTCACCCTGGCTGTATGCCGCCAACGCGGCCTCCGTGCGCTCCAGTTGCTCGAAGACCGGCTCCGTGTGGGTCAGCACCAGGCGGGCCGCGTCGGTGAGCCGGACCCGGCGGCCCCGCGCCTCCAGCAGGGGTACGCCCAGCTGCCGGGAGAGATTGGTGAGCTGCTGGGAGACGGCGGACGGGGTCATGTGCAGGGCCTCGGCGGTCGCGGTCACCGTCCCCCGCTCGCGCAGGGTGCGCAGGATCTGCAGCTTCCGGATGTCCCACTCGGCCATGCCGGAAAGCTACACGTCAACGGCGTGCCCCCGCGCCCAGCACCACCCCGCCCAGGATCAGCCCCATCGACAGCAGCTGCGGCATGCCGGTCGTCTCGCCCAGGACGGGCCAGGAGAGTACGGCCACGCAGACCGGCTGGAGGTAGTAGACGATGCCCGCGCGGGTCGCGCCGATCAGGGCGATGGCCTTGTTCCAGGCGAAGAACGCGAGGGCGGAGGAGGCCACGCCCACGTAGAGGAGCGGCAGGACCGTGCCGGGGGTCGGGGTGAAGCCGCCCTGGAGGGCCACGCTCGCGGCCTGGGCGGGCAGGAGGAGGACGGTGCCGATGGTGAACGTGATGAACAGGAAGGCCGGGCCCGCCAGTTCGGCCGGCTTGCGGCGCAGCAGCGCGCTGTAGCCGGCGAAGCAGCAGGACGCGGCGATCATCCACAGGTCGCCGGGCGAGAAGTGCGCGCCGCCGCCGACGAGCAGCGCCACGCCCGCGCAGGCGATGAGCAGGCCGGTGGTGCGGCGCGCGCCGAGCCGTACGCCGCCGAGCCGTTCGAACAGCGCCATGAGCACCGGCGAGGCGGCCATGATCATGCCCATGGTGGCGGCCGGGGTGGTCAGCCCGGCCTGGTTGACGAGGGTGTTGTAGACGGCCACGCCGAGGAACGACGCGAAGAAGACGTAGCGGGCGTGGCGGCGGATCAGCGCCCGCTGCCGCCATGCCTGCCGGGCACCGAAGGGGGCCACGGCGATCAGGGCGATCACCCAGCGCCAGAAGGCGTGCTGGACGGGCGGGACGCTGTCGTGCAGCCCGCGCGAGGTGACGAAGCTGCCCGACCAGACGACCGTCGCGAGCGCGGCGCAGGCGAGGCCGAGCAGGGAGGTGGCGGCCTCGCGCGGGCGGCGGGCGGCGGCCGGGGTGGTGGTCCGGTGCAGGACGGCGGTCATGGGGTCCTTTCAGGAGCGGGAGCGGGAGCAGCGGCGGGAGCGACATGGATGCGTGCTCCTACCGTCGCAACGGCCGACCTGTCAGGTCCATCGAAAGTTTTCGACCGTTCTTTTCAGTAGAACTGAACGATCACGGGGCGAGCCCCAGGTGGCGGGTCACGGCCGCCTCGATGTCCGCCGTGGTGGCCGCGTCGGCGGCCCAGGCCGCGTATCCGTCGGGGCGCACCAGGACGGTCGTACGGCGGTCGCTCGCCCAGTGGGCCACGGCCAGCCGGTCCGCGCGGCCGGCTCCCGCCTCGTACGGCTCCGCTGTGATCAGGACGAACCGGCCGCCGCGCAGGGCCGCGTACAGGCGGCCGCCGCCGGCCAGGGTGACGTCCGGGACACGGGTGCCGCTGAGACGGTGGGCGCCGCGGGGTGCCGGGTAGCGGTAGCCGACGCCGGTGACCTGGGCGGCGACCTTGCGCCGGGCGGGGCCCACGGCGTTCAGGAACGCGGTGAGCGCGGCGCGCGCCGCGAGCGTCCAGGGGCGCTTGGCCATGGCGAGGCGGACGATCCCGCCGCTGCTGCGCAGCACCGCCCGGCCCACGGGGTGCCGCTCGGCCTGGTAGGTGTCGAGCAGCGCGGGGTCCGCGTGCCCGGTGGCGACCGCCGCCAGCTTCCAGCTCAGGTTGGCCGCGTCCTGGAGTCCGGTGTTCATGCCCTGGCCGCCGGCCGGGGTGTGCACATGCGCGGCGTCGCCGGCCAGGAAGACCCGTCCGACCCGGTAGGCGGGCGCCTGCCGTTCGTCGCTGTGGAAGCGGGACATCCAGCGGGCGTCGTGCATCCCGAAGTCCCGGCCGAGGGCGAGGCGGGTGATCTCCTTGACCTCCGCCAGGTCCAGCGGCTCGCTGTCGGGGACGTCGCGGCCGCGGTGCCAGCCGATGACCCGGTGGTAGCCGTCGCCGAACGGCGCGAGGAAGGCGAACGCGTCACCGACGGCGTTGACGGTGAGCAGCGTCGGCGGCTCCTCGGCGAGCTTGACATCGGCGAGGACCACGGACCGGATCACCGACCTGCCCGGGAAGGGCAGCCCGATCGCGTCCCGTACGGCGCTGCGCATGCCGTCGGCGCCGACGACGTACGCCGCCCGGAGCGTCTCCGTACGGCCCTCCGGCCCGCGCGCCGCGACGGTCACCCCGTCCGCGTCCTGTGTGAGACCGGCCATCTCGGTCTCGTACCGGAAGTCGACGCCCGCCTCGACCGCCCGCCGCTCCAGGGCCTTTTCGACCTCGCACTGCGGGAGGACGAGGAGGTGGTTGAACCGGGAGGGGAGGGCGGAGAGATCGATGGCCAGCCGGCCGAACAGGCGGAGGCGGTCGAGGGGCTGCCCGACCTTTTCGAGGTCGTCGGCGAGGCCCCGCGCATCGAGCTGTTCGAGCGTGCGGGCGTGCAGGACGAAGGCGCGGGAGAGGTTGCTGATCCTGTGGGGGCGCTTTTCGAGGACGGTGACCGGGACGCCGGCGGCGGCGAGGTCGCCGGCGAGGAGCAGGCCGGTGGGGCCGGAGCCGACGACTAGGACGGTGCCCGGGATGTCGGTGGTGCCGTTATTGCCAGTGGTGCCGGTCATGGTGGCCTCCTGGATGCCAACGCCTGTTGGTCAACGCTTGTTGGCAACGGTAGAACCGCACACCAACGCCAGTCAACACTTGTTGGCCCACAGATGTTGGCCTACGCTCGTTGGCATGACCGGCAGCAGCAGGACGAACCAGGCGCGCCGCTCGGACGCCACCCGTACCGCCATCCTCGACGCCGCCCGCGAGCGGTTCGCCGCCGACGGCTACGAGCGGGCCACCATCCGGGCGATCGCCAAGGACGCGTCTATCGACCCGTCGATGGTGATGCGGTACTTCGGCAGCAAGGAGGGACTGTTCGCGGCGGCCGTCGCGCTGGATCTGCGGCTGCCCGATCTGACGCGGATGCCGCGGGACGAGGTGGGGCGGGCGCTGGTGGGCCACTTCCTCGACCTGTGGGAGGAGAACGAGGAGCTGACGGCCGTTCTCCGGGTCGGCGCCACCAACGAGGCCGGGGCCGAGCGGATGCAGGGCATCTTCCGGGACCAGCTGCTGCCGGTGGCCCGGCAGGTGTGTCCCGACCCCGAGCAGGTCCCGGCACGGGCCGCGCTGTGCGCGGCGCAGCTGCTCGGGCTGGCCCTGACCCGCTATGTACTGCGACTGCCGCCGGCGCGGGAACTCACCCGCGAGGAACTGCTGGCCTGGCTCGGGCCGACGGTGCAGCGCTACCTGACGGCGCCGAATCCCTGAGCCGCACGAAGGAAGTCCCTGAGCGGCGCGACGAGAGCCGCACGAGGGAAAAAGAAAGCCGCACGAAGGAAAACGAGCGGCGGAGGAAACGCCGAGGGCGCCGCCCTCACCCCGGTACGGCGTCGCGCGCGTACCGGCGGGAGAGGAGGCGCCCCCGGCGGGAGTACCGGTGTCCGGTCAGGCCTTGGCGCCCGCTCCGGACTTGACGTCGGCGTCGGACGAGGAGGCGGTGCCCGGCTTGATGACCCGGATCTTGGACCTGTCCAGCGCCATCACCAGGCCGGCGATGACCGCGAACAGGGCGAGCGGAGCCAGCACGTAGAGGCCCAGCGTCTGGACGACGCTCAGGCCGTGGCCGGGGTCGTCGCCGTCGTCGCGGGTCAGCGCGAGCGCGGGGGACGACATGAGCAGCATCATCAGCGTCGTACCGGCGGCCAGGGCGCCGGCGCGCAGGGCGTTCTTCTTGTCCACGATCTCAAGTTAGCGAATCACCCGGAAGGACGCGCGCCCGGGGTCCCCTAGCGGGCGGCGGCACTCTCGCGACCTGCGCGAATACGGCGAGTAGCGCCCTGAGGCGGGGCGCGGCCGCCAGTTCCTCCAGCGGCATGGGGCGGCCCTCGCGGTCGGCGATCGGCAGCCGCCAGTTCGGGTACTGGTCCCAGGTCCCCGGAAGGTTCTGCGGGCGACGGTCGCCGACCCCGTCCGGGAGCCAGACGCCGATCAGGCGGGCCGGGGTGCGCAATAGGAAGCGGTGGACGGCGCGGATCTCCTCCTCCTCGTCCGTGCCGGGCGGTCCGGCGGCGGTGAGGTCCAGCAGGCCGAGGCTGCCCAGCAGGGCGAGCCACTCGGCGGCGTCGGCGGTGGCCTCGGCGCGTTCCTCGGTCGCCGGGCGGGTGAGCAGGCCCAGGCGGTCGCGCAGATCGACGTGGTCGCCGGTGAGCCGGGCGGCGGTGGGCGGCAGATCGTGGGTGGTGGCGGTGGCGAGGCAGTCGGCGCGCCAGCGGTCGGGGGGCAGCGGGCGCCCGTCGCCCTCCCAGTCGCGTTCGAACCACAGCACGGAGGTGCCGAGCACCCCGCGCCGCTGGAGCGTCTCGCGCACGCCGGGCTCCACGGTGCCCAGATCCTCGCCGATGACGACGGCACCGGCGCGGGTGGCCTCCAGGGCGAGGAGGGCGAGCATGGCCTCGGCGTCGTAGCGGACGTACGTGCCCTCGGTGGGCGGGCTGCCCTGGGGGACCCACCACAACCGGAACAGGCCCATGACGTGGTCGATGCGCAGGGCGCCGGCGTAGCGGAAGAGGGCGCGCAGGAGGTCGCGGTAGGGGGCGTGGCCGGTGGCGGCGAGCCGGTCGGGGCGCCAGGGCGGCAGGCCCCAGTCCTGGCCGCGGGCGTTGAAGGCGTCGGGCGGGGCACCGACGGAGGTGCCGGCGGCGAACACGTCCTGCTGGGCCCAGGCGTCGGCGCCGACGGGGTGCACGCCGACGGCGAGGTCGTGCACGATCCCGACCTCCATGCCGGCCTCCGACGCGGCGCGCTGGGCGGCGCGCAGCTGGCCGTCGGTGAGCCAGGCGAGGCGGGCGTGGAACTCGACCCGGTCGGCGAGGTCCGCTCTCGCGCGGGCGGTGGCGGCCGAGCAGGGGTCGCGCAGGCCGGCGGGCCACCGGTGCCAGTCGCAGCCGTGGGTCTCGGCGAGGGCGTACCAGGTGGCGTGGTCGTCGAGGGCCTGGCCGTGGGCGGCGCGGTAGTCGTCGTAGGCGGCCCGGCGGCCGGGGCTCAGCGGGACGGCCAGGACCAGATCCAGTGCCGCGCGCTTGACCTCCCACACCGCGTCCCGGTCGATGAGGGCGCCCTTGTCGAGAACAGCGGCGCGCAGTCGGGCGGCCCGCTCCAGCAGGCCGCTCAGCCGCTCGCGGTCCTCGACGTAGGCGAACTCGGGGATCGCCTCGATCCGCAGGTGGACGGGGTCGGGGAAGCGGCGGGAGGACGGGCGGTAGGGGGAGGGGTCGGTGGGGGCGCCGGGTACGGCCGCGTGCAGCGGGTTGACCTGGACGAATCCGGCGCCTGCGGTGCGTCCGGCCCAGCCGGCCAGCTCGGCGAGGTCACCGAGGTCGCCCATGCCCCAGGAGCGGCGCGAGAGCAGCGAGTACAGCTGGACGAGGAGGCCGTAGGAGCGGCCGGGCGGGGCGGGCAGCCGGTCGGGGGCGACGACGAGGTGGGCGTGGCCGGTGCGTCCGTCGGGGGCGACGGCACTCACCCGGTGCACGCCGAGCGGGAGGTTCCAGGTCCCGTCGCGCTCCTCCCCGTCCTCGGTCTCGACGCGCAGCCTGGTGCCGGGCGGCAGTGCGGCGAGGGCGGCGGGGCCCTGCGGGTCGCCGGCCCAGTGCACGACGGTCGGCGGCAGCAGGCGCTCGCGCAGCTCGCGTTCCCGTGCGGCGAGCGCGGTGTGTACGGCGTCGGGGCCGGCCGCGTCGACGCCGAGCGCGGCGAGGGCGGCGACCACGGCGGAGGCGGGGACCGGGACGTCACGGCCCGGGGCGGGGCTGTAGGAGGTGGCGACGCCGTGCAGCTCGGCGAGCCGGGACAGGTCCGCGTCCTCGAACGCCGCGGGCATCTACACCCCCGTACCGAACGCGTCGGATTCGTACGACCCCGTACCGAAGGCGTCGGACTCGCTGGTCAGCGGGCTGGTCTCGGCGAGCGGCGGCTCGCTGGTCAGGGGCTCGGCGTCGGGCAGGGGCGGTTCGCTGGTCAGCGGGACCTGGGCGCAGGCGCTCTCGGCGCTGAAGACGCACAGCGGTGCCTCGTCGGCCGGGGCGGACAGGGCTGCCTCGGGTTTCCACTGGGCCGGGATCGAGAGTCGCGTCGGTGCGGGCACGCGGGGCTCCTTCGGGTCGGTCGGATGGTGCGGCTTTGAACGGGTTACGGCAATACGGCAGGCCTACCCCGTGTCGGCGTCCGCACTCGTTCCCGTTCCGGGAGCACCTGAAAGGGGCGGCGGTGATCCGGCGCCGCGGAGGTGATCGACTGTCAGGGAGCAACGGCGAGCCGAAGGGGGCGCGGGGAACTGCGCGACCAGCCGCAACGAACCCGCAGTCGCCGAACAGCCACCACCACGCCCCCACCGGGCGCAAAACAATACAAGCCCGGATCTAGGCAGAAATGCCGTCGATCCGGGCCAAGGCGTCATCCGCGCCATATGGCTGCAAGTAGGGCAACCATTGCGGATCCCTGTGCCCGGTGCCGATGATGCGCCAGGCCAGCCCCGTCGGCGGAGCCGGTTTGTGCCGTAGCCGCCACCCCAGCTCGACGAGGTGACGATCGGCCTTCACGTGGTTGCAGCGGCGGCAGGAGGCCACCACGTTGTCCCAGACGTGCTTGCCCCCGCGACTGCGCGGGATGACGTGGTCGACGCTGGTTGCGACGCCACCGCAGTACATGCACCGGCCCCCGTCCCGCGCGAAGAGCGCACGGCGGGTGAGAGGAACGGGCCCCCGATAGGGAACCCGGACGAATCGCTTGAGCCGGACCACGCTGGGTGCGGGGACTGTGACGGTTGCGCTGTGCATAAAGGCGCCGGATTCCTCGAGGGAGACGGCCTTGTTCTCCAGGACGAGGATGAGCGCGCGGCGGAGCGGTACGACACCGAGCGGCTCGTACGACGCGTTGAGGACCAGGACATGCGGCACGGGTGCCTCCTTGGGCGTCGGCGGCGCGTGGCTCGCGCCGGGACGATCTGCAGTCAGTCTCCCCTCATGCCTGGTGGAAGCGCCACCATGTCCCGGTAACGGGCTGGGAGTGTTTTCGACCACATCCGATACATCCCCCGGATCATGGCCTGTTCAAGCCAGGGTGAGCCCTGTCTCTCCTGCGCCCCTCCTTGGCGGATCCGCGCGAGGCACACACAATGCCCCGTTAGTGTGGTGGTCCTGTCCGTCCGGTGATCTTTTCGTGACCTTGCACCCCTTGACCGCCCCACCGGTACGGACCGCGCAGCACCTTGGAGGTACCTGCCGTGTCGTCCTTGCCCGCCGTCCTGGTGGCCGCCGGTGCGTCGCCGACTCCGTCCCCTTCCCCCTCGCAGACGACGCCGACCGTGCCGTCGTTCCAGGACGCCCAGCAGAGCGCGACGAACGCGGCGAGCTGGGTCGAGCAGAACTGGTCGACATGGCTCGCGATGGGCCTGCAGATCCTGCTGATCCTGGTCATAGCGGTGGCGCTGCGCGCGGCGGTACGGCGGGCGATAACCCAGCTGATAGACCGGATGGGCCGTACCGCCGAAGCCGTGAACGGCACGGCGCTGGGCGGGCTGCTGGTCAACGCCGAGCGACGCCGACAGCGCTCGCAGGCGATCGGCTCGGTGCTGCGGTCGGTGGCGAGCTTCCTGATCCTCGGTACGGCCGCGCTGATGATCCTGTCCACCTTCAAGATCAACCTGGCGCCGCTGCTGGCGTCTGCCGGTGTGGCGGGTGTGGCGATCGGTTTCGGCGCCCGGAACCTGGTCACGGACTTCCTCTCGGGCGTGTTCATGATCCTGGAGGACCAGTACGGCGTCGGCGACGTGGTCGACGCGGGGGTGGCCACCGGTGAGGTGATCGAGGTCGGGCTGCGCGTCACCAAGCTGCGCGGCGCGGACGGCGAGATCTGGTACGTCCGCAACGGCGAGATCAAGCGGATCGGCAACCTCTCGCAGGGCTGGGCGACGGCCGGGGTCGATGTGACGGTGAGGTCGGGCGAGGACCTGGACCGGGTGAAGTCCACGCTGGACGACGTCGCCGAGCGGATGAGCAAGGAAGAGCCCTGGAACGAGCTGCTGTGGGGCCCGGTCGAGGTGCTCGGCCTGGACTCGGTCCTGATCGACTCCATGGTGGTGCGGGTCTCGGCCAAGACGATGCCGGGCAAGGCGCTGAAGGTCGAGCGGGAGCTGCGCTGGCGCATCAAGCGGGCGTTCGACGCGGCGGACATCCGCATCGTGGGCGGCACCACGGCGGCGGAGACCGTGGCGGACACCCCGGACCCGGCGGCCGCGATGGCGGCTCCCTCGGCCTTCTCCAACGCGGACTCGCCGCAGGCGAAGGCGACGGCCCCGATAGTTCCGCAGCAGCCGACGTCGCCGGGCAAGTAGGCGTTCGAGCCGATCGATGGGGCATTCCGGCGCCGGGGGCGCACGGGGTGCCCCATCGTTCGTACAACGACTCCGCCGCCTCGGCGGCGTTGTCTATTGACGCCCCCTTCGTCCTGGGCTTACGTTCCTCCCACCCGAATAGGAAAGTTTCCTAACAGTGATCTTCCGCGGCCGTTGATCGTCTCCGCACCCGAGACTGGACGTCCGCGCAGGTCACTGGGAAGCTGGGCGGCTGGAGAGGCAGGTGTCGACCCCATGGCAGGAACCGCCGGTACGCCGGGCACCCCGCGCGTGCTGCGCGCCATGAACGACCGCGCCGCACTGGACCTCCTGCTGGAGCACGGCCCGCTGTCGCGCACCCGGATCGGCAAGCTCACCGGCCTGTCCAAGCCCACCGCCTCCCAGCTGCTGGCCCGCCTGGAGGCGGCCGGCCTGGTCCGGGTCACCGGCACCAGCGAGGGCCGACCGGGCCCCAACGCCCAGCTGTACGCGGTCGACCCCCGTGCCGCGTACGCCGCCGGCCTCGACGTCGCCCCCCATCGCATCCGCGCCGCCGTCGCCGACATCACCGGCCGCACCGTGGGCGAGTACGAGCTGCCCACCCCGGGGCGGCATCCCGCACGGCCCGTCGTCCAGCAGGTGACGGACGCGCTCGACGGGGCCGTCAAGGCCGCCGGGCTCGCCCGGTCCGATGTGCACCGGCTCGTCATCGGCACCCCGGGCGCCTTCGACCCCACCACCGGCCGGCTGCGCTACGCCTCCCATCTGCCCGGCTGGCACTCCCCCACCCTGCTCGACGAACTCGCCGCCGCCCTGCCGATGCCGGTGGAGTACGAGAACGACGTCAACCTCGTCGCCCTCGCCGAGCAGCGGCTCGGGGCCGCCAAGGGCCACGGGGACTTCGTGCTGCTGTGGAGCCAGGAGGGCCTCGGCGCCGCCCTGGTCCTCGGCGGCCGGCTGCACCGGGGCTGGACCGGCGGCGCCGGCGAGGTCGGCTTCCTGCCGGTGCCGGGCACGCCCCTGGTGCGCCAGGTGACCAAGGCCAACAGCGGTGGCTACCAGGAGCTGGCCGGCTCCCAGGCCGTACCGAAGCTGGCACGGGAACTCGGTATCCACGATGTGCCGTCGGGGCCGTACACCGAGGTCGCCGCCGAGCTGGTGGCCCGGGGCGCCGACCATGCCTCCGGCCCCTACCGGGAGCTGCTGCAGGCCTACGCGACCCGGCTCGCCACCGGTCTCGCCTCGCTCGTCTCCGTCCTCGACCCCGAACTCGTCGTCCTCAGCGGCTCCGCGCTGACGGCCGGCGGCGAGGGCTTGCGCGCCCTCGTCCAGGCCGAGCTGGCGGAACTGGCCGCGGCCCGCCCCCGGCTGGTCGTCGGTGACGTCCATGAACACCCCGTCCTGCGCGGCGCGTTGGAGTCCGCGCTCGTCACCACCCGCGACGAGGTCTTCGACACCTCGCGCTAGAGCGTCCGCCCCCCCGTCTCACCCACCCCGCCCCCTGGGAGACCTCGTCATGCCCGAAGTCATACCCTCAGCTGCCCGAAAAGCGGCTTTCGCCCTGACTGCATCGCTGGCCCTGCTCACCACCGCGTGCACCGGTCAGTCCGGCTCCGGCGCCACGGACGACGCCTCGAAGGACACGACGATCAACTTCTGGCACGCCTGGAGCGCACAGAACGAGGTCAAGGCCGTCAAGTCGCTGGTCGCCGGCTTCGAGAAGGCGCACCCCAACATCCACGTGAACATCGTCGGCGACATGACCGACGACAAGATCAACCAGGCGCTGCGGTCGGGCGGTGGCACAGCGCCGGACGTGGTCTCCTCCTTCACCACCAACAACGTGGGCAAGTTCTGTTCCTCCGGCGCGCTGGTCGACCTCAACCCCTTCTTCAAGAAGTCCGGCATCGACCCGCGGTCCACCTTCCCGAAGCCGATGAATGAGTACACCCAGTTCGACGGCAACCGCTGCACGGTGCCGCTGCTCGGTGACGCGTACGGGCTCTACTACAACAAGACGGCGTTCAGGAAGGCCGGTATCGCCGGCCCGCCGAAGACCTGGTCCGAGTTCGAGTCCGACGCCAAGAAGCTGACCATCGCGCAGGGCGACAGCTACAAGCAGCTCGGGTTCATGCCGGACTACCACGGCTGGGAGTCCACCACCGAGCACTATTTCGGGCAGTTCTCGCCGACGTACTTCGACAAGGACGGCAGGTCGAACCTCGCCAAGGACCCGGCGTTCGAAAAGGGATTCAGCCTCCAGAAGCAGCTGGTGGACGAACTCGGCGGATTCCGGAAGCTGGAGAAGTTCCGCGCCACGCTCGGCGACGAATGGGGTCCCAGGCATCCCTTCCACACCGGTCAGGTCGCCATGCAGCTCGACGGCGAGTGGCGGCTCGGCATGACCGAGCAGACCAAGCCGCGATTCGAGATCGGCGTCGCTCCGCTGCCCGTGCCCGACGACCAGGCCGCGCAGTACGGCAAGGGGTACATCACCGGCACCATCGCGGGCATCGCAGCGAGCAGCCACAAGCAGAACGCGGCCTGGGAGTTCGTCAAGTACATCGCCACGAACACCGACGCCGTGGTCGGCTTCGCCAACGACATCCACAACGTGCCCTCGACACTGGCCGCGCTGAAATCGCCGAAACTGACGTACGACCCGCGGTTCAAGACATTCCTCGACATCGCCGCCGACCCGGATTCCACCACCTCTCCCGCCTCGGTCAACGGCGGCCAGTACCTGGTGACGATCCAGCAGCTCGGTTACGACTACGAGAGCGGCAAGGTCACCGATCTGAAGGCCGGTCTGAAGAACTCGGCCGCGCAGATCGACACGGACATCGCACAGGCGAAGTAGCCGATGAGTACGGTCACTCTGGCGTCCAAGCGCCGCCGGTCGGCGCTGCGGACCCTCGCCTTCATGTCACCCTGGCTGATCGGCTTCGCGGTGTTCTTCGCGTATCCGCTGATCTCGACGGTCTATTTCTCCTTCATGCACTACGACGGCTTCAAGGCGCCGACGTGGAGCGGGGGCAAGAACTGGACCTATGTGTTCGCGCACTACCCCCTCTTCTGGCCGGCGCTGCGCAACACGCTGTGGCTGGTCGCGGTGATGGTGACGCTCCGGGTGGTCTTCGGGCTCGGCGTCGGGCTGCTGATCACCAAGATCAGGACGGGCACGGGTGTCTTCCGCACCCTGTTCTATCTGCCGTACCTCGCCCCGCCGGTCGCCGCGACCATGGCCTTCGCCTTCCTGCTCAACCCCGGTACGGGCCCGGTCGACTCGATCCTGGAGAAGGCCGGCGTCCCGGCGCCGGGCTGGTTCAACGACCCGGCCTGGTCCAAGCCGGCGCTCACCCTGCTGGCGCTGTGGGGCATCGGCGACCTGATGGTCATCTTCATGGCCGCGCTGCTGGACGTGCCGACGGAGCAGTACGAGGCGGCCGAGCTGGACGGCGCCTCGGCCTGGCAGCGCTTCCGGTACGTCACCCTGCCGAACATCTCCCCGATCGTGATGTTCGCGGTCGTCACCGGCGTGATCCAGACGATGCAGTACTACACCCAGCCGCTGATCGCCGGGAAGGTGGCCTCCGGGGTGATCCAGGGCGCGGGCACCCAGTTCGAGCCCGGCTACCCCGACAAGTCCACGCTCACCCTCCCCCAGCTCGTCTACAACCTCGGCTTCCAGCGCTTCGACTACGGCTCCGCGTGTGTCGTCGCCCTCGTCCTCTTCGCCCTGTCGATGGTGTTCACCGGGTTCCTGATGCGGCGCCGGGGCGGTCTCATCCAGGCAGGTGACTGACCATGACCCAAGTACTGGACCGGCCGGTGCGGCCGGCACCGACGGTGTCCGGGGCGGAGCGCACCGCCCGCCGCAGGGCCCTGTTCGAATGGATCGCCGTCCACTCCCTCGGGGTCGCCGCCGCGCTCTTCTTCACGCTGCCCTTCGTGTTCGTGTTCCTGACCTCGCTGATGAGCGACACCCAGGCGCTCAGCCGCGATCTGATCCCGCACACCTGGGAGTGGGGCAACTACAGGAAGGTCTTCGACACGCCCGGCTTTCTGACCTGGTGGAAGAACACGCTGGTCTACGCCGGCCTGGGCACCGTGCTCACCGTCGTCTCGTCGATCCCGGTGGCGTACGCGCTCGCCAAGTTCCGCTTCCGGGGCCGCGGTCTGTCGCTCATGCTGGTGATCTCGATGATGATGCTGCCGCCGCAGGTGGTCATCATCCCGATGTACCTGTTCTGGGCGAAGCAGCTGGACCTGTCCGGCACGCTGTGGCCGCTGATCATCCCGATGGCGTTCGGCGACGCGTTCTCCATCTTCCTGCTGCGCCAGTTCCTGATGACGATCCCGAACGAGTACCTGGACGCGGCGAAGGTCGACGGCTGCGGGGACCTCAGGACCCTGCTGAAGGTGGTCCTGCCGATGGCCAGGCCGGGCATCGCCGCCGTGGCCCTCTTCCAGTTCTTCTACGCCTGGAACGACTACTTCGGCCCGCAGATCTACGCCTCGGAGAACCCGGGCGCCTGGACGCTGTCCTACGGCCTGGAGTCCTTCAAGGGCGCCCACCACACCGACTGGAACCTCACGATGGCCGCGACCGTGCTGGTCATGGCGCCCGTGATCGTCGTGTTCTTCTTCGCCCAGAAGGCGTTCGTCGAGGGCGTCACGCTCACCGGAGTGAAGGGTTAACCCCATATGCGGCATCTTCCCGGGGGACAACCCCCGGACCCCCGGCCGATGATCACCATCCCCCGCGCCCGGAAGCGAGGCAACCTCCAGTGAAACTCACCGTGGTCGGCGGAGGCTCGACCTACACCCCCGAACTCATCGACGGCTTCGCACGCCTGAGGGACACCCTGCCCGTCGAGGAACTCGTCCTCGTGGACCCGGCCGCCGAGCGCCTGGAGCTGGTGGGCGGGCTGGCCCGGCGGATCTTCGCCAGGCAGGGTCACCCCGGCCGGATCGTCACCACCGCCGACCTGGACGCGGGCGTCGACGGCGCCGACGCCGTCCTGATCCAGCTGCGCGTCGGCGGCCAAGCGGCCCGGCAGCAGGACGAGACCTGGCCGCTGGAGTGCGGCTGTGTCGGCCAGGAGACCACCGGCGCGGGCGGCCTGGCCAAGGCGCTGCGCACGGTGCCGGTCGTCCTCGACATCGCCGAACGGGTCCGCCGGGCCAACCCGCGCGCGTGGATCATCGACTTCACCAACCCGGTCGGCATCGTCACCCGCGCCCTGCTGCAGGCCGGGCACCGCGCGGTCGGGCTGTGCAACGTGGCGATCGGCTTCCAGCGGACGTTCGCGGGCATGCTGGGCGTGGCCCCGGCGGATGTGCATCTGGCCCATGTGGGCCTGAACCATCTCACCTGGGAGACGGATGTGCGCCTCGGCGGCCCGGAGGGCGAGAACGTCCTGCCCGAGCTGCTGGCCGAGCACGGCGACACGATCGCCGGGGACCTCCGGCTGCCCCGCCCCCTCCTGGACCGGCTGGGCGTGGTCCCCTCCTACTACCTGCGCTACTACTACGCCCACGACGAGGTCGTGCGTGAACTGCGCACCAAGCCCTCCCGGGCGGCCGAAGTCGCCGCCATGGAACGGGAGTTGCTGACGATGTACGGCGACCCGTCCCTGGACGAGAAGCCCGCGCTGCTCGCCAGGCGCGGCGGCGCCTACTACTCGGAGGCGGCCGTGGACCTGTCGGCGGCGCTGCTCGGCGGCGGGGGCAGCCCGTACCAGGTGGTGAACACCCTCAACCGGGGCACGCTGCCCTTCCTCCCGGACGACGCGGTGATCGAGGTCCAGGCGGCGGTCGGCCCGAAGGGCCCGGCTCCGCTGCCGGTACCCGAGCTGGACCCCCTGTTCGCCGGTCTGGTCGCGAACGTGACGGCGTACGAGGAGCTGGCCCTGGAGGCGGCGCTGCGCGGCGGCCGGGACCGCGTCTTCCGCGCCCTGCTCGCCCACCCCCTGATCGGCCAGTACGCGTACGCCGACACCCTCACCGACCAGCTGATCGCGCACAACCGGGAGCATCTCGCGTGGGCCTGACCGCACCTGGATCCGGGAGTGTTCTCGCCGTCGACGCGGGCAACAGCAAGACCGACGTGGCCGTGGTCACCGCCGCCGGGGAGGTGCTGGCCACGGCTCGCGGCGGCGGCTTCCGGCCGCCCGCGGTGGGGGTGGCGGCGGCGCTGGACGCGCTGGCCGAACCGGTCGCGCGCGCCTTCGCGGACGCCGGCGTCACCTCCGTCTCCCATGTCTCGGCGTGCCTGGCCAACGCCGATCTCCCCGTCGAGGAGGAGCAGTTGGCGACGGCGCTCAGGGCGCGCGGCTGGGGGGCGTCGGTGGAGGTCCGCAACGACACCTTCGCGATCCTGCGGGCGGGCGTCGCCGAACCGCGCGGGGTGGCCGTGGTGTGCGGCGCGGGCATCAACTGCGTCGGCATGCGCCCCGACGGCCGTACCGCGCGCTTCCCGGCCATCGGCCGTATCTCCGGTGACTGGGGCGGCGGCTGGGGTCTGGCGGAGGAGGCGCTGTGGTTCGCGGCCCGCGCGGAGGACGGCCGGGGCGAGCCGACGGCCCTCGCCCGCACGCTCCCCGGCCACTTCGGGCTGCCGACCATGTACGCCCTCATCGAGGCACTGCACCTGGAGCACGTCGGCCACGACCGCCGGCACGAGCTGACCCCGGTGCTCTTCGCGACGGCCGCGGGGGGCGACACGGTGGCCCGCCGCATCGTCGCCCGGCTCGCGGAGGAGGTGACGGTGCTGGCCACGGTGGCGCTGACCCGCCTGGAGCTGCTCGGCGAACAGACGCCGGTGCTGCTCGGCGGCAGCGTCCTGACGGCCGGGCACGCCCTGCTCGACGACGGCATCCGCGACCTGCTGACGGCCCGCGCCCCCAAGGCTGACGTCCACGTGGTCACGGCAAGCCCGGTCCTCGGCGCGGCCCTGCTGGGCCTGGACCGGCTGGAGGCGGGGACGGCGGCTCGGGAGCGGGTACGGGGGTACTGGCATCGGTAGCGGAACCGAACAGTTGCACCCGGCGTATTCATGAACAGCGTGCGCTGCGATCCGATCAAGATCCAGTGAAGGCCGGTGCGGATGTCGGTCCCGGCGGCGATACTTGGCGGCGAACGGATGACCATGGGGGAGGTCGAGTGACACACCCGCCGAAGAGCGCAGCACCGCCGGTGCCGAGTCCCGGCCTGCCCGCCGCCCCCGGCATCCCCGCGCAGCCCGCCCGCCCGGCCCCCGTCGGCTCCCCCGCGCCGTCCGCCCCGCGGACCGCGTTCGCCGAGGGCGTCGACCGGCTGCGGTCCGCCGCGACCACCGAACCGGGCCGGCTGCGGATCATCGGGGCCGTGCTGGCCCTGCTGGTCGTGGCGTTCGGCGCGGCCACCGCCTGGCAGGCCGGCGAGCGGGCGGCCGCCGCCGACGACGTGCTGCACCGCAGCCAGCCGCTCAGTTCGGGCGCGGCCGGCATCTACCGTTCGCTGGCCGACGCCAACACGGCCGCCTCCAGCGGCTTTCTGGCCGGCGGCCAGGAGACGGCCGCCTCCCGGGACCGGTACGAGAAGGACATCCGTACGGCCGCCGCGGGCCTGGTGACAGCCGCCGCGAACGCCGAGCCGGGCTCGGCCTCCGAGGCGACGATCGCGAAGCTGAACACGCTGCTGCCCCAGTACAAGGGGCTGATCGAGCGGGCCCGCACCTACAACCGGCAGGGGTACCCGGTCGGCGGCGCGTATCTGCGCTACGCCAACGAGAAGATGCAGAAGGAGATGCTCCCGGCGGCGGAGGATCTCTACACCAAGGAGAACCAGCGGCTGGACGCCGACTACGGCGACGCGACGCCGTTCCCCTGGGTCGCGATCGCGCTCGGCGTGCTCGCGCTGGCCGCGCTCGGCTGGGCCCAGCGCCGCACGTACCGGCGCACCAACCGCGTCCTCAACCACGGCCTGGTCGCCGCCTCCGCCGCCACCGCCGTCGCCCTGCTGTGGCTCGTCGTCGGGCACACGGTGGCCCGCGTGGAGCTGAACGGCTCCTACGACCACGGCATCCGCTCGCTGACCGTGCTGCACGACGCCCGGATCGCCTCCCTGAAGGCGCGCGGCAACGAGAACCTGAGCCTGGTGGCGCGCGGCGCCGAGACCATCACGGTCGACGGCAAGCCGTACGACGCGTACTACTACGACTTCGACAAGGACATGACCACCCTCGGCACGGGCCTGACCCGGGCGGAGCAGCTCGCCGACGACCAGGGCGGCCGTACGCCGGTCAAGGCGGCCGAGTCGAACATGGCGGTGTGGAAGCAGCGGCACGCGAGCGCCCGCACCGACGACGAGAACGGCAACTACGAGCAGGCGCTGGACAAGGTCATCGGCGCCAAGGGCGCCACCGGCGAGTGCTTCGACGGTGTCGACAGCAGTCTGGCCCGGGCCGTCGACCACGAGCAGGCCGAGTTCCAGCGGGCCGCCGGTGCCGGGCGGGACGCCCTGACCGGGCTGCCGGTGGGCGCGGCCGTGCTCGCGGCGCTCGGCGCGGCCGGCGGGCTGCTCGGCATCGGGCGCAGACTTTCGGAGTACCGGTGACAGGGGGCATGACGATGTACGCGGCACGTGTACGGGCCTCCCTGCGGGGCTGGGGCGGGGTCGGCGCGATGGCGGTGCTGTGCGCGCTGGCGCTCGCGTTCGTCCTGCTGCTGCCGAGCACCACCCAGACCCGCCGCCAGAGCGAGAGCCTCGGCGGCCCCGGGGTGGCCGACGGCAGCCAGGCCAGGGCCGAGGACTGCACGGACTCCGAGGCGCAGCAGCAGACCCTGGCGCCGTCCGGCGCGGACGGGCCCGCCATCGACGCGATCAAGTCCCGTACGGGCGCCAGGCGCAAGCTGATCGTCGGCGTCGACCAGAACAGCTACCGCTGGGGCTACCGCAATCCGAACACCGAGGGCGCGGAGCTGGAGGGCTTCGACATCGACCTGGTGCACCGGATCGCCAAGGACATCCTCGGCGACCCGGACGCGGTGCAGTTCAAGGCGATCCCGACCAGCCAGCGGATCTCCGCGATCCAGGACGGCCGGGTCGACATGGTCGTACGGACCATGACGATCACCTGTGAGCGGCTGTCCCAGGTCGCGTTCTCGGCGCCCTACTTCAAGACCGGCCAGCAGGTCCTCGCGCCCAAGTCGTCCTCGATCACCGGCTACGACTCCACCCTGGCGCACAAGAAGGTGTGCACGGCGGCCGGTTCGACGACGTACGCCAAGCTGGACGCCGACCGGAAGACCGGCGCCCTGCCCGCCTCCACGGACCTCTCCACCACCGTCCCGAACCAGCTCGACTGCCTGGTCAGGCTGCAACTCGGCGAGGTGGACGCGGTGGTGACCGACGGCGCGCTCGCCGCCAGCCAGGCCGCGCAGGACCCGACGGTCGAACTGAAGGGTGCACCGTTCACGACCGAGTACTACGGCGTGGCGATGAAGAAGGACGCCTCCGATCTGGTACGCCGGGTCAATCGCATTCTGGTGGACTACCGCGCCGACGGCTGGCAGCAGTCGTACGACACCTGGCTGTCGGCGACACTGGGAAAGGACTCGGGGCCGTCGAAGCCGCCCGCACCGCAGTATCTGCGCACGAGTTGAGCCACATCCGACCGGAACAGACAAGCAGCGAGAGGTGATCGATGGGCGTCACGGACCCCGCCGGGCCGGTGATGGACCGGGACGAGGTGGACCGTGCGCTGGCGCGGCTCGGCCAGGAGCACGAGGCGATCGAGACCTCGCTGCTGGCCCTGCAGGACCACGCGGGCCGCAGACTCCTCGAAGGCGCCCGGCTGACCGGGGTCACCAGCCGGCGCTGGCAGGCCACGGAGGCGCAGATCACCCTGCTGTGGGGGTATTTCGACGCCTACGCGGCCGCGCTGCGCTCCGCCCGTGAGATCCGCGGCCGGCGCCGCTGGGCCAGCCGCGAGGACCTGGTGGAGCTGACCGAGCTGCTGCGCGGCGAGTCCGTCACCGTGGCCGGGAACGGCCGGCTCAGCGAGTCCTACTCCCTGACCGCGCTGGTGGACCGGATGAACGAGCTGTACGCGACGAGCCTGGACCTGGTCGTCACCGCCGACGCGGTGTGGTCGGCGCTGCCCGCGCGGATCGATTTACTCGCCGCGGAGCTGCAGCGCACCCGCAAGCTCGCGCACTCCGTCGGCGTACGCCCCGGCGAGCACCCCTCCGGTGACGACCTGGAGCGGATCACGCGCACGCTGACCCGGCTGAGAGAGGACGTCGTCTCCGACCCGCTCGCGTTCTGGGTGCCGGCCGAGGGCAGTTCGGCGCCGGGCGGCGGCCGCCCGGACACCCTGGTGTACGACCGTGAGGCGCGCGCCCTGGAGGACGTGCGCCGCGAGATCGACGCCGTGCTGACGGTCCGGCAGGACGCGGAGGCGCGGCTGATCCGGCTGCGGGACGTGCTCTCGCGCGCCGACCGCACCCTCGCCGAGGCCCGTACGGCGCGCGGCGAGGTGCTGGCGAAGATCGCGGCGACGGAGGTGCCGGTGGTCAGCGGCCCGCCGACGGTGCTCCAGGAACAGCTGGCGACCGCGGCCGAGTACCGCAGGCAGGCGCAGTGGCACCGGCTGTCCCCGCTGCTGGAGTCGCTGGAGCAGAAGGCCGAGGACGAACTGCTGCGGGCCCGCGAGTCGTTGACCGCGGTCACCGCGCCGCTCGCGGTCCGCGCCGAGCTGCGCGGCCGGCTCGACGCCTACAGGGCGAAGATCGCCCGGCACGGGCTCGCGGAGGATCCGTTCCTGGTCGAGCGGTACGACGCGGCCCGGCGGATGCTGTGGAGCGCGCCCTGCGACCTGCGGGTGGCCGAACAGGCCGTGCTGCGCTACCAGCAGTTGGCGGCCGAGCTGATCGGCGGCGCGGGGGCGCAGGAGAACCGTGGGGGGGACCAGTCATGAGCCAGGCGGGGCAGGCCTGTCAGCGGCCCGGCTGCGAGGGGTCGTACGACGACGTCGGCGGCGGTGAGCTGTACTGCGACACCTGCGGCCTCGCACCGGTGGTGTCGGCGAACGGCATGGTCGGCTCGCCGCCCACCGGGCTCACCAAGGGCGCGGTGGACAGCGGAAGTTCGCGCGGTTCGCACAGTTCGCGTACGTCGTCGCAGTCGTCGAAGTCGCGCCGCTCGGTGTCCGGGCGGCTCTCGCGGTCCCTGTCGGGCCGCTCCACCGGGCGTTCGGTGTCGGTGCGCAGCTCCGGCTCCTCCTCCGGGGCGTCCGCGCGGGGACGGCTGGGCGCGGGGCTGGTGAACGTGCCGCAGGTGCCGCGCCCGGACCCGCGCTCGATGGTGCTGGAGCACCCGGAGGTGCCCGAGCGGAAGCGGTTCTGCTCGCGCTCCGACTGCGGGGTGCCGGTCGGCCGGGCCCGGGGTGACCGGCCGGGTCGCACGGAAGGTTTCTGCACCAAGTGCGGGCACCCGTACTCCTTCGTGCCGAAGCTGAAGACCGGGGACGTGGTGCACGGCCAGTACGAGGTCGTGGGCTGTCTCGCGCACGGCGGGCTCGGCTGGATCTATCTCGCCGTCGACCGTGCCGTCTCCGACCGCTGGGTGGTGCTCAAGGGCCTGCTGGACACCGGCGACCAGGACGCGATGGCCGCCGCGATCTCCGAGCGGCGCTTCCTCGCGGAGATCGAGCACGCCAACATCGTGCGGATCTACAACTTCGTCGAGCACCTCGACCAGCGCACCGGCTCCCTCGACGGCTACATCGTCATGGAGTACGTCGGCGGCAAGTCCCTGAAGGAGATCGCCAACGACCGCCGCACGCCCGCGGGCCGGCGCGACCCGCTGCCGGTGGAGCAGGCGTGCGCGTACGGCATCGAGGCCCTGGAGGCGCTCGGCCATCTGCACAGCCGCAACCTGCTGTACTGCGACTTCAAGGTCGACAACGCCATCCAGACCGAGGACCAGCTCAAGCTGATCGACATGGGCGCGGTGCGCCGCATGGACGACGAGGAGTCCGCGATCTACGGCACGGTCGGCTACCAGGCTCCGGAGGTCGCCGAGACCGGCCCGTCGGTGGCGAGCGACCTGTACACGGTGGGCCGTACGCTCGCGGTGCTCACCTTCGACTTCCAGGGCTACACGACGGTCTACGTGGACTCGCTGCCCGATCCGGACACCATCGAGGTCTTCCGCCGCTACGAGTCCTTCTACCGGCTCCTCGTGCGCGCCACCGACCCCGACCCGGCCCGCCGGTTCGGCTCCGCGCAGGAGATGGCCGAGCAGCTGACCGGTGTGCTGCGCGAGGTGGTCTCGCTGCAGACCGGGCACGCGCGGCCCGCCCTGTCGACGCAGTTCGGCCCCGAAGTGCGGGTCACGGACCGGGAGTTGTTCCCGCAGCTGGACGGTGACGTGTCCCGGCTGGGAGCGCGGGAGACGGCCAGGGCCACGCCCTCCGCCCCGGCGCTGCCCCCGGCCGCCCTGGTCAGGTCCGTCGACACCCCGGCCACCGCGCTCGCCCTGCCCGTCCCCCTGGTCGACCCGGGCGACCCCAACGCGGGCTTCCTGGCCGGCCTGCTGGCCTCCGCGCCGGCCGAGCTGATCAGCGCCCTCGACGCGGCGCCCGCCCAGACCGTGGAGACCCGGCTCAGGCAGATCCGCGCCCGGCTGGAGAGCGGCGATCAGCAGGCCGCGCTGATGAGCCTGGGCAAGCTGGACGAGGAACGGCCCGACGACTGGCGGGTGGTGTGGTACCGGGGCGTGGCCGCCCTGGTCACCGGCGACTTCGAGGGCGCCGCGCTCGCCTTCGACGCGATCTACGACGCCTTCCCCGGCGAGGCCGCGCCCAAGCTGGCGCTCGGCCTGTGCGCGGAGGTGCTCGGCCAGCTGGACAACGCGGCCGACTACTACCACCTGGTGTGGGCGACCGACCCCAGCTATGTGAGCGCCGCCTTCGGGCTCGCCCGGGTGCAGCTGGCGGCCGGGAACCGGCACGCCGCGGTGCGCACGCTGGAGTCGGTGGCGGAGTCCTCCATCCACTACACGGCCGCCCGGGTCGCCGCCGTACGGGCACGGCTCAGACAGCGCACCGCGACCGCCGGTGACGTACCGTTCCTGGACGACCTGACGGCCGCCGCCCGGCAGGTCGAGGCGCTGGACGCGTACGGCCTGGACCCGGCGCGGCGCGAGCAGTTGTCGGCGGAAGTGCTCGGCTCGGCGCTGGACTGGATACTCTCCGGGGGCCAGGGCACCGAGGCCGCCGCCGGCGGACGGGTGCTGCTGGGCAGCGGTCTGGACGAGCGGGGCCTCCGCTTCGGCCTGGAGCGCGCCTACCGCACGCTGGCCCGGCTGGCGCCCGGCGGCGAGGAGAGGATCGAACTGGTGGAACGGGCCAACCGTTACCGCCCCCGGACGTGGGTGTAGTTGATGTCGCAGATGCCCCAGCAGGCCGCACTGGCGAAGTGCCCGAGCTGCGCGGAGCCCGTCGAGTCGGGTGACCTCTTCTGCGGAGCATGCGGGTACGACCTCTCCGTCGTACCCGCGCCGCCGCAGGACCATCCGACGCTCACCATGACCGGCTCCGCCGGGGAGGGCCCAAAGGGCCCTGCCTGGCCCGCCCCCGAGCCCGACAGCGCCGCCGCCCCGCCGGAGGTGCATCTGCCGGCCGATCTGCCCGGCACCGACTCCGGCGGCGCGCCGCTCGCCGGCCACGAGACCGGCGGGGGCGGGGAGTCCGGCGCGCCCGGCTCGTCGCCGCACGGTCACGAGCCCGGCGCCGGGGAGCCGCAGCGGCCGGCCGGGTCCGGGGTGCGCTTCGACCGGCCCGCGGAGCCGGAGGAGTACCCGCTGCAGGCGCCCGACCCGCGCGTGGCCGAGAACCCGGGCGACCTCGACAACCCCGGGAAGCCCGAGAACCCCGGGAACCCTGAAAGCACGGCCGTACCGGAGGAGCCCGCGCAGGTGTGCGTGGCCTGCCGGGCAGGCCGGGTGGACAGCGACGGCTACTGCGAGAACTGCGGGCACGCCCAGCCCCGCGAACGCGACCACATGGAGCGGGAGTCGGGTCCGGTGGCCGCCGTCAGCGACCGGGGCCTGCGCCACCACCGCAACGAGGACGCCTTCGCCGTGGGCCACACCACGCTGCCCGACGGCACCCCGGCGGTCCTCGCGGTCGTCTGCGACGGCGTGTCCTCCGCGACCCGCCCCGACGACGCGTCCTCCGCGGCCTCCCAGGTGGCCGGTGACACGCTGCTGGCCGCCCTGCCGCGCGGCACGCATCCGCAGACGGCCATGCACGAGGCGATCGTCGCCGCCGCGCAGGCCGTGAACGCGCTCGCCGAGGAACCCGCCACGGCCCGCGAGCACGCCCCGCACCAGAACGCCCCGGCCTGCACGATCGTCGGCACGGTCGTCGCCGCCGGGCTGCTGGTCGTCGGCTGGGTCGGCGACAGCCGCATCTACTGGGTGCCGGACGACCGGAGCGCGCCCGCGGCCCGGCTGACCGAGGACGACTCCTGGGCCGCGCAGATGGTCGCCGCCGGTCTGATGAGCGAGGCCGAGGCGTACGCCGACGAGCGCGCCCACGCCATCACCGGCTGGCTCGGCGCGGACGCCTACGAACTGGAGCCGCACACCGCGTCCTTCAAGCCGGACCGGTCCGGCGTCGTGGTGGTGTGCACCGACGGCCTGTGGAACTACGCCGAGACGGCCGAGGAGATGGCCGAGGCCGTGCCCCAGGACGCGGCCGAGCGCCCGCTGCACAGCGCCCGGGTGCTGGTGGGCCACGCCCTGGACGGCGGGGGCCACGACAACGTAACAGTGGCCGTCGTACCGTTCCCGGCACCGCCCGAAGGGGCAGGATCGGCCTGAGGCCGCAGACCGGAGGGGACCGGTCTGTTCACCGCCGTCGCCCTGCGTCAGCAGGGGCATCAAGGGGGATTTGAATACGCATGGCCAATTTCGCGAAGTCGCATGCGCCGCGGTTCTCGATGGACGTCTACCAGAACGAGTACCTGCCGGAGGGCGGGCGCGAGGTCAACGCGATCGCCACCGTGACCGCGACCGGCGGCGGCACGGTCGGCAGCGCCATGACCCCGGTGTACCCGGCGGGCCGCGGCCCCTCCGCCGCCGTCGCGCTCATGGTGGACTGCTCCGGCTCCATGGACTATCCGCCGGCCAAGATGCACAACGCCCGGGCCGCCACGGCGGCCGCGATCGACACCCTGCGCGACGGCACGCACTTCGCGGTGATCGGCGGCACCCACGTGGCGAACGAGGTCTATCCGGGCGGCGGCCGGCTCGCGATCGCGGACGCGGGCACCCGTGAGCAGGCCAAGCAGGCGCTACGGCGGCTCAGCGCGGGCGGCGGTACGGCCATCGGCACCTGGCTGCGGCTCGCCGACCGGCTGCTGAACCCGGCGGACGTCACCATCCGGCACGGCATCCTGCTCACCGACGGCCGCAACGAGCACGAGTCGCCGGAGGACCTGGGGGCCACGCTTCAGGCATGCGCCGGACGGTTCACCTGTGACGCGCGGGGCGTGGGCACCGACTGGGAAGTGAAAGAAGTCACAGGGATCGCCTCCGCGCTCCTCGGCACCGCCGATATCGTCGCCGATCCGGCCGGTCTCACCGCCGACTTCACGCAGATCATGGAATCGGCCATGGGCAAGGAGGTCGCCGACGTCTCGCTCAGGGTGTGGACGCCGGTCGGCACGACCATCCGGTTCGTCAAGCAAGTGGCGCCCACCGTCGAGGACTTGACCGCCCGCCGCACCGAGGCCGGACCCCGCGCCGGGGACTATCCGACCGGGTCCTGGGGCGACGAGTCCCGCGACTACCACCTGTGCCTGGAGGTCCCGGCGGCCGGTCTCGGCCAGGAGATGCTCGCCGCCCGGGTCTCCTTGGTTGTGCCACAAGCGGACAGATCGGTACAGAACCTCGGCGCACAGGGCCTCGTACGGGCCGTGTGGACCGACGACATGGCCGCCTCCACCTCGATCAACCCCCAAGTCGCCCACTACACCGGGCAGGCCGAACTGGCACAAGCCATCCAGCAGGGGCTCGATCTTCGCAAAGCGGGCGATTTCGATGGAGCAACGGCCAAACTGGGGCGCGCTGTTCAGCTCGCCAGTGCCTCCGGGAACGCCGATACTGCGAAACTGCTTGCGAAGGTGGTGGACGTGGTCGACGCCGCGACAGGTACTGTGCGGTTGAAGACGAAGGTCGCAGAGGCGGACGAGATGACTCTGGAGACCCGGTCCACAAAGACTGTTCGTGTAAAGAAGTGACTTTCTAGAACTGGCCCTGAAAGCGTAGGAGAAGGGGAAGCGCCGACATGCCGACCTGCCCGAACGGACACCAGTCGGGTTCCGACGACTGGTGCGAGGTCTGCGGTCACCGCATGGCCGGTGCCGTACCTCCGCCCCCGCCGCCCCCGCCCACGAGCGGTTACGGCTTCCCGCCCCCGCAGGGCGGCCCCACCGGCGGCCGTCCGCCGGCCGCCCCGGAGCCGGAGCTGTGCCCGCAGTGCCGTACGCCCCGCGAGGGCGGCGCGCCCTTCTGCGAGGAGTGCCGGTGGAACTTCCTGACCAACACGGCCACCTCGTACACCCCGGCCGCGCCGCACTCGCCGCAGCCGCCGCAGCCGCGGTTCCAGCCGCCGAGCGCGACCTACGGCGGCGGTGACGGGTACGAGTACCACGGCTCGCGGCCCTCGCAGGTGAACCGGCCCGCCGAGCCGATCCCGTCCTTCGGCAGCGAGCCGTCCGGCCCGACGCCGTTCGGCGGCGACCGCGGCCCGTCCGGCCCGCCGCCGACCTCCCCCGGCCCGTCCGGCTTCGGCGGTGTCCCCGGCCAGGGGCCCGGCGGTCCCGGTGGCCCGTCCGGCTTCGGCGGCGGTCCCGGACAGGGGCAGGGTGGTCCGGGTGGCCCGTCCGGCTTCGGCGGCGGTCCCGGGCAGGGCCCCGGTGGTCCGTCCGGCTTCGGCGGTGGCCCGGGGCAGGGTCAGGGGCAGGGGCCTGCTGGTCCCGGCGGTCCCGCCGGTCCGCCGTCCTTCGGCCGTGAGCAGTCCGGTCCCGGCGCGCCCTTCGGCCGCGAGCCCTCGGCCCCCGGTGCCCCCACTCCCCCCGGCCCGCCCGGTCCCGCCGGCTTCGGCGGCGCCCCCTCGCGGCCGGTCCCGCCGCCGCCCGGCCCGACCCCGCACGCCGGGCCCGGTGCCGGTCCCGGCGCCGCCCCGCAGGGGTATGCCCAGTCCGGTCCGCCCGCACCGCCCGCGTTCCCGGGCGAGACCGGCCGGCCCCCGCTCGGCGGTCCGCCCTCCGGCGGCCCCTCCTTCGGCGGCGGTGACGACGACTGGGTGATCCCCCCGCCGTCGGCCGGCGGTCCCGGCGGCGGCCCGAACGGCGGTCCCGGCGGCGGGTACGGCTATCCGCAGCCCGGTGCCACCCAGGCCCCGCCCCCGCCCGGCCCCGGCTTCCCGCAGGCGCGGGGCACCTGGACGGCGACCATCGGCCCGGACCGCGACTACTTCATGGCGATGATGCAGCGCTCGGGCCCCGAGGCGGCGGGCCTGAACCTGCCCGCGTACTCGCCGGAGCAGCAGCGCACGCTCAGCGGCAACCAGCTCACCATCGGCCGCCGCCGGCACTCCACCGGCGACACCCCCGACGTCGACCTGTCGGTGCCGCCGGAGGACCCGGGCGTCTCGCATCAGCACGCGGTGCTGGTGCAGCAGCCCGACGGCAGCTGGGCGGTCGTCGACCAGAACTCGACCAACGGCACCACGGTCAACATGTCCGAGGAACCGATCCAGCCGTTCGTACCGGTGCCGCTGCAGGACGGCGACCGGGTGCATGTGGGCGCCTGGACGACGATCACCATCCGCCTGGCCTGACCGCGCTCACGGCAGGGGCCAGCCGTACGGCCCCGCCGGGTCGTCCAGCCACGCCCACTCGTGCTCGCCGTCGACCGTGACGCCGTAGCGCTCGCGCTCCGGGCTGCCCTCGCGCTCCCACAGCGCGTAGGCCTCCCGCGGATCGAGGGTGCCCCGGGTCAGCGCGAGCAGGAAGCGGAACGTCTCCTGCTCGCGGGCCCGGCCCGGCAGCCCGGCGAGCGACACGCTCCCCGGCTCCGCCCTGCCCTCGCCGCGCAGCGGGACGAAGTAGGCGGCCGTGGGCAGGAAACGGCCCTCGGCGTGGGCCGCGTCCCGGACCGTGAGCGCGAGCAGGCCATTGGCCAGCGGGGTCAGGATCCGGGCGCCGGGACGGCACTGGGCGAGCCAGGCGCGCGGGACCGTGGACAGCTCGCAGGTGGCGATGATCCGGTCGAAGGGGGCGCGTTCGGGCACCCCGCGCGCGCCGTCGCCGGTGACGACGACGGGGTGGAAACCGGCCGCGTCCAGGTGCCGGCGGGCCGCCTCGGTGATCTCCGGTTCCAGATCGATGGTGGTGACGAGGTCGTCGTCGCCGAGCCGGTGGGCGAGCAGGGCCGCGTTGTAGCCGGTGCCGGCGCCCACCTCCAGGACCCGGTCGCCGTCCTCGACCTCCAGCGCGACCAGCATCCGCGCCATCAGGGAGGGCTGGCTGCTGGAGGAGAGCAGCTCGCCGTCGCGCAGCCGGGTGGCCAGCGGCATGTCCGCGTAGGCGCCGCGCACCCAGCGCTTTCGGGCCTCCCGGTCGGGGCTCTCGCCCCAGCGGCGCTCGTAGCCGCGCCGGCCGGCGACGTAGTAGTACGACACGAACAGGTGCCGGGGCACGGCGGCGAACGCCTCCCGCCACACCGGGTCCGCGGCGAAGACCCCGTCGGCGTCGATCTCCCGCACCAGCGCGGCCCGCGCGGCGGCGGCCAGGGCCTCGATCTCGGTGTCGTAGGCACCCATACCCATGGGTCCACAGTAGGGGCGGGCCGGTTCCGCGAGTCCTAGGCCTTGAGTCCTGGGTCGCCCGGTCTGAGACGATGTACAGGTGAATGAGATTCGGCGCGGCACGCTTCAGGAGCAGACCTTCTACGAGCAGGTCGGCGGGGAGGAGACCTTCCGCCGGCTCGTCCACCGTTTCTACGAGGGTGTCGCCGGGGACCCGCTGCTGCGGCCCATGTACCCGGAGGAGGACCTGGGCCCGGCCGAGGAGCGCCTCGTCCTGTTCCTGATGCAGTACTGGGGCGGCCCCACCACCTACAGCGAGAACCGCGGCCACCCGCGGCTGCGCATGCGGCACGCCCCGTTCACGGTGGACCGCGCGGCGCACGACGCCTGGCTGCGGCACATGCGGGCGGCCGTCGACGAACTCGGGCTGTCCGAGGAGCACGAGACGACGCTGTGGAACTACCTGGCGTACGCCGCCGCGTCGATGGTGAACACCCCGGACTGAGCCTCGACTCGCGTGTGAGCGGAGTGCTTCAGCGGACGCTGACGCCGAGCGCCCCGAGCCCGGCCCGCCGTACGACGACGGACCCGTACGGGGTGCGCAGCCTGAGCCACGACCCCGAGGAGAACAGCCCGGTGTCGGCGGGATCGCCGCCCGGCCGCAGGAAGCCCAGGGACTGGGCCGCGTGCACGGCCCGCACCGGAAGCCCGGTCCGCCCGATCTCCCGGGACCAGATGTCCCGCCCGATCCGGTCCAGTTCCGCGCGGGTACGGCCGTCCGGCGCCAACTCCTCCGTACGCGACCGGAACTCGCCGACCGCGGCGGCGACGGTCGCCCGCAGCGCGTCCGGGGCGGGCAGCCCCGGTTCGGCCTGCCAGCCGCCGCGCGGCGGCAGCACACCGGCCCAGGGCGGACCGGTGACCGCGGCCGGCACGTCGGCGACGGCCGCGCGCTCGTCCACGGACTCCAGGAACTGACCGGCGGAGACAGTCACGTCGAGGGTGACGTCGAGCCCGTTCTCGTAAGGCTTGGCGAGGCGTACCGCGCGGACGGCCAGCACCTCGAAGGACGGCGGCCGGCCGAACACGGCGAGCGCCGTACCGGCCGCCTGCAGGCGCACCGCGGCTCCACGGTCGTAGTGGAGCAGCCGGGAGAGGAAGGCGGCGAGGTCGGCCGCCTCCGTCTCATCGGCCAGGTGCAGCACCGTCATGCGGCGACGGCCTCCTCGTCGGAGGAGTCGTCCTCGCCGGTGGCCGTGTCCGTGTACTGCTGGAGGAACTCCCGCTCCTCGGCGGTGATCCGGCGCGGCCGCTGCGTCTCGAAGTCGAACGGGACGACGACGGTCCGGGCCTGGACGTAGATCGTGTCCGCGTCCTTCACCTCGTAGGAGACGGTGAAGGACGCGGCCTTGATCTCCGTGACCCACAGCTCGATGTCCACGGGCGTGGGCCGGTGGACGAGCTGGCGCCGGTAGTCGATCTCATGGCGCGCCACCACGGACCCCTGCTTGGACTCCGCGCCCCTCAGGGACGTGAAGTCGATGCGGGCCTCCTCCAGATAGCGGAGGAAGATCGCGTTGTTGACATGTCCGTACGCGTCCATGTCCGACCAACGCAGCGGGCAGCGGTAGATGTGGCGCAAGACCGATCAGCCCCGGGTCAGCTTCTTGTAGGTGGCACGGTGCGGACGCGCGGCGTCCGCTCCCAGCCGATCGATCTTGTTCTTCTCGTACGACTCGAAGTTGCCCTCGAACCAGAACCACTTGGACTCGCCCTCGTAGGCGAGGATGTGGGTGGCGACCCGGTCGAGGAACCACCGGTCGTGGGAGACGACCACGGCGCAGCCGGGGAAGTCGAGCAGCGCGTTCTCCAGGCTGCTGAGGGTCTCGACGTCGAGGTCGTTGGTGGGCTCGTCGAGCAGCAGCAGGTTGCCGCCCTGCTTGAGGGTCAGCGCGAGGTTGAGGCGGTTGCGCTCACCACCGGACAGGACACCGGTCGGCTTCTGCTGGTCCGGCCCCTTGAAACCGAAGGCGGACACATACGCCCGGCTCGGCATCTCGACCTGACCGACGTTGATGTAGTCGAGCCCGTCGGAGACGACCTCCCACAGCGTCTTCTTCGGGTCGAGGTTCTCGCGGCTCTGGTCGACGTAGGAGATCTTGACGGTCTCGCCGACCTTGATGTCACCGGAGTCCGGGGTCTCGAGCCCCTGGATCATCTTGAACAGCGTGGTCTTGCCGGCGCCGTTCGGCCCGATGACGCCCACGATGCCGTTGCGCGGCAGCGTGAAGGAGAGCCCGTCGACCAGCACCTTCTCGCCGAAGGCCTTGTTGAGCTTGTCGACCTCGACGACGATGTTGCCGAGCCGCGGGCCCGGCGGGATCTGGATCTCCTCGAAGTCCAGCTTCCGCATCTTGTCGGCCTCGGCGGCCATCTCCTCGTACCGCGCGAGACGGGCCTTGGACTTGGCCTGCCGCCCCTTGGCGTTGGAGCGGACCCACTCCAGCTCTTCCTTGAGCCGCTTCTGCCGCTTGGCGTCCTTCTGGCCCTCGACCTTGAGACGGGTGGCCTTGGTCTCCAGGTACGTGGAGTAGTTGCCCTCGTACGGGTACGCGCGACCGCGGTCCAGCTCCAGGATCCACTCGGCCACGTTGTCGAGGAAGTACCGGTCGTGCGTAATGGCCACGACGGTCCCCGCGTACTTGGCGAGGTGCTGCTCCAGCCAGTTCACCGACTCGGCGTCGAGGTGGTTGGTGGGCTCGTCGAGCAGCAGCAGGTCGGGGGCTTCGAGCAGCAGCTTGCACAGCGCCACACGCCGCTTCTCACCACCGGAGAGGTTGGTGACGGGCCAGTCGCCGGGCGGGCAGCCCAGCGCGTCCATGGCCTGCTCGAGCTGAGCGTCCAGGTCCCACGCGTTGGCGTGGTCCAGCTCCTCCTGCAGCTTGCCCATCTCGTCGAGCAGCGCGTCGGAGTAGTCGGTCGCCATCAGCTCGGCGATCTCGTTGAACCGGTCGAGCTTGCCCTTGATCTCGGCGACACCCTCCTGGACGTTCTCCAGGACGGTCTTCTCCTCGTTCAGCGGGGGCTCCTGCAGCAGGATGCCGACGCTGTAGCCGGGGGACAGGTACGCGTCGCCGTTCGACGGCTGCTCGAGCCCCGCCATGATCTTCAGCACGGTCGACTTACCGGCACCGTTCGGACCGACGACGCCGATCTTCGCTCCCGGCAGGAAGTTCAGGGTGACATCATCAAGGATCACCTTGTCGCCGTGCGCCTTGCGCGTCTTGCGCATGGTGTAAATGAACTCAGCCAAGAGAAACCGTCCGGCAGCTTGAAATCTGGCAGTGGGCAGATACACCCCATCTTGCCTGAACGCCAGGCTTGGGTGTTAACCCGTTTGGTTTGGGGGCTGTGACCTGGGGTTTCGATGATGGTGTCGCTGGCTTGTCCGTCGGTGGCTCGGTGCCGTTGTGCCGAGGGATGTCAGCGGGAAGGCTTCGGGGACGGGCGACGCAGGGTTCGCAGGACGAGGACCGACACCGTGGCCGCGAGGAGGAAGTCGAGCGCGTCGACGGCCTCGACGACGGAGCGGGGTGCGTGCAACATGCCCGGCACCTTGGTCCCGATCATCCCCAGCCCGACGAGGAGAGGGAGCCATGCCCAGGGGGCGGGCGTGCGCTGCTCCAGGGCCTCTTTCCGCCCGGCCCGGGTACGCCCCCACCGCTGGCCGGCGAGGCTTGCGAGAGCCAGCAGGCACCCCAGCCCGACTACGGACCAGTCCATGAACCGCAGCATCACAGCTCCCTTGATCGGCAGGATCTTCCTCCTGCGGTCGACGTCACGCAAGGGCCGGATGCGGACGGGCGAGGTCAGTCGCCGGGCTGTTCCCTCTTGCGCAGGAACACCAGGACCGCGCCGCCGATCACCACGAAGCCGATGGCCACGCCCGCGATCAGCGGGGTGATCGCAGAGCCGCCCGTCGCGGCGAGGTTGGTGTCCGGTGCCGTGGTGCCGCCGCCGACCGTGGCGGGGCTGGGCTCGTTGTGGACCTGGGTCGTCTGGGTCGTGATCGTGCCCCGCGTCCTGCAGTCGAGGACGCCGGTGAAGCGCCGGCTGAAGCCGTGCGGCCCGGTGATCGTGAAGTCGTAGGGCTGGTCCTCCTGGAGCGGGATGGTCACCGTGCGCGTGGCGCCCGCGGGGATGGTGTGCTCGGCGCCCATCAGCTCGAACGTGAAGGGCTTGTCGCCCTTGTCGGTCGCGATGATGTCCACGCCGCCCTTGGCGCAGTTCTTCCGGGCCGAGACCGCCGGTATGGCGCCCTCGGACGCCCAGGTGGCGGTCGCGGTCGCGGAGACCGTGGACTCGCTGGAGCCGGCCAGGATCTGGGTCTGGCTGCGGTTGTCGGAGGCGAAGGCACGGCCGACGGGCACGGTGGTGGAGGCCTGCGCGGTCAGCTGGGCCGTGCCGGCCGCCGCGCCCTCGGGGACGTCGAAGTACAGCTTGCTGCCGTCGCGCGCGGAGGTGATCACCTTGCCGGTCTTGTCGATGATCCGCACTCCGCTGGTGGCCGCGTCGGCCGGCGGGCTCACGGAGACACTCGCCGCGTTGGTGTGGACGGTCACCGGTCCCAGCAGGTCACCGGGCCGGCCGGAGACGGCCGGCGGGTCCAGGGTGAGCGAGGCCTGCGGTTCGCCGAGGTCGCGGGCGCTCTTCTGCAGATAGTCGGCGAGCTTCTCGGCCTGCGGGTCGACGGCGTCGACCTTCCCGTGGTCGGAGTAGCGCCAGATGGCCACCTGGGTGCCGGCCGCCGCGTCCTGCTCGGTGAGCGTGCCGGTGCCGGCCCGGCGGGCGAGCGCGGCGAGGTCGTTGACCTGGGGGTAGGAGTTCTGCAGGATCCAGCGGATCCGGCCGGCGTCCTTGTCGGCGCCCAGTGACGTGCCGCTCCAGGACGTCTCCTGGTAGTGGGCGTCGCGCTGGGTGGGGTTGTGCAGGTCGACGCAGTACGTCTGCAGGGTGCCGCCGTCGTCGACGGACATCTCGAACAGGCCCGCCTCCACCCGCTGGTCGACGCCGTTCTCGTGGATCACGGCCTCGCCGTAGGTCTTCAGGCCCTCTATCGTGGCCGTCGCCCCACCCTGGGTCTGCGGTGTCTCGTCGGCCGCCGCCGTATCGGCGCCGGACAGCACACCGGCCGCCACGAGACCGGACGCCACCGTGGCGGCGGCCAGGCGGGCCGCTCCGGCGGAACGGCGGAACCCAGAGAACGCAGAGAGCACAGAATTCCCCTTCGAGCAGGACCCGTTGGACTTGGGGGGACGGTCCCACCAGCAGAATCGGCAGCCCCTAGGGGCACGCCCGGCATCCTATGGATCACGCGGAGCCTCTCTTGCCGGTCGGATGATCCGATGGGCGATCCGATCCGTAATCGTTATCCCCGGGACCGTCCATGAGCTGGGCATATCGACAAATCCACCGGTTCGCGCGGGGTGTTCGGCACGTGCGTCGCGGCCGATCGGCCGGTCCCCGGGCGTGCGCCGGTTACTGATGTCATGTCACCGCGACCGGCTCCGGCACCTGTTGGCTCGCCCGCCCGTCCGGGGTGTCGGCGGGGCGCGGTGTCTCCCAGGCCGGCTCCGGCCGGGTCGCCGTGAGGGCGGCCTCCGGTTTGACCGCGCGCTGGAAGGCGGCCGTACCGCGGGAGAGGTCGTGGCCGATCGCCACGGCGTCGATGTCGGCGGAGGACCACTGCTGTTGCCCGTCGCGCACTTCGGTGCGCACCTTCAGCCGGCCCTGGACGAGGACCGGCTGGCCCACCTCCACGCACGCCGCCACGTTCACCGCGAGCTGGCGGTTGGCCCACACCGTGAAGAAGTTGGTGTGTCCGTCGGTCCAGGTGCTCTTCTCGCGGTCCCAGTAGCGCGCGGTCACCGCCAGCCGGAACCGGGCCGACGGGCCCGCCGCCGCCTCCCGGTACACCGGCGCCGTCGCCACGTTGCCCACCACGCAGACGATCGTCTCGTTCATGTTCTCGCTCCCCTCCCCCACCCGGCCCGCTACGGCCGGACGGACACACGTACGGGCCCGTCCCGTACGGCTGCGTCTGCCGTGCCGAGCGCGTACGACCTCCGTATGACCGCCGTACGCGCCGACACGTCCCGCCGATCGCCCGCGCCGTCCGCCGTCCCTCCGGCCGGACCCGCCGTGCGATCGCCGCGACCTCAGACTGCCTCCGCCGGGCCGGGCCCGCCGAGCGCTGTGGAAGGCCACCTCACCTGTGGAAATCCCCGCCACCCGGACGAGTGACCTCCCCGACCCCCGTCACCCGCACGAGCGACTCCCGCCCCCGTAACCCACAGGAGTCATGCACAGGAGTCATGCACAGGGGTTACTCGCAGGCCCCACCGCCGCCTTCGCCCGCCCTCGCCACCCGCCCTCGCCTTCCCGCCACCACCGCCCGCCCTCCCTCGCGGTGGCCGCCGCTGCCGTCAGCCCACACCCGCCCCCGCCCCGGTCCGCACGACCCGCGCGTACTGCTCGCGCACCTCCCGGTAGCGCAGCAGCTCCGCGGCCACGGGGTCGAGCACCCGGGCCCGGCCGCAGCCGGCGGCCGCCTCCCGCAGGCGCCGTTCCGCCTCCTGGCCGTAGCGCCGTGCCGGGCCTCTGGCCGCCATCCGGCAACCCCACTCCACCAGCGGCCCGCCGATGATCCCGCACACCATCAGCAGCACCGGGATGCCGAGGTTGGCCCCCATGACGCCGGCGATCTGGCCCGCCAGCCACAGGCCGCCCACGATCTGCAGCAGGGTCATGGCCGCCTGGACCAGCACGGCCAGCGGCCACCAGCCCGGCCGTGGCGGCCGGCCGGGGGGCAGTCCGGCGCGCGCCGCCAGCTCGTCCAGCGCCTCCGACAGCCCGTGCGCGCCGCGTACGGCCGCCTCGCGCACCGCCTGTGCCCAGGGCCCGGGCAGCCCGGCCGAGGCCCGGTCGGCCACCGTACGGACCGCCTGCTCCACGCGCTGGCGTGCCGTGGTCTCCTCCTCGGCCTGGTGACGCACCTGGTGGCGGCCGGTCGTGGCGTCGCCGCGACCCCGGTACCAGCGCCACAGCCGCAGCCAGGGGGTGCCGCAGGCGCGGCCCGCGTTGCGCAGCCAGGCTCGCTCGGCGGCATCGCCCGCCGCGGTGGCACCCACCGCGTCCGCGAGCCGCGCCGCGAACTCCTCGCGTGCCTCCTCGCTGAGGCCGACCCGCCGTTCGGCGGCGTAGACGGGGCGCAGGTCGGTCGCGGCGGCGTCCACGTCGGCCGCGACCCGGCGGGCCGCCGCGCCGCGCTCCGCCACGAACTGGCCGAGCGCCTCGCGCAGTTCGCCGACGCCCTCGCCGGTGAGCGCGGACAGCGCGCGCACGGTGGCGCCCGGTTCGCCGTGCTCGCCGAGCGCGATGCCGTCCTCGTCCAGCAGCCGGCGCAGGTCGTCCAGGACCTGGTCGGAGGCCTCGCCGGGCAGCCGGTCGACCTGGTTGAGGACGACGAACATGATCTCGGCGTGGCCGGCCATGGGCCGCAGATAGCGCTCGTGCAGCACGGCGTCGGCGTACTTCTCGGGGTCGACCACCCAGATCACCGCGTCGACCAGCTTCAGGATCCGGTCGACCTGTTCGCGGTGCTGTACGGCGGCGGAGTCGTGGTCGGGCAGGTCGACCAGGACGAGCCCGCGCAGCTCCGCCTCGTTGTCCGGGTTGTGCGCGGGGCGGCGGCGCAGCCGGCCCGGGATGCCCAGCCGGTCGATGAGGCCCGCCGCGCCGTCGCTCCAGCTGCACGCGATGGGGGCGGCCGTGGTCGGACGCCGTACGCCGGTCTCCGAGATGGCCACTCCGGCGAGGGCGTTGAACAGCTGCGACTTGCCGCTGCCGGTGGCGCCCGCGATGGCGATGACGGTGTGCCGGCCGGAGAGTTTGCGGCGGGCGGCCGCCTCGTCCAGGACCCGGCCCGCCTCGGAGAGGGTGAGGTTGTCCAGCCGGGTGCGGGAGAGGCCGACGAGTTCGCGCAGGGCGTCGAGGCGGGAGCGCAGCGGGCCGTCGTACGCCAGTGGGGGCGGGGGGTTGCTGCCCTGGCCCCGGCTGTCGGTCTCGCGTTCGGCGGCGAGCGCGGCGGCTCCGGCCTCCGTGATGCGCCGGGCGATCAGGCCGTCGTCCCAGGTCTCCGTGGCGTCGCCGTCGAGGTCGGCGTCCGTGTCGGCGTCGGCTCTGCGTCGGGGAGGGGCTTCTGAGGCGGAGCCCGGTTGCCGGTGGGGCGCCTCGTCGCTGGGGCCGGGTTGCCGGGGGGTGCGGTGCGGTGGGCGGGAGCGGTGCCGGCCGTCCGCGTCGGCGGGGCTGGCGAGGGCGGGTACGTCCCGGACCGTGTCCTGGTCGCTCACGCGCGCGTCCCGCTCACGGGCCGCTCCCGCCGCCATGCCGCGGACCTGCGGTTCGGGCGCCGGGTCCGCCGCCGGCACGCGCGCGTGGCGGCCCCAGTGCAGCGGGTTCTGGCCGAGGACCTCGCCGTCGTCGTCTCGCGGGTCCTGGGTTCCTGGTCTGTTGCCGCCCGTGTCCAGGTCCGCCGCGGGGGCGGCCGGCCCGGGGGGCGCGGCAGGGTCCTCGGTCCGGTCCGCCAGGGGGGTGGTGGCGAGGGCTGCACCGCCCGTGCCGCCGTTCACCGGCTCGACGGCGGTGTCGCCGGGAGCCGCCGGGCTCGGGTGCAGCAGTTCCCCGAGAAGGTCGCCACGCTCTCCGGGGTTCACGACCTCGGGATTCATGTGACCGCTGTGCTCAGTAGGCGCCATGTGGTCGGTGTGCTCCATGTGGTCCTGATCAGTGGCGGCCGTCACCGGTCACCTCTCCTTCTGCAGTACGGACAGGGCGGCGATGAGTTCGGCCTGGGGCGCGGGATGGACGTCCAGTGCCTCCAGCGCGGCGAGGCGCCGCTCGCGTTCGGCGTGCATGACCCGGTCCACGTACTCCGTCAGCAGGCGCCCCGACCTCTCACGCAGCCGCAGCGCGCCCTGGGCGCCCATCCGGTCGGCGAGCCCCTCGCCGGCGTTGCGCGCCCGGCGCCCGCCCAGCAGCGCGGTGGCGACGACGGCGGCGACGATCTCGGGATCGGGTGCGGAGGTGCGCTCCAGTACCCGCACCTCGTCCTCGGCGTACTCCTCCATCTCGCGCCGCCAGCGCCGTACGGCGAGGCCGATGCGGTGCTCGGCGGTCTCCAGGGAGTGGCCGCGGTCGGCGAGGCCGGCGGCGCCGGCCGCGGGCTCGTGGCGCCAGGCCTCGTCGATGCGCTCGTCCGCGGCGGTGACGGAGCACAGCAGCAGGGCGCCGAGGCTCTCCACGAGCGCGTCGAGGAGTTCTCCGGGGGTGCAGTCCAGGGGGAAGGCCCGCCAGCGCTTGAGCGCGTCCCCGGCGAGCACGGCCCCGGACTGCAGGCGGCCGCGCACGCGCGCGTGCTCGCTGTCGTAGGCGGCGTCCACGGCGGAGGTGAGCCGGAGGGCGGCCGCGTACTGGGCGGCGGCGGCGCTGGCCAGCTCGGGCATGCGCGACTGGAGCGAGTCGAGGAGGCCGTAGGCGGTACGGGCCATGACCTGCTGTCGGGCGCCGGGGTCCTGGGCGTGGTGGACGAGCCAGTTCTTCAGGGGTGCCACGGCGGTGGCGGGCAGCAGTCCGGCGCCCCAGGCGGACTCGGGCAGCTCGGGCACGGTGAAGCGGGGTACGTCGCCGAGCCCGGCCTTGGTGAGCAGGGCGCCGTACTGCCGGGAGACCTCGGAGACGACCTGGTGGGGTACCCGGTCCAGGACGGTGACGAGGGTGGCGTCGTACTCCTTGGCGGTGCGCAGCAGGTGCCAGGGGACGGCGTCGGCGTAGCGGGTCGCCGTGGTGACCATGATCCAGATGTCGGCGGCGCAGATCAGCTCGGCGGCGAGGACACGGTTGTCGGCGATGAGCGAGTCGATGTCGGGCGCGTCGAGGAGGGCGAGCCCGCGTGGCAGGGACTCGGCGGTCTCGATCCGCAGCACGCGCGCGGGTTCCTCGCGGGCGGGCAGCAGGAGATCGTCGACGGGGTCCTGCTGGGCCGCCCACACGCGGGTCAGCTCGGGGAGCACGCGCATGGCGCTGAACCAGTGATGGTCCTCCGGATGACAGACGAGGACGGGTGTCCGGGTGGTCGGCCGCAGCACACCCGCCTCGCTCACACGCCGCCCGACGAGGGAGTTGACGAGCGTCGACTTGCCCGCGCCGGTGGATCCGCCGACCACGGCGAGCAGGGGCGCCTCGGGCTCTCGCAGCCGGGGCACGAGATAGTCGTCGAGCTGCGCGAGGAGTTCGTCGCGGTTGGCACGCGCGCGTGCCGCCCCGGGCAGGGGCAGCGGAAAGCGTGTGGCGGCGACACAGTCGCGCAGAGCGGAGAGTGTGTCGAGCAGCTGAGGCCGTACGTCCAAGGTCACCACATGCGAAGAATGCCCAACTTTAGGGGAATTCTGAAGCATATAGACATGTCTGCGCGCCGGGGGGACAGAACAGACGGAAGGAACCATTGGGGCGCGGGCACAGTCCAGGCATAACGAGTGCACAACACCCGGTGCGTCGGACGCCAAAAGCGGTGCATGAATCGCACCTGCCTGCGATTATCAGGACCGCTTCACCGAACCTCCACATCGAGCCACGGAGGCGAAGCAGCAGGGTCAAGGAACCGGGAGCCCTATCCTTGTCCCGGGCCACGTCACGGATCAGCCCGGCCAGGGCACCCGGCACGAGGCCACCGCACCAGGCCCCCGTAGCTCAGTGGATAGAGCAGGCGCCTTCTAAGCGCTTGGCCGCAGGTTCGAGTCCTGCCGGGGGCGCCCACTGTCCGCCCTCCCCTCCGGGAGGGCGTTCTTGCTGTTGCGCACCCTCCCGAAGGCCGTCCCTCCGTCGAGGAACGAAGATCCGTTCCCGTACGTTCGAGGTGACAGGTGCTCGGGAGGAGAGACGACGTGCGACTTCGCTGTGCGGTGCTGGACGACTTCCAGGGTGTGGCCACCGAGTTGGCCGACTGGTCGGTCATCGAGGACGAGGTGGAGGTCGTCGCGCTGCGGGAGCACCCGGCCGACGAGGACGCCCTCGCCTCCGCTCTCGCCGACTGCGACATCGTCGTCACGCTGCGCGAACGCGTTCCCTTCCCCGGCTCCCTGTTCGCCCGCCTGCCCCGGCTGAAACTGCTCATCGCCTCCGGCATGCGCAACACCGTCATCGACTACGCCGCCGCGCGGGCCCATGGCGTCACCGTGTGCGGTACGGAAAGCTCGGGGACCCCGCCGGTCGAGCTGACCTGGGCGCTGCTGCTCGGTCTGGCCCGCGGGCTCGTCGAGGAGAGCACCGCCCTGCGCACGAACGGCCCCTGGCAGTCCACCGTCGGCGCCGATCTGCACGGCCGTCGGCTGGGCCTGCTCGGACTCGGCCGGATCGGCAGCCGGGTGGCCCGGGTCGGGCTCGCCTTCGGCATGCGGGTAGGCGCCTGGACCCCGAACCTCACCAAGGAGCGCGCCGAGCAGGCGGGGGTGGAATGCGTCGCCTCCAAGGAGGAGTTGCTCGCCGAGAGCGACTTCGTCTCCGTCCAGGTGCCCGGAGGCGAGGGCACCCGGGGGCTGGTCGGCGCCGCCGAGCTGGCCCTGATGAAGCCGACCGCCTACCTCGTCAACACGTCCCGCGCCTCCGTCGTCGACCAGGACGCCCTGCTGGCCGCGCTGCACGAGGGCCGGATCGCGGGCGCCGGCGTGGACGTCTTCGACATCGAGCCGCTGCCCGCCGGCCACCCGATGCGCACCGCCCCCCGCCTCCTCGCCACACCCCACCTCGGCTATGTCTCGCACGCCAACTACACGACGTACTACCGCCAGGCGGTGGAGGACATCCAGGCCTACCTGGCCGGGTCCCCCGTGCGGCTCCTGTCCTGACGCAGGGCGACACGGCCGCACACAGAAGAGCGCCGGACCCTCCCCCGGTATGCGGGGGGAGGATCCGGCGCCGGCCGGCCGACTGTCACCGGGTCGCCGCGGCCCTTCGAGCGCACCGTCCGTCTGCCGCCGCGGCGGCACAACTGCGGCGTGCAGCGCAGCCGGTCACAGAGCCTTGCTGTTGCAGCCCATGTCCGAACCGAGGTTGGTGGGCTGCGCGCCCGGGGCCCCCTCGCCGTTCAGCAGGTTGCCGGCCAGGCCGTTGAGGGCGCCGACGTCGCCGAGCACATCGATGTTCATGTCGTGCGAGCGGCACTCGGTGCTCTGCTGGACGTCGAGGTCGTGGCCCGGCTCACCGTGTGCGAAGGCGGTGTTGATGCCGAGGGAGCCGACACTTCCGAGCATGGCGCCCACGAGGACGGCCTTCTGAAACGTGCGCATTACTTCTCCGTTGGTCGAGCGGATGCGATCTGCAGCAGATCGAGTGGGGGGGCGGCGAACATCGCCGGAGGCGATCAGCCGAGTCGGGGCAGACCCAGCGAGCCGACGGGAGGCGCGGCGATCTGCCCGAGGCCGAGCCCTGGCGCCTGCGGAGTGTCCGGTGCGACCAGCGGGTTGACGAGCGGGTTCACCTGAGGGTTCACCGACGGGTTCACCTGCGGGGCGACGTGTGGCGGACCATCCGCGGCGCCGAAGGTCTGGGGCATGGCCACCTGCGGGGCGACCCGCGGCATGACCTCCGGCGCGGACTGCGGGCTGACCTGCGGCATGACCTGCGGCGGCTGCTGGGGGGCGGCGGCCGGCTGCGCGACGTACTGCGGGGCCTGCTGCGGGCCGTACGGCGAGTTCGAGGCCTGCGCGGAGCCGCCCGACGAGGCCGAGGCGGTGGCGTAACCGGTGGGCGCCTGCGGCGGCGCGGGAGGCGCCGGAGGAGCCGGGGGGGCCTGCATCATCGGAGGGGAGTACGGCGGCGGAGCGGCGACCTGTGCGTAGCCCCGCGAGTGGGCCACCGCCGCGGCCTCCGGACCGCTCGGCATGGGCGGCGCGTACGCCGGGTACTGCGGTGGCGCGTACGGCACGTACTGGGGAGGCGCGTACTGCGGTGGCGCGTACGGCGCGTACGGGGGAGCCGCGTACTGCGGTGCGGGGTACTCGGGAGCCGACATTGGAGCGGCACCGTATCCGACGGGAGCGTCGGCATGGCTGACGCCGGCGCCGATGGCGGTCAGTCCGCCGGCCGCTGCTGCGACGACAGCGGCCTTATGAAGCTTGCGCATGGAACCCTCGGCCCTTCGAAACCTGAACAGGAAATCCGTTTTATTCGGCGCAGTCTCACCGTAGGTCCAGTCTGATTTTCGCACTGCGCCTTTATAGGAATTAACTACTGGACTGCACATGGACTCACGCCGGAAGTCGGCAGCGAATTTCCGCACCCCTCCGTGATCCATGATCGCTGCCCTCTCCCAGCTGGCAACGACTTTTCCCCCACGTCGGTCACGGGACCAGAAACCGCGTCACCCGTTTGCCATTGACGGTCGAAAGCCCCGGAGCATGATTGCAGAGGCGCCGGGAACGCGGCACCGTGGCGCACAGGGCCTGAGGCAAATGGGTGATCAGGGCCCGGCACGCCGTATCCGAAGCCCCGCTCCCCTCGTTCCCCGTTGAGTCAAAGCGATGTTCCGTGCACAGGTCAATGAAGGGCCGAGGGTTCCATGCGCAAGCTTCAGCAAGTCGCGCTCATCGTCGCAGCAGCCGGCGGTCTGTCCGCCGCCGGTGCCGGCCCCAGCTCCGCCGTAGCTCCCGAGTACAACGGCGGTTATCCGCCCCCCGTCTCCCAGCCGGACGCCCAGGCCTCCGCGGCGACCTCCGCCGCGGCCACCGCACAGAGCTATGGCCCGCAGGCACCGCAGGCTCCACAGCGGGGCGCGGACGTCACGCCGCAGGTCAACCCCAACCTGAGCCCGCAGATCAACCCGCAGATCAGCCCCCAGGCGGCCCCGGGGCGGGGCGGCGACTCGCTGCAGAGCAACCTCTTCCGCCCGTCCCAGGAGTGCAGCCCGCAGGCCCTGCTGGGCGCGAACGTCCCGGTCGCGCTGCTCGCCGCCGCCGACACCCACGGCATCGAGTGCAGCCAGGGCAACACGCAGTCGAACGCCCTCGCCCACTCCTCGCACTAGCCGTCCGCAAACGGACACCGACGCCCCGGAACGGGCCCTTCGAGAACGCCCTCGAAGGGCCCATTTTCTTACAAATACGGCTTTCGAGTGCTTTTACCAATAGATCACGAAACCGGCGCGCCGCCGTCCGTTTTGGGTTATTTCCTATTAATCTCCGGTAACTGTAAGAACGCGATCGGCTACAGATCGCAAACCCTTCACTCCACCGGAGATGACATGCACAAGCTTCGTAAGGCCGCCGTCCTCATCGCCGCAATCGGCAGCATCGGACTCGTGGGCGGCACCGCGCACGCCGGCGGCCAGGGCGGCGAGGGCGGCAAGGGCGGCAAGGGCGACAGCTTCAGCGTCCTGCAGAGCTCCAACTGCAAGTCGCACGACCTGAACCTGGACGTCCTCGGCGAGGTCGGCATCCTCAACGGCCTGCTGGGCAACGCGCTCAACGGCGAGGGTGACCCGGGTGCCCAGGCCACGCACATCGGCTCGACGATGGGCTGCAGCAACAGCGCCTTCTAAGGCGCACCGTCGCAGCCGCGACAAGAACGGGAAATAGTCCCGGCACCGAGCCCCAGGCTCGGTGCCGGGACTCTTTTTGTGCGCCATTGAGCATTCAGGGTGACGGCATTTACAGAATTCGGCGCGTCGCCGTTTGTCTTCGGATATTTCGATTACCCTGCATAACCGTACGAAGTCGATCTCTCACGGATCGCAACCACTTCACCCACCGGAGAAGACATGTACAAGCTGCGCAAGGCTGCCGTCCTGGTTGCCGCCCTCGGGAGCGTCGGGCTCCTGACGGCCGGCGCTGCTCACGCCGGCCAGGACTGGGGCAAGAGCGGCCGCGACAGCGGCGGCTCCCGCTTCAGCGTCCTGCAGAGCACCACCTGCAGGTCCCACGACCTCAACGCCGACGTCCTCGGCGAAGTCGGCATCCTCAACGGCGCGCTGGGCAACGCGCTCAACGGCGAGGGCAACGCGGGTGCGCAGGAGTCGTCGCTCGGCTCGAACATGGGCTGCAACAACAGCGTCGGCAAGTAAGCAGGTAAGCAAGTAGTTCTTATTCCCCGGTGTTCCGGCCGCAGGCCGGGATACCGGGGAATTTTCATATGACCCCAGAAAGCCGAAATGCCGGACCGGGGCGATCCCGGTCCGGCATTTTCCGGTCATATGTCAGAAGTCGATGCGAGGCTTCTGGAACTCCTTCTTGAAAGACTTGGGCAGCTTCAGCTCGTTGGAGCAGGTCACCACCGGCCCGACGTTCTTGGATCCGCCGCCCAGCAGGTCGTCCTCGGGCCCCTCCAGGCGCGGCCGGTCGACGACCGAGCACTCCCGCGCCTGCTTGAGGATCTGCTTGCCGTGCTTCTCGACGCGGGCCTCGCTCTTGTGGATGCAGATGGTGTCGCCCATGGCGGTGCTCCTGCAGTCCGGCCTGGGATTGTCGGTGTGCGCGTGTGCGGCGCCGACCCAGATCACGGCGAGACTTCCGACGAGCCCCGTGACGGTCGCAATCTTCTGCCGAGTGAACATGTGCTGCGTTCCTTTGCACTGGAGGCCCGGCGCCTGCGCCGTCGACCGGCGCCCGCCCGGGCCTTGGAGAAGGACGAAAGTGGGGACCCGGCGCCTGGACGCATGGTCGGATGCGTCCGGCTGCGGCATTGCCGCAGCCCGGACGCGCACCCTGAGGGGTCTTCCGCGCGTCCGGGCTGCCTTCGCCATGGGGTATTACTCAGCACACCGGCGAACCGTCCGAGTTGGTCCGGGACAAGGGCGTACAGCTCGTGCGATGTGCATATCGCGTTCCAAATGAATGTCGATGCGCTACGACCGCAGCGCGCTCACACACGCGCAGCGAGGACCTCGGTGGTCTTACTGGCCTTCGGCCGGGGCGGCGTAGGTGCCGTAACCCGCCTCGGGCGCGGGGTCGTCGTGGCCCTCCTTGCCGCCCGGGCGCGTGTTGTAGCCACCGTAGGTGGCCACGGCGTTGGCCGACGAGTTGGCCACAGCGGTGTACTGCTGCTGAGGCTGGTCTTCGCCGCCGCCGCCGGCGAAGCTGACGCCGACGCCAAGGGTGGACAGCCCCGCAACCGCTGCCACTACGACCGCAGCACGCTGAAACTTACGCATGGATTGACCCTTTCTTGCCCGGGCATGCCGCCCTGGGGTTGACTACTTATCGTGAGCATATGCACACGATTGGTAGGAATTCGGGATCTTCGCCCATACGTCGTGTCGGCTTACGGGAATGTGTTCACCAGCAGGCGCCGTCCGGCGGCTCAGTCGAACAGGCCGGGGAATTCCAATTTGCCGTCGCCCTTGTCGCGCGGCGGCGCGGAACAGGTGATCTCGGGTCCGTACTTGATGGTCCCGTTCCCCAGGGCGGCGGGCAGCGTCACGGGCTGGACCGGCATGCAGTTGTCCTGGTGCGGAATGGTCCCGCCCTCGGGAATCTGACCCTGGATCCGCTGGATGCAGGTGACGTTGCCCTGGATGTCACGCGTGCAGATTCCGGGGTCCGCCGCGGCGTACGCCTGGGCGAGGCCGGTGCAGGTCACGGCAAGGCCACCCACGAGCCCCGAGACGGCCGCGATCTTCTTTCTACTGAACATGTGATGCGTTTCCTTTGTGAGGGGCGCCGGAGCACCGTGCGCCGCGAACCGGCCTCGCCCGGCTCCGACTTCATCCTCGAGAGCCGGACGACCGGCCGAGCGTGAAGGGAACCCCTCGGGGGCGGCCCGAAGGGTTCCGCGGAGGGCGTCGCGCGTGATGACGCCGTCGACGTCAGCCAGTGAAGGCGTTGTTGAACTGACCGCAGGTCGTGTCCAAGGTCTGCGCGAGACCGAGCACGCCGACCGGGAGGCTGCCGTCGGCCACCGTCTGCGGGCTGCACTCCTGGTAGGGACGGTAGAGGTCGTTCACCTCCACCCCGCGGCCGTGGGCGTAGGCGGTGCCGGCTCCGGCACCGACGCCGACCAGGCCGCCGGCGGCCGCTGCTGCGATCACGACTTGCTGAAGCTTGCGCATGGAACCCTCGGTTCTTCAAGGCTTGGACAACTGAGGCTGATTGCCTACCGTGACTGAGCGAACACTACCAGTAGCCATACACGGTATTCCACTTTGCCGGATATCCGTGTCCAAAAGGGGACATGGGTGCGATGGATTTCCCCGGCGATATCAACTGCCGCTCCGGCATTGCGGGTTGTCGTCCGTGCCCGGCGTTGACCGGCGCGCCGCCGGTCCGATGCACCAACACCGAAAGCCGAAAAGGCAGTTGCGCCGCACCCGGTATTACGAAAATGTCGGTTCCGTGGCCAGGATTCGTTTGTGCGCGGGCACGGACAGGATGAGGTCCCGCAGCGCCTCGATGTAGCGCCGCATGTTCTTGTACGCGACCTCGGTGTCGGGATAGCGGCAGGCCAGCCACAGGCCCTCGTGCAGCCGGCTGACCCAGACGCACACCTGGTCGCCGTAGGACACCCGCAGCAGCCCGTACACCTTCCACTCCGGCCAGCGGGCCGAGCCGGGCACTTGGCGGGCGTCCACGTACGAGACGATCGAGTACAGATCGGGCGAGGTCGGGCGGAAGTCCGCGCCGAGCAGGCGCAGTACCCGGGCCAGCGGAATGCGCGCCAGCGACCGGTTGGCCTGCAACTCGGCGCGGACCGCGGCGAGCGCGCCGTCGAAGTCCGGGGCCGCGGGCACCTCGATGGGCGCCCCGCCGACGTACCAGCCCACGGAGTCCGACCACGCCGATTTCACCCGGGTGTGGAACGGCACGACCGTGCGGTAGACGGGCTGCCCGCCGAGTTGGTGCACGATCAGGCTGGTCGCGGCGAGGAGACCCACCATGCTGCCGCCGTAGGGCCGGCAGTACGCCTCGAACGCGGCGGCTGCGTCCGCGTCGACGAGCGGCTCGCGCATCATCTTCTGGGCGGGCAGCGGGCCACCGGGGTGCAGGCCGAGGTCGACCGGGAAGTCCGGGAGCGTCCCGTCGCACCGGGCGATGAACTCCCGCCAGCGGGCGACGATCGCATGGGTGTCGTCGATGCCGTCCGCGCTCGCCCGCTCCAGCTCGCAGAAGTCGACGTAACTGCCCACGGGCGCCTCGGCCAGAGACCGGCCCGTGACGCCCGCCAGGTACAGCTCGTGGATCTCGTCCGGGATGCGCTGCAGGGAGTAGGCGTCGACGTTGGTGTGGTCGAAGGCCAGGTACACGCTGGTGGAATCGTCACGGACGACCGCCGCGTAGATGAAGTTCGGCCAGTCGAGCGCGTCCGCCGCGACGTCGAATCGGTCCTGCAGATAACGGACCAGCGTGTCCGTGTCGGCGAAGTCGCCGACCACCTCGCGGTGCAGGGACACGTCGTCCTCGTCGAGGGTGAACCGGTGCATGTCGTCACCGGCCCACCTGAAGCCGCTGCGCAGCGTCTCGTGGCGCAGGGTCCAGTCGCGCAACGCCTGTTCCAGCGCGTCGAGATCGGCTCGGCCCGGCAGGTCGAACGTCGCGCCGATCCAGGTCGGCACGAACAGTCCGTCCTCGCGCACCGAACGCGCGGTTCTGATGTGCGACTCCTGGAGGTACGAGGGCGGCCGCGGATCCGGCGGCAGCGCCGCAGCGGCCGCGACGGTCGCCGGGCTGAACGTCCACTCGACGAGCTGTCCGGGCCGCACTTCGCAGCGCTGAATGTCAGAAATTCGCACAGGGGCGTCTCCTTCGCAGAAGACTCAGACTTGATCAACGGAGAGCCGTGCGCGGGGCGGCGGTTGCCGTGTCGCCGGCTTTTCAGCGGGACGTGTGACGCTTCGAACGATGAAGCGAACACACCGAGTTGGCGGGCGCGCCGGACACCCGGGAAGAGCCCCGGCACCTTGAGCACCGGGGCTCCGCGGCGCTGTCCGGGTGCTCGTCCCGCGTGGCGCCTCCCGTGAACCGGCCTCACTCGTACTGGTAGATGCCGCTCATGTCCTCCAGCTCGTCCGGCGTCACGTCCCACGGTGGCAGCCGCTCGTGCCGGGCCACTACCCGGCCGTACTGGGCGTCGTGCTCGCCGGGCGGGTTCGCCGGGAGGTAGCGGTGGTCGCGGTGGCGCTGCTGCCAGCGGGTCCACTGCAGGTCGACGAAGGAGTGATGCAGCCAGAAGACGGGGTCGTTGACGGCGGCGCCGCCGAGCATCACCCCGCCGATCCAGCGGTGCACCCGGTTGTGGTTGTGCCAGGAGACGCTGCCCCGGCCGGGCCCCCACCCCTCCAGCTTGTTGCGGAACCCCTTGGTGACCGTCGAGTCCCAGGGCGCCGTGTCGTAGACCGGGTCGACCAGTGCCGACTCCAGGTCCTGGCCGGTCGGCAGCTGGATCGGGTCGCGGGAGCGGCCGAGGTCGCGGGTGAGGTAGCGCCGGTCGGTGACGTTCTCGGTGATCTTCCAGTAGCCGGCCCGGTAGGCGAACGGGCCGGTCATCACCTGGCGGTCCGAGCGCCGCCCGTTGCCGCCGAGCAGGTCGTCGGTCCACGGCACCGAGGTCGCCGTGCGGTCCCGGGTCCAGTCCCAGTACGGCACCGCCACCGACGAGTCCACCCGGCGCAGCGCCTGCTCCAGGTCCAGCAGGAGCTTGCGATGCCAGGGCAGGAAGGAGGGCGTCATATGGGCGGTGCGCAGCCCGTCTTCACCGTCGGGGGTGTTGTACGCGATGTGCATCCGTACGAACTCGTCGTACTCACCGCGCCGTTTGACCTCCAGCAGGGCGTCCACGAACCGTCGCCGCTCGGCGGTGGTCAGCCTGTTGACGTTCTTACGCGTGTACGCCATGGCCGCCCTCCTGGTGCATCGGCCCGCCGCCCATCGGTCCCGGCGCCAGGTCGTGCAGTTGCTCCTCGGGGCCCAGCTCGTCGACGGCCCCGCGCGCCGCGGCGAGCGGGGTGGGGTACGAGCGGTAGTGGTCGACCATGCTCAGCCAGCTGCCGTCGGCGCGGCGCATCAGATGCAGCGGACGGCCGTCGATCGTGACCTGCCACCGGCTGCCGCCGAGGACGGCCCGGCTGGTGGTGCGGACCTCGACGCCGCGGATGTGGCGGCCTTGGTAGGTCTCGTCGAAGGTCGTGGCCCGCCGGCCGTCGTCCGGGGCGTGCGAGCGCCGCCCGCAGGCCGCGGTCACCGGGGCGAGCGCCGCCACGACGGCCGAGGAGAACAGTCTCCGTGCCACGTCCCGCCGTGTTCTGCCCTGGGGCCGCGCTCCGTCCGCGGCCGGCGTGCCGCGCTGCCCGCCCACCGGCGCTCCGCCGACGCCTGGAACCATCGTTCAACTCCTCGTCCGGTTCGGTTGTCGCAGGCGGTAACAGCAGGGCAGCCCTCCCGGTCACCACGGTGCGGCCGTACCGGTGACGGGGTGCCGGCAAAGTCAGCTGGTCCAGAAGTCCCACCAGCGGGTCAGGATCAGCATGCCGACGACCGCGGTGTGCAGCAGCGGCAGCATCCAGGTGAACTCGGCGAGGAACGCCCGCAGCGGGGCCGGCGCGGGCAGGAACCGGTGGCGTACGGCGAACGAGGTGACGTACCAGAACATCAGGATCGTGGCGACCCAGGCCAGGCAGCACCACAGGCACAGCGCGTCGATCCGGTACAGCGACTCGAACTGCAGCCAGGACACGAACCCGACCCCGAACAGGCAGCCCGCGTCGAACGTCAGCCAGTACCAGCGCGGGAAGGCGGCGCCGGCCAGCAGGCTCGCGCCGACGCAGATCACCACGCCGTAGGCCACCAGGCCGAGCATCGGATTGGGGAAGCCGAAGACCGCGGCCTGCGGGCTCTTCATGACGCTGCCGCAGGACACCACCGGGTTGAGGCTGCACCCCGGTGTGAAGTTGGGGTTCTGGAGCAGCTTGAACTTGTCGAGGGTGATGACCCAGGAGGCCAGCAGCCCGGCCGCGCCCGTGAGCACCAGGAGCAGCGCGAAGCCGCGGCTGCCGCCGGCGTCGGCGGGGCGAAGGGGGCGCGTGTCGCCGGGGGTTGAGGTCATCGCGCGACCCTATCGATCACGGGCACTGCGGCCCGGTGTGCGCTCACCCGACCGGAGGAGGGCGGCGGGGGCTCCACACGATCGGGGGACGCCCGCGGTCGGGAGCCGTCATGGGCGTACGCGGGGATCTCGAACGGGCCCGGCGGCGGGCCGGTCCGGCGGCCCGTACGACGGTGGAGCCGGTCCGGGACGAGACCGGCACGGTGCGCGAGGTCCGCACCCCTGCCCTATGCGACCTCCTCCGCCGAGCAGGCGGAGTGGATCGTCCGTGACTCCGGTGCCCGTTCCGTCGTCATCGCGACCGCCGAGAACACCGAACCCCCGTGCATCCGGCGGCTGGACGCCGGGGCGCTGCCCGAACTCGCCGCCCTCGGACCCGACACGGTGGCCCACTGGCTGTCGGTGCGCAAACTGTCCGCGACCACTCCGATGGCGGAGGGCCTGCGTGACCCGCGGATGCGCGCCGGGGTGCAGCGAGCCGTGGACCATGCCGGCGAAGCCGTCTCGCGCGCCGAGTCGTTCCGCGCCCTCGCGCCGGCCGAGGGCGCGGAACGGCGAGGAGAACGGGCTGCTCACCCCGTCCCTGAAGGTCGAACGGCAGGCCGTGACGGCCGCGTACGCGGAGCAGATCGAGGCGCTGTACGGCGGGTGAGCCCGTCAAGCCGAAAGCGGGCGATCGGGTGAATTCTGCGGCGATTCACGCGTATCGATTTCCTCCGACCTCCATATTTCGTTCACAGTCCGCAGGTGGTGGCACATGCGAACGTGCCCCCCTTCATCTGGCTGCAGAGCCGGCTTTTGAACCCCTCTGAGAGGAAGACAAAGAGTGCGACAGACCCTGACCAAGGGATTGGTCGTGGCCGCAGCCGCGACAGGCGCCCTGTCTCTGTGTGGCGGCTGGGCGTTCGCGGACTCCGATCCGTATACGACAGGGGCCGACTCATACGCCGCTGTGGCGGACGACGTGGGCGATTGGGACTTCCCGGGTGCGGCCAGCGCCCAGCGGGCGATGGACCGCGCGGAGAGCGCCATGCGGATGGCGCACGAGTTGACGGACAACCTCTCGTCCCGGGACTACTCCACCCACCTGACGTCGAGTCACAAGTCCTCCTACAGCAGCGGCTACGGCGACAAGGAGTCGGACCACAAGTCGTCCTACGGGAACAACTACGGCGACGACGACTCGGATCACAAGTCCTCCTACGGGAGCGACTACGGTGACGACGATTCGGGGCACAAGTCCTCCTACGGGAGCGACTACGGCGACGACGAAAAGCCCTGCGGGTGCTACGGCGAGGAGGAGAAGCCGAAGCCCCCGCACCACCACAAGCACCCCATCCACCACGTCCACCACCACAAGCCGCACCACCACAAGCCCCCGCACCACCACAAGCACCACCACCATCACCACCACCACAAGCCCACGATGCCCCACACCGGCGCGGAGGGCACCATCGCGGCTGCGGCCGCCAGCGCAGCGCTGCTGGGCGGCGGAATCATCCTGTACCGGCGAGGCCGCCGGACCGCGACCCGTCAGTAGCCTCCCGGGTGCCGGACGCCTCGCGCCCGGCACCCGCCGGAGAACCATCTCGTCAGGTCATCCTTGTGGCCTATCAGCGTCGAGCCGTCCGACTCAATTGGTGCAATGAGCGTATATATGGCTGTGTCCCTTTGAACAGGGCGCAGCCGCACCGAAGGAGTGGGCATGGCCTCCGAGCGTCTCCGGTCACTGAGGCGAGTGACGTTCCTCGCCGCCGGGGTGTTCGCGGCAGCGACGGTCCTTCCCAGCCCCGCCCTCAAGGCCGGCTCCACGGCGCACCTGGACGAGGGGACCTGCCCGCCGGCGGTGCGATCCGCCTCCGCGGCGTGTACGGCGAACCGCGCGACGAGTCCCCCGGCGACACAGCCGCCCGCGTTCGGCGCGTACCTCAACTACGGCCCTCTCGGCGTGCTGCGCATGCAGGGGCTCAGCACCTGGCTCGACCACTCCGAGATCCGTGTGGGGCACACCTACCTGCCGGGCGACCAGTGGAAGAACATCGAGGGCCCGCCGGGCTTCCTCGACATGTGGGCCCAGTGGCGGCGGAGCAAGGACGACCGGTTCCTCGTGGTCAACGTCCCGCTGATGGAACGCGACGAGGAACACCTCCCGGACACCGAGGTCGGACAGCTGCTGCGCCGAGCCGCGGCCGGCGAGTTCGACCGGCACTTCCGCACGCTCGCCGAGCACCTCGTCGACCTGGGGGTGCCGGACACGATCCTCGTGCTCGGCTGGGAGATGAACGGCACCACCTACACCCACCGCTGCGGCCCCGATCCGGACGCCTGGAAGACGTACTGGCGGCGCATCGTCACCGTCATGCGCTCGGTGCCCGGGCAGCGCTTCACCTTCGACTTCGCCCCGGACCGGGGCGAGGACGCGGTTCCGTGGCCGCAGTGCTATCCCGGCGACGACGTCGTCGACGTCATCGGCATGGACTCCTACGACCAGCCGGCGGGCATCTCGTTCGACCAGCAGGTGTCCGAGCCCTACGGCCTGCAGGACCAGGTCGACTTCGCGAGGTCGCACGGCAAGCCGATCTCGTATCCCGAGTGGGGCCTGTTCCGCAACGGCGACAATGTGACGTACATGCTGCGCATGCTCGCGTGGATGGACGAGCACAGGCCGCTGTACAACACGATCACCGACTACTGCCCGCACGGCGTGTGGCTGTGCTCCGCCAATCCCCGGGCAGCCGCCCTCTACCGCGCGGCGCTGTCCGGCCAGGCTCCGCCGGCCCAGGGACCGAGGCCGCCGGTCCCCGCTGCACGCGCGCCCACGGCCGGGCGCGAGCCGCAGCCGGCACCGCGTCCGGCGCCTGCCCTGCCGCCCGGCCCCCGTGAGACGCCCGGCACCGACGCCGGCTGACTCAACTGCCGTCCAGATACCGGGCGATGACGACGAGTTTGCTCCCCCGGCCGACCCTGCTGGCCGCGCCCTCCAGCCGTGGCCAGGCACGGGCCAGCGCGCGGCTCCGCCACGAGGCGTCCGCATGACGCCGGAAGATCTCCCGTGTCTCCGTCCGCGGTGACGCCTGGCGCTCCACCGAGATCACCTCGCAGTCCAGCCGGCCCAGGAGGGCACGCAACCCGGCTTCCGTGAAATAGACCTTGTGCTCCCAGTAGTACATATGCCCCGTCAGATCGACCCGGCCCCGGCTCACGGCGTGCACGGCCCGAAGGACGCGGCGCACCGGGAACGACGCATCAGGTGTCTCCAGGATCAGCGTGCCTCCCGGACGGAGTTTCCCGAGGATCCGGCTCATCACGGGAAGCGGATCGTGGAGGTGCTCGATCACATCCCACAGCGTGACCGCGTCCGCCTCGGCGTCGGGCAGCAGCGCGTCCAGGTCGCCGCTCAGCGCGACCCGCAGCCCACGGGAGCGCGCCGTGTTCACGGCGTCGGGGTCCACGTCGACACCGTAGGCGCGGCCGCAGCGGGCCTGGGCGAAGCTGACGAAGTTCCCGATCCCGCATCCGACGTCGAGCACCGTGCCGATGGGTCCGCTCAGGCACTCCGCCTCATCGAGCGTCGCCTCGTACCGTTCCTCGTAGCCACGCCGGACCTCGTCACTCGCGTAGAGGCCGAACTTGTACTGCTTGCGGCACTCACTCTCCGGTGGCTCCCGGCCGGGTCCGGCCGGTGCGGGGTCGGCGCGGAGGTACTCCGTACGGCAGTCGAGGCAGCGCACCAGCCGATACCCGCCCTCGACGACACAGCGCAGCGGCCTGCCCTCTTCCGCGCACGCGGGACACCACAGATCCCGCATGTCGTTAGCCGTGCGGACGCCCGCCTCCTCGCTGTCGGCGCGCTCGACCCGAGAGACTGTCATTCCGTTCCCTTCCTTGCGTTTTCGGTGTTCGCGACGGATGCGGAAGGGCGCCACCGCAGCACCTTGCCGGCCCGGCGGCGCGCGACAGCGGTGCCGACGGCGGCCGCCAGCAGCGGCGCGGTGCGCCGGCGCGCCAGCAGCAGACGCTGGTTGACGACCGTCTCGGGAGCCCAGCGGTACTTGTACGGCTCGTTGCCGCGCAGCAGGCTCAGCACCTGGCGGCCGCTGCCGGCGAGATACTCGGCGGAGGCACGCAGCAGCATCGTCGCCACGTCCGTCCTGCGCTCCCTCAGCTGCGGGTGGACGCCGTACAGATACAGGCCCGCCCAGCTCCGCGACATCAGCGTCAGATCGGCCCCGACCACCTCGCCGTCGAGCAGGAACTCCCTGACGGCCGCCTCGCCGGAGCGGACCATCGAGTCCGCCGAGCGGATCAGGTGCTCCGCGAACCGCGGCCGCAGGTGTTCCGGCGTCACCTTCCGCTCCTGCCACTGCAGTCGGTGCAGTGCGAGGAGGCGGTGCAGCCCGCTCTCGGTCTCGTCCGGATCCAGGACGCGCCATTCGACGCCGAGCCGGGTGAGCTTGTTCACCTTGTTGCGGACGCGCTGGGCGCGCGCCGAGGGCAGCCGCCCGATCAGCTGGTCCATGGGCAGCGCGGGCAGCTCCAGGCACGCGGAGTCGCGGCGCCGATGACGCGGACCGGGCCAGCCGAGGTAGATCCGCTCCGCCGCGCCGCCCGGCCTCACCTCACGGAAGTCGATCAGCGCGGTGCGCGCCAGCTCGGCCAGGGCGTCCGTCAGCGCCAGTGCGCCCTCGGCGGCCGCCGTCTCGTCGAGGAGCACATCGCTGAAGTCGGTGACGGCGCCGCCGAGCGGGACCAGCGCCGGCCAGGGGCGGTGCACGCGCATCAGCGGTGCGACGCCCACCAGTTCACCGCGGTCCCGCACCAGGACGAGCCGGAGCCCGCCCGGTGTTCCGTACGACAGCCACCACGAATGCAGCCAGGCATGGCTCTGGAACGGCGTCGCCGACGGGCAGGCCCCGTGCAGGCGCCGCCACTCCTCGGCCAGGTCCGCGAACACGCGGTCGTCGGAGCACACCTGCACCGACAGGGCGCGCACCCGGGCGGCCACCGTCGTCACCGCGCCTCCTGGGCCTCGGCGGCGGGTGCCGGGGCGGGCAGCTGCGCCCGGCCCCGGTCGCCGTCCACCGCCGCCCGCCGCGGCCGGACCAGCAGGGCGAGGCCGCCCAGCAGACCTCCGGCGCACCCGCCCACCAGCGCGGACAGGGCCGGGGACGGGGACGACGGCTCGGTGGGTTCAAGGGCGCCGGACAGCCGCGCGAGGGCGATGCCGGTGGCCTTCTTGGTGTGGTTGGCCTGCTGGGTGAGCGCCCCGGACACGGCGTTGGCGATGTCGGCGGCCCGGGCGGGGCGCCCGGAGGTCGCCGTGATCGCGATCATCGGCGCGTCGGGCGAGGTCTCGGCCCGCACGCTCCTGCGCAGCTGCGCCGCCGGTACACCCGCCTTCTCCTGTGCCTTGCCCAGCACGGCGAGCTGGGTCGCGACACGGCCGTAGGCCTGCGCGAACCCGAGAGCCGTCGCCGGATCCGACCGCGACTTCTCGGCGGGTACGGCGATGACATAGCTCGTGGCCGAGTACTGCGGTGGCTTCACCACCCCGTACGCGCCTCCGGCGGCGGCGCCGAGCAGCACGCCGAGCGGGATCAGGCAGCGCAGCAGCAGCCGCGAGGCCTTGGCGAGGATCCGGCGGTACAGGCGCACGGACGGTACGGGCGTGTCGGTCATCAGGTTCTCACTTCCAGGTCGTGACCCGACAGGACGGCCGTGTACACGTCCATCAGCTGCTGGGCGGTGTGCTCGATGCTGTAGTGCCGGACCGCGTCCGGGACGTCTCGTTCGCGGGGTCGCGCGGCGTGCAGCCGCAGCAGTTCCCGTGCGTACGCTCCGGCCCCGCCCGTGATCCGCCGGGCATGCGGAGCCGCCTCGGGAGGCAGGTCCGCGAGGGCGGGGGCGGAGGTGTACAGCACGCGGAGGCCGGCCGCGAGCGCCTCCAGCACGGCCAGACCGAACGTCTCCTCCAGGGCGGGCGCGGCGAGCACGTCCAGCGCGGACAGCATCGAGGGGAGGTCGGGTACGTCGCGCCGCGGATCCGGCAGCCCGGGCAGCTCCCCGGTCATCAGCATCCGGTCCGCGATCCCCAGCTCCGCCGCGAGACGGCACAGCCGCTCGCCCTCGGGCCCGGCACCGATCAGCAGCAGCCGTACATCGCCGGGCAGCAGCGCCAGCGCGCGTACGGCCACGTCGAAACGCTTGGTGGGGACGAGCCGGCCGACGCAGCCCACCGCATACGCGTCCTCCGGCAGGCCGTAGAACGCGCGGGCCTCCTTGCGGCGCACCTCGTCGAAGCGGAAACGGCCGGCGTCGATGCCGTTGGGGACGATGTGGATCCGCCGGTCGGGCACCCCCCAGCCGCGCAGCAGTCCGGCGACCGTCGGGGAGACGGCGACCGTGGCCCGGCCGAGGCGTTCGGTGGCGAGATACAGGGCCCGGATGCCGGCGTTCAGCGACCTGCCCTCCAACTGCCGTGCGCCCAGCGAGTGTTCGGTGGCCACGACGGCCCGCACACCGGCGAGGCGCGCGGCGATCCGGCCGTACACACAGGCCCGGTACAGATGTGTGTGCACCAGGTCGTAGCGGCCGGCGCGGATGTGCCCGGCCAGGCGGAACAGGGCGCCGATGTCCCGGTTGCCGCTCATGCCGAGGTGGGTGACGCGGACGCCGTCGGCGGCCAGCCCGTCGGCGACCTGACCGGGATGGGTCAGCGTGAGCACCTCGCACCGCGCGGGCAAACGGCGCAGCAGCAGCCGCAGTTGCTGCTCGGCGCCGCCCACGCCGAGACCGGTGATGATGTGCAGCACTCTCATGAGGCCTCCACGGCACGCCCCCAGGGGCGCGCCAGCCGCCGCTTCACTTCCAGCCGCATCGCGGTGTCGGACTGCCCGATGTGGATCCGGGGCAGCGCCAGGTCGCCGGCCTTCTTGGGGCCCGGTGCCACGGCGCAGGCATAGCGGTAGCCGGCGCCGTGCACGGCGGCTCCGACCCGGGCGTCGAGCCTGCCGTACGGGTAGCAGAAGCCGAGGATGTCCTGGCCGGTCAGCTCGGCGAGCAGGGCGCGGCTGCCGTGGACCTCCGCGCGCAGTACGTCGTCCGGGAGGCAGGTGAGGTCGGAGTGGGTCAGGCCGTGCGAGGCGACCTCGACCCCGAGGGCCGCCAGCCGGCCGATGTCGTCCGCGGTGAGGAGCCGCTTGCGCGGGCCGGACACCTCCCAGTCGTTCTCGCCGCCGAGCCGCCCGGCCACCACGAACACGGTGGCGCCGCAGCGCCAGTGGCGGAGCAGGGGCAGCGCGGTGGTGACGAAGTCGGCGTACCCGTCGTCGAAGGTGAGCCCGACCAGTCCGCGCTGCAGCCCCTGGGCGCGGGCGGCGAGCAGCTCGCGCATGCTCACCCCGCGCAGGCCACGGCCGCGCAGCCAGGCGAGCTGCCGGGCGAGGCGGGCGGCGGAGACGGTGATGTTGAACGGGTCGTCCCAGGAGTCCGAGACGGAGTGGTACATGGCCACCCATGCGGCGGGCCCGCGGCGGGCCCGTCCTCCTGCGCCGGATCCGGGGTTCTGCGCGGCCGCACGGTGAGCTTCGGAAGCGTCAACGACCATGGCTCTGCTTTCGCGTCAGGAGGCGTCGGATGGTGAGGAGTGCCGCGGGGGCCAGCGACCTGGCTCCGGCCACGTCCAGGGCCCAGACCAGCGGCAGATAGACCGCCGTGACGCCCAGGCAGCCCGCGGTGACGCCGGCCAGGGGCGAGGTGAACGAGCGCGCGCAGAGGTACCCGGTGCCGGCGGCGGCCGCCGCCGCGCCCAGGGGCCTCGCCAGTTCGGCCACGACGCGCCGGACGCGCACGGCGACGCTGCGGCCGCCCAGCCCGCGCAGCAGGAGCAGTGCGGTCAGGGTGATGCCGACGCAGTTGGCGGCGGCGATGCCGCGCGCGCCCCAGATCCCCACGGTGCAGGCGCTGATGACGGCGGTGGTGACCATGCCCACGGCCATCACGCCCGTGGGGTACCAGATGGTGCGGCCGGCGGAGAAGTACGACCGCACCAGCGCGCCCACCAGCGTGTGACCGAGCAGCCCCAGCGTGTACACCCGCAGGACGGCGGCCGTCGCGGCGGTGTCGTACGCGGTGAAGGCGCCGCGCTGGAAGAGGAGTTGGACGATCTGCGGAGCACACGCCGTGATGGCAGCGGCGCCCAGCAGCGCGATGCCGGTCACCATCACCAGATCCCGCTCGATACGGTCCCGGGCCCGCTGTGTGTCGCCCTCGGCGATGGCCCGTGCCAGCACCGGGAAGGTGACGACACACAGCATCAGCGCCACGGACATCGGCAACTGACCGATCTTCTGCGCGTAGTTGAGGTGGGAGATGGCGCCGAAGGGCAGCTCGGAGGCGAAATGGCGCTCGATGAGGACCTGCGACTGGCGGAACAGGGCGAAGAGCAGGACCGTCAGGACGAGGGCGGGGGTGAGCGGCCGCTCGCCGTCCGGGCGGCCCGCGGTGGCGGGCCGGTCGGGGCGCTCGGCGATCCGGCGCCACAGGGACGGCGCCTGCACGGCGACCATGAGGCAGCCCCCGAGGGCCACACCGAGGGCGGCGGACCGCACGCCCCAGTGCGTGACGAGGACGAACATCGTGGCGATGATCGCGGCGTTGTAGGCGACGTAGATCGTCGCCGGGGAGACATAGGCGCGGTGGGCCCGGAGCGCGGCGCTGCAGTAGCCGGCCAGCCCGAAGCTCAGCACGCAGGTCGCGGTCAGCCGGGTGCAGGCCACGGCGAGGGAAGGGTGGGGCAGGCCGGGCGCGAGGACGCCGACCAGCAGCGGCGCCCCGGCCACGAGCAGGGCGGCCACGGCGGCGAAGGCGAGGCACAGCCGGGGCAGCGAGGCGGCGAGGAGCGCGCGCACCGGATCGGGGGAAACGTTCCCGCCCGCCCGTCGCGCCAGCGCCACGCTGTACGCGGGCACGAGCAGGAACGCCATGCCGTCCTCGATCAGCAGGGTCGACGCCATCTCCGGCACGGTCCAGGCCACCAGGAACGCGTCGGTGGCCGCGCCGGCGCCGAAGAAGTGCGCGAGCGCCTGGTCGCGGCCGAGCCCGAGCAGTGCTCCGGCCACGGACAGCAGGGCCGTGACGAGGGTCGCCCGCGCGAGGAAACCGCCCGAGGAAGCGCCCGGGGATGTGCCGGCGGACGTGCCTGCGGACGTATCCGCTGACGTATCTGCGGACGTATCCGCTGATGTATCTGCTGATGTATCTGCTGATGTATCTGCGGCCGTGTCCGGGGACGCGCCCGGGGAAGCGTCGGCCGCGAGAACACCGTCCGCGTCGTCGGCGGCCCCCCGTGGCGCGGCGGATGGGGACCTCATCGCCCGCCCGCCTCCGCAGCCGTGCCCGTGGTCGCCTCGCCCGCCACTGCCCACCAGGCACCGAGTCCGAGGCACACGCCGGTCAGCACGGTGGAGGGTCCGCCGATGTCGGCGTACAGGAAATCCACGTACTGCCACAGCAGCAGTCCCGAGGACGCGACGGCGCAGTCCCGGGCCCGCCGCGTCCGGCGCAGCCGCCCCATCGCGCACACCAGCACGGCCAGCCAGCTGCCCACCACCGTGACCGCGCCCAGCAGACCCTGCTCGCTGAGCACCAGCAGATACATGTTGTGCGGGCTGAGCAGAGGCCGGCGCCTGAAGCCCCAGCCCGCCGCGTCCGTGTCGCTGCCCGACGACAGCGCGAGCGGGGCGTGCCCGTCCCGGTGTGCGGGAAAGGCCTTCAGCCCGACGCCTGTCAGCGGGTGGCCGCGCCACATGTCGGTGGCCGCGGCCCACAGGCTGTAGCGGTCGACGACCGACTGGTCCGGTGCGTCGGCGACCCGGGTGATGCTGGTCAGCCGTTCCTGCACCACGGCGGTGCCCACCCCGAATCCACCGACCAGCACCACCGCGGCCGCGACCACCGCCGCGACCGTGCTCGCCGCACGCCGCGCGCCGGCCGTCAGCAGCTGCGCCCCGCAGGCGGCGGCCGTGGCGATCCAGGCACCCCGGCTGAAGGACACCGTGAGCGGAAGCAGCAGCGCCAGCGCGCACACGGCCGCCACGAGCCGCTGCCGCCGCTCCCGCGCCCCGAGCGCGAGACCGACCGCGGCCACCAGCCCGAACGACACGGCGGTGGCCATCCCCATCACATCGGCCGGCCCGAACGTGCCCACCGCCCGGATGGCGCTCCCCTGATACGAGGCCCCGGTTCCGGTGAGGTACTGGTGCACCCCGACCGCGCCCTGCCACAGCGCGAGGCCGACCAGCGACCACAGCAGCAGCCGGGCGTCACGCCGGTCCCGCACCAGCAGCACCACCGCGACCGGGACGAGCACGAACACCTGCAGATAGCGGGCCAGTCCGGTGACGGCGTCGGCCGGCGTCATCGCCCTGCTCGCGGCGACCGCGAGGCCGACCACGGGCAGCCCGAGCACGAGGACGGCCGTCCGCGTCAGCGGGCGCCTCGCCTGCCGCGCGGTGTGTACGACGGCCCACAGCACGGCCAGCCCCGACATCGCGTCGGCGGGGGTGGCGGTGCTGTCCGGTGCGACCGGCAGCCCCAGCATGACGACGATCGCCACGACGGGCAGGACCGGCGCGGCCCGGCGCAACGCCGGCAGCGCCAGGGGCGGCACCAGCGGCGGTGCGGCCGTCGGGGCAGTGCTCACCGCTGGTCAGCTCCCTGTCGGCCGTACGAACAGCACCGCCGTGCGCACCAGGATGCAGACGTCCTGCCACAGCGACCAGTTGTCGATGTAGGCGTTGTCGAAGCGGCACCGGTCCTCGATCGAGGTGTCCCCCCGCAGACCGTGGATCTGGGCGAGGCCGGTGATGCCGGTGCGCATCCGGTGGCGCGCCGGGTAGCCGGGGTGGGCCTGGCTGAACTTGGTGACGAAATAAGGGCGTTCGGGCCTCGGTCCGACCAGGCTCATGTCGCCGCGGAAGACGTTCCACAGCTGCAGCAGCTCGTCCAGCGAGGTGCGGCGCAGGAACTGGCAGAAGCGGCTCATGTCCTCGGCGTCCGCCACGCTCCAGCGGGTCGCGGCCTCGTGCTCGCTGGCGGGCCTGAGGGTGCGGAACTTCAGCATCGTGAACGGCCGGCCGTCCTTGCCGATCCGCTCCTGCCGGAACACCACGCCCGGCCCCTCCTTGATCCTCAGCACGGCCGCGCACACCCCGAGCACCGGTCCGGCGAGCAGCAGCAGCGCACCGGAGAGGACCACGTCGAGCACCCGCTTGCCGGCACTGTCGCGCCGCCCGGAACCCGGACACAGCAACCTGCGCGAGAAGCCCGCCAGATGCCCCGCCCGCCCGCGCCGCCCGGGCAGGCCGTACGCCGGCGGGTCCGCGTCCAGCTCCCACAGCACGCATCCGAACGCGGCCAGCTCCCGCAGCAGCGGGGCCCGCTGCAGCCGGGCCGCGGTCCCCACGACGAGCACCGTCTCCACACCGTTCTGGATCAGCGCGCGATGCGCCTCCTCGCGCGTGGTGAGGACGGGCAGCGCGGACCGGTCGGCTGACTCGGGGACGGGGTCCGCCGCGTCGGCGACCAGGCCCACCGGCCGTGTTCCGCAGCCCGGGCTGCGCTGCAACGCGGCCGCGATCCGTGCGGCCGCCGGGAGCGGCCCCATCACCAGCGCGGGACGGGGCCGGCGCCGCAGCCCCCTGCGCCGCCGGGCGTGCACCGCTTCGCGACCCGCGCAGGCCGCCAGGCAGTGCACGGCGCACGCGGTGACGAGCACGGCCGACGGCAGCTGCCGCAGCGGGGAGAGCGCCGCGGCGACGGCCCAGCCGACGGCGACGCGCCCGCAGACGGCGGGGAGTTCCTCCAGTGCGCCGGGGACGTCCGAGATGTCGTAGAGCGCGGCCCGTCGGTTCAGGCCGGTCACGCACAGCCCCAGCAGGACGACGAGCGGCAGGTACCTCTGGGCCGCCGGCACGACCAGAACGCCCAGCAGGATGCCGCCGAGGTCGGCGATCAGCAGCGGCGGCCAGGAGATCCGCCGCCGGCGACGGGACCCCCGCCCGGCGGACAGCCCGGGTCCGGCGGCGGTGCCGGGCGGGTCGAGGAGGGAGACGGCGCCTGCCGGCCCGGACCGCCCGGCGGGTGGAGGAACGGTGCTTTCCGCAGTCATGTGGTGATGGACTCTCTGCTCTGGTTGGGTACCACGACCGGCGTGGTGACGATGCCGAGCAGTTCGCGGTACACATCGGTCACCGCGTCCGCGGTCTGCTGTACGTCGTGGGCGGCGAGCACATGGGCGCGGCCCTGGGCGCCCAGCGCGGCGCGGAGCGGCCCGCGCAGCAGCAGCGCCGTGAGCGCGCGGGCCAGCGTGTCGGGGTCCTCCGGCGGCACCAGGCAGTGCGGCACATGGCCGGGCGGCAGGCTCTCGCGCGCTCCGTCCACGTCCGTGACGAGGACCGGCCGGGCGCACGCCATGGCCTCCAGGGGGACGAGCGCCATGCCCTCCCAGCGGGACGGCAGGACGACGACGTCGGCGGCCCGGTACCAGGGGGCGGCGTCGGCTGCCGGGCCGGCGAACTCCACCGACGCGGGCGCGCCGGCGCGCAGCAGGCTCGCGTCCGGGCCGTCGCCGACCAGCACCAGCCGGGCGGTGGGCAGTTGCCGCAGCACACCGGGCCAGGCCTGCAGGAGCACGTCCTGGCCCTTCTGGCGGCACAGCCGTCCCACGCACACGACGAGCGGGCCGGCCCCGGTCCGGGCGACGTCCCCCTCCGGCTGGAACCTGCTGGTGTCGACGCCGTTGGGGATCACGTGCCAGCGGGCGGTGATGCCGTGCTGCTCCCCGGTGCGCCGTTCCGCCTCGCTCACGCAGAGCACGCGCGCCGCCCAGCGCGCCGCGAACTGCTCCCACTGCAGGGCCGCTTGGGCCATGGCGCCGTCCACGGCCTCGAACGACCAGGCGTGCGGCTGGAAGACGGTGGGGATGCGGCCGCGCAGCGCGAGCCGCACGGCGAGCCCCGCCTTCGCGCTGTGCGCGTGCAGCACATCGGGCCGCACCTCGCGCATGAGCCGCGCCAACCGGCCCACCTCGCCGGGGAGTCGGAGCCCGGGTGAGCGGGTCGCCTCCCAGGGCAGCACCCTGCAGCCCGCCGCGCGCAGTGCGTTCGTCAGCGGGCCGCCTCGCGGACAGGCCACGGTGACACGCAGCCCCGTGGCGAGCTGTGCCGCCGCCAGATCCGTCACGAATCGGGCGACACCGCCCTCGACCGGCTGGGTTACGTGCAGAACGTGCGGCTCGCGTGCGGCGGACCGCGTCGGACGGTGCGGGACGGAACCGAGGGGAATGCGCATGACCGAGGCTTCCCTTCCGAAGAAACATTCCGAACCCAGCACAATGAGTGTGATCGTAGGTTCGGCATAAAACGCGTCGGATTCGGATGCAACACTAGCCGCTTATCCGTCTTTTTCTACGAACCCGTCACCTGTGTCGGATTGAGCGCCACCATCAGGGGGATATTTCTTGTACAACATCACCCACTTGGCCCCATCAGGCACCGATGAGCTGCATGGCAGATAATCCGATGAGAATTCTGCACGGTCATTCAGGCTGTATGAGTTCCGGGAACTTGCCGGTGGCGGAGTTTCCCGGGGCGTCTCTGTCTCGTTAACCCGTTGGAAGCTGCGTACGAAAGGAACATGATGAAGAATCTGAAGGCTGCCGCCCTCATGGTCGGCACCCTGGCCATCGTCGGTGCCGCGACGCCCGCCGTCGCCGGGAACATGCCGGCGCAGGGCCTCCTCGAGGACGGGAAGACGGTCGCCCACTCTCTCCCCAACGCAGCCGAGATCCCGACGGGCGCCCTGGCCGACAACGTCAGGAGCACGACGGAGGGCGTGAAGCAGTCGGGCATCGTCCAGACCCCCGTCTTCGGCCGCACCCTGCCGAACCCGCTCAACGGCAAGAGCCCCGCCAAGCTGCCGTCGAAACTTCCGGCCAAGCTTCCGGTCGTCAGGTAAAGACGTACCGCGCGGTCCCCACGGGTCGGCTCCGTTTCACGGGGCCGACCTTTTGGTGTTCCAAGACCGGAAAAAAAGCTGGCGGCCCGCCGAACTTCGGCGGGCCGCCAGGCTGCTGAGGACTGCTCAGAACAGCAGGCCACCGGCGTACGGGGCGAGCTGCGACTGGTCGACCGCGGCCGTGTTGCAGGCGGCGTAGTGCGAGTTCGGGGCGACGGTGCCACCGAGAACGGCACCGTTGGACCACGGCGCGATGCAGCGGCCGTCGATCAGGGAGCCGTTGGAGACGACAAGGCCCTGCTGAGGGGAGTTCACGACGACCGGGGACTCCGCGAAGCCGTTGCCGCCACTGACGGTGGTGTTGGTGTCGTCGGCCGCAGCGGTTCCGCCGGCCGCCAGGACGAGGCCCGCGGCCAGGACGGAGAGGGCCGTTACCTTGTTACGCATGAGATGCGCCTTTCGGGTGGGAGGGGCGGTTCGGACGGGGACGCCTGCTGACGTCCCCGCCCTGCTCCGGTGGGGACCGGAGCGAAAAGGGGGGTCAGAAGAGCAGGCCACCGGTGTACGTGGCGTTCTGCGCCTGGTTCACAGCCGCCGTGTCGCAGGCGGCATAGTGCGAGTTCGGGGCGACGGTGCCACCGAGAACGGCACCGTTGGACCACGGCGCGACGCAGCGAAGGTCGACCAGCGTGCCGTTGGAGATGACAGCGCCCTGCTGAGGAGCGTTCACGACGACCGGTGACGACGAAAATCCGTTGCCGCCGGTGACGGTCGTGCAGTTGTCGGCTGCGGCAGTGCCGGCGGCCGCCAGGACGACGCCCGCGGCGAGGGCGGAGATGGCCGTAACCTTGTTACGCATGAGATGTCCTTTCCGGACTGCGTTTTGAGGGGTTCACCTGCTCGGAATTACTCGGAGCAGGGGTCAGAAGAGCAGGCCGCCGGCGTACGGGGCGTTCTGCGCCTGGTTCACAGTCGCCGTGTCGCAGGCGGCATAGTGCGAGTTCGGGGCGACGGTGCCACCGAGGACGGCACCGTTGGACCACGGCACGATGCAGCGACCATCGACGAGCGAGCCGTTAACGACAACCACGCCCTGCTGAGGGGCGTTCACGACGACGGGGGACTCCGCGAAGCCGTCGCCACCAGTGGCGTTGGTCGTGTTCGAGTGGGCGGAGGCAACGCCGACGCTGCCGCAGACAGCACCAAGGGCGAGTGCAGTGATGACCGCGAACTTCCTGGTCAACTCGGTTCCTTCCTGGATTCACGGTAAGCCGCGCTTACATAGCAAGAAACCGAAATATGTGGCGAAAAGTCACGCAGACACTACCCATACGGTACGGATTCCACCGGATGGCGGAACGACTGCCGTGCACCGTTTTACCCGGGCCGTACCGGAATGAATGCCGACGTGCGTCCGGCCCACTGGCAAGGAGGAATCCAGTGGGCCGGACAGGCTTTGAGGCGTTTCACCGGCACGCATCGGGCGCCGGGCGGGCGCGGTGCCGCTGGTCCGGCCGCAGCCTCTGGCTCTGCACCTTAGAGCCGCCGGACGTGGGTCGTACAAGAACCGGATCAGAGTGTCAGGACCCCGGTCACCTCTGATTGAGCAGGCTACCGAGACCGGCGCTGGTCGGACCGTTCAGCGGGTGGAGCTGGACGGAACCGGTGCCGACCGGATTCTTCAAAGGAATTGCGGGCTTCTTGGTGCTGCCCCGACCCATCCCGTCCAGGTATACGCCGGAAACCCGGGCCGGCTTGTAGGTGCCGGTGACCGCCGACGCCTGGTTCTGGTCAAACGCATTGCCCTTGGTGAGATTACCCTGCTTGGCCACCCTCATCACGGTGTCGGCCGCGGGCACGAGGGCCGGAGTCACCTCGGTCTGGGACATGAGGCCGAGCGGGCCGGTTTCGCGGACAGGCGCCTTGGTGGCGGCCGATGCCGCGACGGCGGAGCCACCCACGAGACTCGCACCGATGGCCAACGCCGCAGTTGTGAAAACTGCCTTCTTCATGATTCACCTCACTTGAAGTTACCTCTGATCCGGACAGACGCAGAACATAGCAGTCCACAGTCCGCCCAAAGTGATGCACTACTCCATACGCATGAATGCCACGGGAGTGAAGAAGCGCATTACGCGGAATTTCGCAGAGGGATTTGAATCAGGTCGGCGAATCAATTGATCGTATTGCTGGAAAAAGCTGACAAGAAAACTATGACACCACGTCCTTGCGGGCGAATCCGCGGAAGGCCAGGGCGAAGAGCACGAATGCGTAGCTCAGTGAGATCGCCGTGCCCTGGATCATGCCGGACCACTCGGAGTGCGGCTGCACGATGTCGGCCCAGGCGAACTGCCAGTGCGCGGGCAGGAAGTCCCGCCAGTAGCCGAGCGCGGTGACGGCGTCCAGGACGTTGCCGACGATGGTCAGGCCGACCGCGCCGCCGACCGCGCCGAGCGGGGCGTCCGTCTTCGTCGACAGCCAGAACGCGAGCCCCGCGGTCACCAGTTGGGACACGAAGATGTACGCCACGGTCACCGCGAGCCGCTGCACCGCCGTCCCGGTGTCGAGCACGCCGCCGGTGGGGATCTGCAGCGGGCCCCAGCCGTAGGCCGCCGTACCGACCGCGAGGGCGACCACCGGGAGCAGGATCATCGCGGCGAGGCTCAGCCCGAGCGCCACGACCAGCTTGGACCACAGCAGCCGGGCGCGGGGCACGGGCGCGGCCAGCAGATAGCGCAGCGAGGACCAGCCGGCCTCCGAGGCGACCGTGTCCCCGCAGAACAGGGCGACCGGGATCACCAGCAGGAAGCCGGCCGAGACGAACAGGTTCACCGCGGCGAAGTTGGCGCCGGACGCGGTGGCCGTGTTCATCAGGGTGATCCGGCCGTCGCGGCCGGCCGGCTCGCCGCCGATCGCGAAGGCGATCGCCAGCACGAACGGCAGCAGGGCGAGGACGGCGCCCATGACCAGCGTGCGGCGCCGCTTGAGCTGGCGCACCAGCTCGACCCGCACGGGCAGGGTGTGCCGCGTCTGATAGCCGGAGGCGACCTCGGCGAGAGCGCTCATGCGGAACCTCCTATCAGAGTGAGGAAGGCGTCTTCCAGCCGTCGGTGCGGTCCGACGGAGGCGACGGGCACTTCCAGCCGCACCAGCTCCACGACCAGCCGCTCGGCCGTGCCGCCGGTGTCCAGCCGGATCAGCAGCCCGTCGTCGGTACCAACGGCGGACGCGACGCCGGGCAGCGCGGCCACCTTCTCCACGACCGGCTCCTGAACGGGCGTGGCGGTGCCGACCAGGAGGGTGTCGCCGGAGCCGATGATGTCGCGGACGGGGCCGGCCTGGACGAGCCGGCCGCGGTCCATCACCACCAGGTGCGTGCAGGACTGCTCGACCTCGGCGAGGAGATGGCTGGAGACGATCACGGTGCGGCCGCCGGCCGCGTAGCGGATCATCACCTCGCGCATCTCGCGGATCTGGGGCGGGTCGAGGCCGTTGGTGGGCTCGTCCAGGATGAGCAGGTCGGGCAGGCCGAGCATGGCCTGGGCGATGGCGAGGCGCTGGCGCATGCCCTGCGAGTAGGTGCGCACCGCGCGGGCGAGCGCGTCGCCGAGCCCGGCGATCTGCAGGGCCTCGTCCAGGTGGGCGTCCTCGGGCGGCCGGCCGGTGGCCCGCCAGTACAGCTCCAGGTTCTCCCGGCCGGACAGATGCGGCAGGAAGCCCGCGCCCTCCACGAAGGCGCCGACCCGTGACAGCACGGGGGCGCCGGGCCGGATGGCGTGGCCGAAGACGCGGATCTCGCCGTCGTCCGGGGTGATCAGGCCCATCAGCATGCGCAGGGTGGTGGTCTTGCCCGCGCCGTTGGGTCCGAGCAGGCCGAGCACCTGGCCCTTCTCCACACGGAAGGACAGCTCACGGACCGCGTACCGGTCGGTGGACTTCGCGTACCGCTTGCTCAAGTCCCGGATCACGAGGGGGACTTCGGCCAGCTCCGGGTCCGGTGCGGGAGTGGCCGTACGGCGGCGGGCGGTGACCAGCAGGGCGAGTGCGGCCGCGGCGCCGGCCGCCGGCAGCCACCACACCCAGGCGGGCAGGGGGGCCGCGGTGGTGGTGACGGCGGGTGCCGTCGGGACGCTCAGGTCCCCCTTGAGGGAGACAGTGTAGGCCGCCGGGGCGGCCGGTGAGGCATAGCCGAGGTCGGTGGAGGCGAGGACCAGGCGGAGCCGGTGGCCCTTCTGCACCTCGTGGTCGATCGCCGGGAGGGTGAGCGTGACGTCCTTGCCGGCCTTGGCGCCGGTGACCCGGAAGGGGGCGACGAGCTGGTCGGGCAGCACCTGCTGGGTGCCGTCGGGGCCGACGTCGTAGACCTTGCCGAAGAGGACGGCGTCCGCGCTGGTCGAGGCGATGTGGACGGTCGCGGTCGGGGTGCCGGTGATCTGCAGGTCGCGGGTGAGCGGAGCGGAGTCGAACCGGGCGTTCTGACCGGGGAAGTCGAGGGAGACGCCGAGGCCGAGCGCGGACAGCTGGGTCAGGCCGCCGGTGCCGCCGAGGCCGGGCAGCGCGGAGACGCCGGGCGGGCTGGCGCCGGCCGGGTTGGTGATGTGCTGGGGACCTCCGGTCAGGGCGATGGCGCGCGGGTGGTCGCGCAGTCCGGGGTAGGCGGCGGCGCTCGCGCCGCGCAGCTGGGCCGTGCCGTCGCCCGAGTTGACGCCGCCGGTGCGGGTGACCCGGAAGGCCGGGCCGGTGCCCGTTTTCTTGTCGTCCTTCAGATAGCGGTCGAACCATCCACGCACGCGTGCCTGGACCCGGTCGGCCTCCAGGTCGCCGCCGTCATGGCCGCCCGCGATCCAGTCGACGTCCACGGGGGCGCCGTTCGCCCGGATCGCCTTCTGCGCGGCGTCGGACTGGGCGAGGGTGAACAGGGAGTCCGTCTGGCCCTGCACCAGCAGCGTGGGCACCTTGATGCGGCCGCCAACGGCCGACGGCGAGCGCTGCTCCAGCAGTCCGCGGGCTGCCGCGTCCGGGGTGCCGGACTCGGCGACCCTGTCGTACATCCGGCACAGCTCGGGCTGGAAGCGGGTGCAGCCGCCGCCGGTGTTGAAGAAGATGCCGGCCCACAGCTTCTTGAACACGCCGTTCGGGAACAGGGCGTCGGCGAGGTTCCAGTAGGTGATGGCCGGGGCGATGGCGTCGACCCGGTGGTTGTGTCCGGCGGCGAGCAGGGAGATCGCGCCGCCGTAGGAGCCGCCGGCCATGCCCACGCGGGGGTCGCCCGGCCCGTCGAGCCGGACCTCGGGGCGCTTCGCCAGCCAGTCGATGAGCCGGGAGACGTCGGCGACCTCGGCCTTCGGGTCGTTCAGCCCGATCTTGCCGGTGGACTTGCCGAAGCCGCGCGCGGACCAGGTCAAGGCCGCGTACCCGTGCCGGGCGAGGTCCTCGGCCTGGCCGCGCACGTCGTCCTTGGTGCCGCCGAAGCCGTGCGCCAGCAGGACGGCGGGGTGCCGTCCGGCGGTGACCGGGGTGAAGAACGACGTGTCCAGGCGGACGCCGTCCACCGCCATGACCTGGTCGCTCTCGCGCACGGCCGGCGTGTCGTCGGCGGCGACGGCCGCCGTCCAGGTCCCGGCGCCGGCCAGCACCACGACAGCGGCCGCGGCGGCGGCGAGCCGGCGCGGCCTCTTGAGCAGCCCTCGCCATGAGGGCACCCGAAGATCCATACTCTCAACGGTACGGGCCGCCACCGACAACCGACGGAGCCGGTGGGCTGAACAGGCCCCCCTCCCGCAGGAGTAGGGGGCCTGCCCGGCGTACACCAGCCGTGGTACGAGACCCGTCGGCCCGGCGCCGTCAGGCCTGCGCCTCCTCGGCGAGCCGGATGTCCTCGGGGAGGGACACCAGCCAGCGGGTCTCGCGGCGCGGGCGGAGGTAGAAGGCCCAGTAGAGGGTGGCGACGGCGGTGATGCCGCCGGTCCACAGCAGGTACGAGGGGTCCTGCTCGACCAGGATGTAGACGAGGACGGCGATGAGCAGGACCGGCATCGCGGGCCACAGCGGCATCCGCCAGGCCTTCCGGCTGCCGTGCGCCCCGCGCCGGCCGAGCAGCGAGGCGATCGCGACCAGCAGGTACAGGCCGGTGACGGCGACGCCGGTGACGCCGTAGAGGGTGTCCAGGTTGACGAAGCAGAGGAAGGCTCCCGGGACACCGACGACGAGGGTGGCGACCCACGGGGAGCCGAACCGGCCGAGCCTTGCGAGGGCGTTGTTGACCGGGGAGGGCCAGGCCTTGTCGCGGGCGGAGGCGAACAGGACGCGGGAGTTCTGGATGACCATGACGATGCCCGCGTTGATGATCGCGAGGGCGACGCAGAGGCTGACGAAGGTGCCGACGGCCGAGTTGCTCCAGGCGATGACCATGCCGGAGATGTCGCCGCCGGTCAGGGTCTTGAGGTCACCGGCGCCCAGGGTGATCGCCACGACCGGTACCAGGATGACGACGCTGGAGATGGCGAGGGTGGCGAGGACGGTACGGGCGACGTTGCGGCGCGGGTTCTCCAGTTCCTCGGAGAGGTAGACGGCGGTGGAGAAGCCCTGGGTGGCGAAGAGCGCGATGGCGAGCCCGGAGAGGACCATCATGGCCGTGACCGGGTTGACGTGCGCGTGCTCGCCGGCCAGCTGCATCGAGCCGAGGCTGCTCGCGCCGCGGTGCGCGTGGGTGAAGCCGAGGAGGGCGACGACCCCGGCGGCGACGACCTCCAGGACCAGGAAGATGCCGGTGATCCAGGCGTTGGCGCGCAGGTCCAGCAGACCGGCGAGGGTGGCCGCGAGCATCACGCCGGCGCCCGTGAGGGACGGGTCGAGGTGGACGACCGGAGCGAGGTAGTCGGCGGTGCCCATCGCGATGACCGGAGGGACGATCATCACGACCAGCAGCGACATCACGAAGGCCAGCCAGCCGGCGAGCCGTCCGGCCAGGGTGGAGACCATGGCGTACTCGCCGCCCGCGCTGGGGATGAGGGTGCCCAGCTCCGAGTAGCAGAACGCCACGGGGATACAGAGCAGCGCGCCGATGGCGAGACAGAGCGCCGTCGCCGTGCCCAGGCTGGAGAACAGGTCGGGCACGATCACGAAGAGCGTGGAGGCGGGCGTGACGCACGACAGCGTCAGCAGGGTGCCGCCGACGACACCGATGGAACGCTTCAGGCCCGGCGCCTGGGCGGCGGGCGCGGTATCGGCCACGGACTGCGGGAGCGTGTCGGTCATGCGGCGGTTCCGATCGTCGTACGGCTGAGGGTGGGTCGGGAGCGCTATCGCCTCCGGCGGATCGTCCTGCGTTCATCTCGTCCGCTCCCGGCCCGCATAGAGAACCCCGACGAAAACCGGCGCGTCAATGGCCGTTTACCTTCGAAATCCGCACTTGCGGAAACCCTTATGGAACATCACATTCCCAGGTCGTGACGCCCTATGGGGGCATCCATCAAGCCCTGAGGGAATGTGACCTTGCTTTCGAAGGTCATCTCTGCTCAACCCCTTCGCCACCCGTTTCGTCCCGCGTAAACGGGAACCGCAGCTCTGGCGTCAAAAAAATGTCAGGCCGTCCGGAATTCGGACGGCCTGACGAGGGGTTCCTGCCTACGGTCAGTGGTTGCGCGGGAAGCCCAGGTCCACGCCCGCCGGGGCCTCGGACGGGTCGGGCCAGCGGGTGGTCACGACCTTGCCGCGGGTGTAGAAGTGCGTGCCGTCGTTGCCGTAGATGTGGTGGTCACCGAAGAGCGAGTCCTTCCAGCCGCCGAAGGAGTGGTAGCCCACCGGCACCGGGATCGGCACGTTCACGCCGACCATGCCCGCCTCGATCTCCAGCTGGAAGCGGCGGGCCGCGCCGCCGTCCCGGGTGAAGATCGCGGTGCCGTTGCCGAACGGCGAGGCGTTGATGAGGGCCACGCCCTCCTCGTACGTCTCCGCGCGCAGCACGCACAGCACCGGGCCGAAGATCTCGTCCTGGTAGGCCTTGGCGCTGGTCGGCACCTTGTCGAGCAGCGAGATGCCGATCCAGTGGCCGTCCTCGAAGCCCTCGACGGTGTAGCCGGTGCCGTCGAGCACGACCTCGGCGCCCTCGGCGGCCGCGCCCTCGACATAGGAGGCCACCTTGTCGCGGTGCACCTTGGTGATCAGCGGGCCCATCTCGGAGGTCGGGTCGTTGCCCGGACCGATCTTGATCTTCTCGGCGCGCTCGCGGATCTTCTCCACCAGCGTGTCGCCGATCGAGCCGACCGCGACGACGGCCGAGATCGCCATGCAGCGCTCGCCCGCGGAGCCGTAGGCGGCGCTCACCGCGGCGTCGGCGGCCGCGTCCAGGTCGGCGTCCGGCAGGACCAGCATGTGGTTCTTGGCGCCGCCGAGGGCCTGCACGCGCTTGCCGTTGGCGGAGGCGGTGGTGTGAATGTAGCGGGCGATCGGGGTCGAGCCGACGAAGGAGACGGCCTTGACGTCCGGGTGCTCCAGCAGCCGGTCCACGGCCACCTTGTCGCCGTGCACGACGTTGAAGACGCCGTCCGGCAGACCGGCCTCGGAGAGCAGCTCGGCGATCTTGATCGAGGCCGACGGGTCCTTCTCGGACGGCTTCAGCACGAAGGTGTTGCCGCACGCGATGGCGATCGGGAACATCCACATCGGGACCATCGCCGGGAAGTTGAACGGCGTGATGCCGGCGACGACACCGAGCGGCTGGCGGATCGCCGCCACGTCGACCCGGCTGGCGACCTCCGTGGACAGCTCGCCCTTCAGCTGCACGTTGATGCCACAGGCCAGGTCGACGATCTCCAGGCCGCGCGCGACCTCGCCGAGCGCGTCGGAGTGCACCTTGCCGTGCTCGGAGGTGATCAGCTCGGCGATCGCGTCCCGGTTGGCGTCCAGCAGCGCCCGGAACTTGAAGAGGATGGTGGTCCGCTGGGCCAGCGAGGACCGGCCCCAGGTCGTGAAGGCATCCTTCGCGGCCGCTACCGCCGTGTCCACCTCCTCCACCGAGGCGAACGCGACCTTCGTGGTGACCGCGCCGGTCGCCGGGTCGGTGACCGGCCCGTACGTGCCCGACGCGCCTTCGGCGGTCTTGCCGCCGATCCAGTGGTTGACGATCTTCGTCATGCCCAGAGACTCCTTATGACAGATGGCGGCGTCGGGTCGAGACGTGCCGTTCGTACAGCTCACGTGCCTTGACCGCGGACGGTCGGGTCGCGGTCTCGGCCACAGGAACATCCCACCAGGCCTGCGCCGGAGGCGCGCCCGACACAGTGTCGGACGTTTCGGTCTCCACGTAGACACATGTGGGAGTGTCGGCGGCCCGCGCCTCGGCGAGCGCCGCGCGCAGGTCCCGTACGGTCTTGGCACGCAGGACCCGCATGCCCAGGCTGGCCGCGTTGGCGGCGAGATCGACGGGCAGCGGGGCGCCCGTATAGGTCCCGTCCTCGGCCTGGAAGCGATAGGCGGTGCCGAACCGCTCGCCGCCCACCGACTCCGAGAGCCCCCCGATGGACGCGTACCCGTGGTTCTGCACCAGCAGCACCTTGATCGCGATCCCCTCCTGCACGGCGGTCACGATCTCGGTCGGCATCATCAGATAGGTGCCGTCGCCGACCAGCGCCCATACGTTCCGCTCCGGCGCGGCGAGCTTCACCCCGAGCGCGGCCGGGATCTCGTAGCCCATGCAGGAGTAGCCGTACTCCAGGTGGTACTGGTCCGCCGACCGCGCCCGCCACAGCTTGTGCAGATCGCCGGGGAGCGAGCCGGCCGCGTTGACGATGATGTCGGACTCGTCCACCAGGGCGTCCAGGGCGCCGATGACCTGCGGCTGGGTCGGCCGTACGTCGATCTCGCCGGCCTCGAAGCAGGCGTCGACGCGCTGCTCCCAGCGCTCCTTGTCCTCGGTGTACTCGGCGACGTACGGCTCCGCCACCCGGTGGCCGTGCATCACCAGCGCCTCGGTCAGCTCGCCCAGGCCGCTGCGGGCGTCGGCGACCAGCGGGAGTCCGGAGAGCTTGTGGCCGTCGAAGGGCGCGATGTTGAGGTTGAGGAAGCGGACGTCCGGGTTCTCGAAGAGGGTGCCGGAGGCGGTGGTGAAGTCGGTGTAGCGGGTGCCGACGCCGATCACCAGGTCCGCCGTGCGGGCCAGCTCGTCGGCGGTCGCGGTGCCGGTGTGGCCGACCCCGCCGACGTCCTGCGGGTGGTCGTGGTTCAGCGAGCCCTTGCCGGCCTGGGTGGAGGCGACCGGGATGCCGGTGGCCTCGGCGAACTCGGCGAGGGCCGCCTCGGCACGGCTGTGGTGGACCCCGCCGCCCGCGATGACGAGGGGCCGCCGCGCCCGGCGGATCGCCCGGACCGCCTCGGCCAGCTCGGTCGGGTCCGCGCCCGGCCGTCGTACCGTCCACACGCGCGTCGAGAAGAACTCCTCCGGCCAGTCGAAGGCCTCCGCCTGTACGTCCTGCGGCAGGGCGAGCGTGACCGCGCCGGTCTCCACGGGGTCGGTGAGCACCCGCATGGCCTGCAGGGCCGACGGGATCAGCGCCTCCGGCCGGGTGACGCGGTCGAAGTACCGCGACACCGGGCGCAGGGTGTCGTTGACCGACACATCGCCCGCGTAGGGCAGCTCCAGCTGCTGCAGCACCGGGTCGGCGGGGCGGGTGGCGAAGACGTCACCGGGCAGGAGCAGCACGGGGAGGTGGTTGATCGTGGCGAGGGCGGCGCCGGTGACCAGGTTGGTGGCGCCAGGGCCGATCGACGTCGTCACCGCGTGCGTGGACAGCCGGTTCGACTGGCGGGCGTAGCCGACGGCCGCGTGCACCATGGACTGCTCGTTGCGGCCCTGGTGGTACGGCATCGCCTCGGCGTACTCGATCAGCGCCTGGCCGAGCCCCGCGACATTGCCGTGGCCGAAGATGCCCCAGGTGGCGCCGATCAGCCGCTGTCGCTCGCCGTCGCGTTCGGTGTACTGGGCGGCGAGGAAGCGGACGAGCGCCTGGGCGACGGTCAGCCGGATCGTCATCGGTATCCCCCTGTGGTCTCGGTGTGGTCGGGGTGGAAGCAGATCCGCCACTCCCGCGTCTCCCCCGGGCCCGCCATGACGTTCAGGTAGTACATGTCGTGTCCGGGCTGGGCGATGGACGGGCCGTGCCAGCCGTCGGGGACGAGGACGACGTCACCGGAACGGACCTCGGCGAGGACATCGGAGCCGCCCTCGCGCGAGGGGAACACCCGCTGGTAGCCGAGCCCCTTCGGGCCGTCGATCTCGAAGTAGTAGATCTCCTCCAGCTCGGACTCCTCGCCCGGCCGGTGCTCGTCGTGCTTGTGCGGCGGGTACGAGGACCAGTTGCCGCCCGGGGTGATCACCTCGACGGCGATCAGCCTGTCGCAGTCGAAGGAGGCGGCGGAGGCGAAGTTGCGCACCCGGCGGGCGCAGCTGCCGCTGCCGCGCTGCTCGACGGGGACCTCCGGCGCGGGGCCGTAGCGGGCGGGGAGTCGTCGCTCGCACTTCGCTCCTGCCAGGGCGAAGCGGCCTCCCGCGCCGGAGGCGATCTGGACCCGGGTGTCCCGGGGAACATACGCGAAGTCGGAGACGTCCGCGAACACGCTGTCCCGGCCCCGGAGTTGGAACTCGTCGTCCTCAATTTGTACGGTACATCCGCCTTCCAGCGGAAGTACGATCCATTCACTGTCCCCGGTGGTGAAGGTATGGCTGCCGCCGGGCGCCAACTCGACGACACGCAGGCTGCTGTGTGTCCAGCCGGCCAACTTGGGATCGATGTCGACGGCGTACCGGTCGTTCGCGGTGGCGCCCTTGGGCAGATGCAGGTCGGTGCTGGTCATGCGGCCCTCACAGCAGTCCTACGGCGGTGTCCACGGCGGCGGCCACATCGCCGTCCGCCGGGTACAGCAGCGAGCGGCCGACCACCAGGCCGCGCACGGTGGGCAGTTGGAGCGCGCCGCGCCACTTCTCGTACGCGGCGACCTGGTCCTCGGGGGAGTCGCCGATGTCGCCGCCGAGCAGCACGGCCGGCAGCGTGGAGGTCTCCATGACCCGGGCCATGTCGTCGGGGTCCTCGGTGACGGGCACCTTCAGCCAGGTGTAGGCGGAGGAGCCGCCGAGGCCGGAGGCGATGGCGATGGACTTGGTGACCGCCTCGGCCGACAGGTCGTTCCTGACCTTCCCCTCGGGGGTGCGGCGGCTGAGGAACGGCTCCACGAACACCGGCAGCCGGCGCGCGGCCATCTCGTCGATGGCGCGGGCGGTGGACTCCAGCGTGGTGAGCGAGCCGGGGTCGTCGTAGTCGATGCGCAGCAGCAGCTTGCCCGCGTCGAAGCCGAGCCGCTGGATGTCCTCGGGGCGGTGGCCGGTGAAGCGGTCGTCCAGCTCGAAGCTGGCGCCCTGCAGTCCGCCCCGGTTCATGGAGCCCATGACCACCTTGTGGTCGAGGGCGCCGAGCAGCAGCAGGTCGTCGAGGATGTCGGCGGTGGCGAGCACGCCGTCGACGCCGGGCCGGCTCAGTGCCAGGCACAGCCGTTCCAGCAGGTCGGCGCGGTTGGCCATGGCGAGCCTGCGGTCGCCGACACCGAGCGCGCCGCGCGCCGGGTGGTCGGCGGCGACGATCATCAGCTTGCCGTTCTCGTCGAGCAGCGGGCGGCGGGCCCGGCGGGCGGCGGCCTCGGCGATCGCCTCGGGGTGGTGGGTGCGGATGCGGACGAGGTCGGCCACGTCGACGCGGGGGTGCCGGCCGGCGTCCCCGCCCTCGGTGTGCGTGCCCGTGACCCGGCCGGCCCTCACAGCACCGCTCCGGCGTCGAGCGCGGCGGCCACCTCGTCCGGGGTGGGCATCGCCGAGGAGCATTCCAGACGGGAGGCGACGATGGCGCCGGCCGCGTTGGCGTGCCGCATGATCGTCTCCAGGTCCCGGCCTTCGAGAAGGCCGTCGCAGAGGGAGCCGCCGAAGGCGTCTCCGGCGCCGAGGCCGTTGAGGACGGTGACGGGGAGGGGCGGGACCTCGGCCGACTCGCCCCTGCTGTTCACGGCGAGTACGCCCTCGGGCCCCTGTTTGACCACGGCGGTCCCGACCCCGGCGTCGAGCAGCGCGCGGGCGGCGGCATGCGGCTCGCGCACCCCGGTGGCGACCTCCACCTCGTCGAGGTTTCCGACGGCGACGGTGGTGTGCTTCAGGGCCTCGGCGTAGAAGGGGCGGGCCGCGTCGGGGTCCTTCCAGAACATCGGACGCCAGTCGAGGTCGAAGACGGTGATGCCGGACCTGGCCCGGTGGGCGAGGGCCGCGAGGGTGGCCGTACGGCTGGGCTCCTCGCTCAGGCCGGTGCCGGTGACCCAGAAGACACGGGCCTCGCGGATGGCGTCGAGGTCCAGCTCGTGGGCGTCGATCTCCAGGTCGGGCGCCTTGGGCTGCCGGTAGAAGTAGAGCGGGAAGTCGTCCGGCGGGAAGACCTCGCAGAAGGTGACCGGGGTCGGCAGGCCGGGGACCGGGGTGACCCAGCGGTCGTCGACGCCGAAGCCGCGCAGCGCCTCGTGCAGATAGCTGCCGAACGGGTCGTCGCCCGTCCGGGTGATCACGGCGGTGCGCCGGCCGAGCCGGGCCGCGGCGACCGCGACGTTCGTCGCCGACCCGCCGAGGAACTTGCCGAAGGACGACACCTGGGCGAGCGGCACACCGGTTTGCAGCGGGTAGAGGTCCACTCCGATCCGCCCCATGGTGATCAGGTCGTAGGCCATCGGCTTCCCTTCGTCATGGCTCTTCCCGGCTTTCTAGTCCCGTACGCCGAACCCTGTCAATAGTTTGTCCAGACATTCGGACCAGCCCTGGTGTCGCTTTCTCCTCACTGTCCCGTATCCGGACCGGATCGGCGCCCGGCCTCACGGGGCCGCCCGAGCCTCTACGGCGTCGCCCGTGGCGCTCGTAGCATGGGCGCCGTGCTGACCGTGCCTGCTCGGCCCCATCCGGCGTTACGGCCGGGAGTGATCAGTTATCGCGGGATACGGGTGACCCTGGACCGGCCGCGGCGGCGACTGGAGGCGCCGATCGGGGCGGCCACGCTGCTGCTGGGCTTCGAGGCGCCGCTGCGCATCACGCGCGCGGGGCGGCCCCCGGTGAACCTGGTGTCCCTCGTCAACGGGCTGACCACCGCGCCCGCCCTCGGTGAACACGCGGGCCGTCTCTCCGGCATCGAGGTGCTGCTCGCGCCATGGACGGCGTTCACGCTGTTCGGCACGGAGCAGTACGAACTGGCCAACCGCTCGCTGGATCCGGACGAGTTGGCCGACTCGGCGGGTCTGCCGCTCGGCGACCTCGCCGCCGCGCTCGCCGCGCTGCCCGGCTGGCCGGAGCGGTTCGCGCTGCTCGACCAGGTGCTGCTGGAACGGCTCCGCGCGGGCCCGCCCGCGTCCGAGCGGGTGGTGTACGCCTGGTCGCTGCTGCGGCGCAGCGCCGGCCGGCTTCCGGTGCCCCGGCTGGCCGAGGAAGCGGGCTGGAGCGTACGGCACCTGGAGAACCGCTTCCGGGAACAGATCGGCCTGCCCCCGAAGGCGGCGGCCCGGGTGCTGCGGATGCAGCGGGCCCGGCGGCTGCTGGCCGCGGGACACGGGCAGGCGGAGACCGCGGCGCTGTGCGGGTACTACGACCAGGCCCATTTCAGCGGCGAGTTCAAGGCCATGACCGGCTGCACGCCCGGGGAGTTCCTGGCGGCCCGGCGGCTGCCGGCCGCGAGCGCGGCGGCCGACCGGATGGCGGGCGAGGCGACGAGCCTGGTGCTCGGCCCCGACCGCGGTGCGCTTTTCTCCAAGACCCGCGGGGGCCGGGCCCGGCACGCTGTGCACCCGGCCCTGCCCCTGGGGGAAGCGGGGGCGTCCGGCGGTTAGGGCCTGTCGTCGGATTCCCGTCGTCCGCCCGGAGGGCGGGCCCCGCGGCGTCTGGTGCGTGCAGCTGCAAGGCGGAGGAGGGAGTCGACGGTGGGGGTCCCCCCGCGCGAGCGCAGTCGAGCGCGGGGGAGCGT